>NZ_JACIYP010000233.1 GCF_014359905.1 Hoeflea sp. | reverse complement strand
ACCTTCGGGCTCGAAGCCTAATCCGATGGGGTAGGTCCGCAAGACGTCATCCACCCCGTCCAGAACCAGAAACCGCTGTGCCTTATACATGCGTAGCCGGGTCACTTCGGGTCCGTTGTACGACCGGAACTTGCTGGCACAACCTGACAGGAAGGCGGCCAATCCGCCCATCAAAAAGGCGCGCCGTGGAAATCTGGTGTTTGTCACTGCTCGACGCCCCTTTTTGCGAGGTCTGTTGGTGCCAGAGGTTACTCTACCGAAGACGTCGGATCAATGACCGTGCGCCAGTGCTCCCTTCGCCATCTGCTCGCCCACCGGTTCACCGCCCGAAGGCCCGTCCTTGATCCGATGGCCGTTCAAAAGCCGCAGCGCATTGGCGACCACCAACAGGGAAACGCCTACATCCGCAGCGATGGCGCCCCACATCGAGGCCATCCCGAACGCGGTCAGCCCGACGAACAGCGCCTTTGTTGCCAGCGATATACCGATATTCTGGTGGATAATCGTCATTGTCCGCCGAGAGTGAGTAATCAGCCACGGCACTCGAGCCAGATCGTCGGTCATCAGTGCAATATCTGCCGTTTCGATCGCCGCATCCGATCCGACAGCCCCCATGGCAATGGCATAATGCGCGCGCGCCATTGCGGGCGCGTCGTTCACGCCGTCGCCGATCATCGCCACCATATCGTGGCATTCCACCAGTTCCTCGATGGCCTTCACCTTGTCTTCTGGCAAGAGTTCGGCGCGCACCTCGTCAATGCCGACCTCGGCCGCCACCGCACGTGCGGTGCGTTCGTTGTCGCCCGTCAACATCACGATTGTCTTCACACCCTGCGCGTGCAGACGCGCAACGATACCCTTTGCATCGGGGCGAATGCGGTCACGAAGCTCCAGCACGCCGGTCACGCCGGTCTCGTCACCCACGGCAACCAGGGTGCTGCCTGCCCCTTCGATCCGGTCCCGAAGATCCGCCGGAATGGCATTGCTGAAACCTTTCTCTTGGGCAAACCGATCTGATCCGAGCCAGATCGCGCGCCGGTCGGCGCGTCCTTCGAGCCCGCGCCCAGGCACGGTCCGCGTGTCCTCTGCGGCAGACACGGAAACACCATCGCTTTCTGCGCGCGCGAGGATGGCGCGTGCCAGCGGGTGCGAGGACCGCGCCTCCAGACTGGCTGCCAGCGTGATGATTTCGCGAGCGGAGGCTTCACCCAGCGGGTGAACCGCCGCCACCTCAGGCTCGCCCATGGTGATCGTTCCCGTCTTGTCCATCGCCAGCGCTGTGGTGCGCCCTGGCGCTTCGACATAAGCGCCGCCCTTGATGAGCACCCCTGCTCGCGCCGAAGCGGCCAGCGCTGCTACAATGGACACCGGCGTAGAAATGACCAGTGCGCAAGGACATGCGATGACAAGAAGGACCAGCGCATTGTAGAACCAATAGTCCCAGGCGCCGCCGAGCAAGAGTGGCGGCACCACCGCGATGGTGATCGCCACCGCCATCACGATGGGTGTATAAATGCGCGCGAATTTCGCCACCCATTGCTCGACCGGCGCGCGGCGGGCATGGGCATCACCGACCATACGGATGATCTTGGCCAACACTGTGTCGGAAGCTGCCTTGGTCGCTCGTACCGTCAGTGTGCCTTCGCCGTTGATCGTGCCGGCATAGACCTCATCGCCCGGCTCCTTTGGCACGAGCGCGCTTTCTCCGGTAATGGGAGCCTGATCGACGGCTCCCGCCCCCTCCACCACTTCACCGTCGAGGGGGATGCGGTCGCCGCCGCGCACAATGAAGCGATCGTTCACGGCGACCTCTGCCGCAGGCACATCGGTTTCGCTGCCATCTGATCGGATCACCCGAGCTGTCGGCGGCGCCAGATCCAGCAAGGCCGATACCGCGTTGCGGGCCCGCCCCACACTCCAGCTCTCAAGGTAAAGCGAAAGTGAGAAGAAAAACGCAACCGTCGCGGCCTCGAAGAATTCGCCCAGCCCGATGGCACCCGCCACTGCGACCACCATCAACAAGTTCATGTCAGGGGAAAACCGTCGCGCGGAAGACCAAGCCTTGGGCGCGACCAGCCAGACCCCGAAGAGAATTGCCACCGCGAATAACCCTGCTTCCGCGAGTGGCATCGGCATTTCTCCGTGCCCTGCGAATAGCCCGAGCGCACCACCCATGCCGGTTTCGACGATGTGGTAGAGAAAACCTGCCACCCAGAAGCCGCCGCTGAGCGCGGTAAACCGCTTTTGACGTGCCAGATGCGCGGCCTGATTCTCTGCTGCGTTGTCGGCGTCCCACGGTTTTGCGCTCATGCCGGTACTCGCGACCAGTTGCGAAATCTCGTTGTCCGAAATCCCGACTGCGGTATCCAGAATTGTCATCCGCCCATTGATGACATCGAACGCCAGATGCTCAGTCCCGCCGACTTTTGGACCGACCACCCTATTCAGGATTGCCACCTCTTCGGCACAATCCAGACCGGAAACTTGAAAACTTCGCCCATTCGAGGGGATGGATTCTGCCGGTCCCGTGTTGGCTCCAGCACCGCAGCACGCAGCACCATCTCCATGAGAGTAGCGAGCTACGCTCGCATGTTTGTGATCATCAACATGATCGTGACTGCAGTCAGAGCTGTGCTTGTGGTCGTGGCGGTGGCCATTGGAAGACATGGGATTGACCTCGGGATTCGTTCATTCCACATTGAGATAGCCCCTACAGTAACTAGAGCTTCAAGAGCAAAAACCAAAACTTGGTCAAATAAGGACACCGACCTACGGAACCTTGAAACGCGCCGCTAAGTCTGAAGACGCGGCTGACCTGCCAAAGAGTGAGATAGATATGCTTCAAAAATATGCGGTGATCATGGTTGCAACATTGGCCCTGGCTGGCTGTGCGGTGCCTCCGAAGGAAGACAACGATCCATTCAGGATCGGGAATATTCCAGAGTCTGTCGCAGCCCTCGCTGCACCCGACCAGGATCTCATCACGGCACGGCTACGTCCCGAAGATAATTGCTATTGGTATGCGCATAGTGGGCCTGTGGAAACGACCTTGGTCCCGTTGCGATCGGCAGGCGGCAATCCCATCTGCGTCGCGCGCCAATCCTGATTGACGCGTCCAAGCGTCGGATTGACGGCGCGGCTTGGGTCAACTCTGCGGAGTCACGCTGTCCTCGGCCGAATATAGGAACGCCGTCGAGCCAATCTCCACATTCGGATACAGATCGTTTATGTGCGCCATGACCATCCGGACGCAACCGGAACTTGCTCGGCCGCCGATGCTTCGTGGCTGTGGTGTACCGTGGATGCGCAGATAGGTGTCTCGGTCCCCAACATAGAGATAAAGCGCCCGTGACCCGAGCGCGTTCTCAGGTCCGGGTTCCATACCGTCAGCGATGTCGGCGTAGAGCTCCGGGTCGCGGTCAATCATGTTCTGTGTTGGCTGCCAATGCGGCCACATGACCTTGCGCTTGATCGTGTAGACGCCCGGCTCATAAAGTTTGCCACGAGCAATCGCTACGCCATAGCGCATCGCCGTTCCGCCTTCCTCGATATGGTAAAGATAGCGCGCAACAGCATCGACATGGATGTCACCGGCCACAAGTCCATCTTTAGCTACAACCCGCTGCGGCAGAAAACGCGGATGCAGGCCCCACGGGTTTGATGTGGCTGGGTTATAGCCCGGCGGTGTAATCTGTGCATCCCAAGCCGCCTTTTCCGCTTCAGTGGGCCAGGTGTCAGCGAGGAGCGGACTCGAGATAGACGCCGAGAACAATGCGGTAGTCGTCTGGATGAAGTGTCGTCTTGTCAGCATATAGATTGCTCCGTTCACGCATTGGACGGCAAACCGAACCTTACCCCGAACGCAGTGTTGTTCGCCCGGGAAAGAGTGAGGCGTTATTGGCAACTTGCTCCATGGTGCCGTTCTATGTCGGTGGCTTAACTCCTAAAGCTACTAGAGGTTCAAGAGAAATTTTGATGCCAGACGATCTCGGTAATACTTCGGGCCCGTTCGTTTCTTTATCAGTCTAAGCGCTGTCACGATCTGTGGGGTGAAACCAGGCTACTGCCACGATGCCGGGCCTCGTCTTGATCTTCGCTTCAATTGTGATCCTTAACTCGCTATGCCGAGCAGTTAAATTGAGCGCTTTCAATAATGGGTCTTTTCAACACGTTTGGCAGCAAGCCCCATATAAAATTTTGCCTCACGCGGAAGTGGTCGTGATGACGTGCATTGGGATATTATCGTTCACGCTTCGCGATAATTGTCACAAGCCCCAACACCTTCTGCGACCACATCAAGCAGGGCGTCTACATCATTTAAAAGAGCTGCTATGCGCGGACTGCTGATCCGGTAGCGAATGAAGCGCCCATCGCGGTCGCTGGCGACAAGTCCGCAATCCAGAAGGCATCGCAAATGATTTGACACGTTGGGCTGCGATAGCCCTGTGCGTTTGACGATCTCGTGAACAACCAACGGTCCTTCACACAGCACGCCCAGTATCGCCAGTCGGCTCGGGTCGGCAAGACCGCGAAAGAGCTTTGCCCTACGCTCGATGCCAGCGGCCGCAGCATTGCGATCGGCGAAGACTTGCATCATATCACTCCTTGCTGATATGTTTGAACTTGATCCACTTTAGCAGGAGTATTGCACCGATGGCCAACACCGAAAGCACCCGATCGACAGCAGATACGTCGCCCGTCCGTTACCGGGTTTCCGGAATGGATTGCGCCAAGGATGCCGCCCAGATCGAGCGGGCGGCGCAGTCTGCGGGTGTCGCGCCCGACGCAGTGAAAGTATCAGCGGCGACCCATATCATGACTCTGAAAGTCCCTGAAGCAAGCCTGCCGGAGATTGAAAAAGCCGTTGAGACAACGGGATATGGGTTCGACCGCATCGAGAGCGACGAGGACCTTCAGCAAAGTGCGGCCCATCAGGACCCGGGCTACCGCCGCGCGCTCTGGATCGTCGTGATTCTAAATGTCGGTTACGGCGTTCTGGAAATGATTAG
>NZ_JACIYP010000232.1 GCF_014359905.1 Hoeflea sp. | reverse complement strand
CCTTATTGCTGCGGGTAGGGCGACGGGGCCAGACCGGGATGCCGGGGCCGCCCCGGCCCTTGATGGCCCAGATGCGGCGGGCGAGGCGAGTGCGACAGAACTCGTAGGCCATCTTGGTGTGGTGGCCGCCGGTATCCACGGCAACGGCGCGCACGGCCAGGTCGCCCCAGGTGCCGTTCAGCACGCCATCCAGATCGGACCACAGGCGCGGGCCGGAAGGGTCGCCCCACATGACGCGATAGTCGATGACCCATGCTTCTTCATCGCGGCCCCAGCCAACGATCTGCACCTCGAGCCGGTCGCCTTGGACATCGACACCCGCCGTCAATACGGCCACGCCGGGGGCGAGGTCGCTGCCCCAATCCTCGCGCCGCGCCATCAGCGGGTCGGCGGGAACGGTGTCGCCCGCCTGGTCCTCCCAGGACTCGCCCAGCTTGGTGTTGACCCAGACCTGCAGGCGCGCCGGGTCCTTGGCGACGCGGGCATGTTCCTGCGCGATCTCGGCCCAAGTCTCCCATGGGGAATAGAGCGATGACAGGTGGAACCCCGCCGTACGGCCATCGCCCAGCGCGGTCGGACGCCATTCACCGGCAGACATCAGGCGCGGCTTTTCGTGTTCATGATGCACGCCACCGCAGGCATCGCAGACCAGATAGGCCGCGTCGCGCTGTCCTTCTGGCCACCGGATGCGTGCCCAGGTGATCGGGGCCATGTCGCCGCAATGCTGGCAGGGGACGTGGAAATACCGCTGATCGCTGTCGAGATAGGCCGCTTCGATGCGGGAATGGCCTTTCAGCGTCGGGGTCGACACCATGTAAATCTTGCGCCGCCCCCGGAAGGTGATGGTGCGTTGGATGGCCAGATCGACGGGATCGCCCTCCCCATCCGCATCGCCGGGATAGCCGTCCACCTCGTCCAGGAACAGGTAGCGGACCGGCGTCGAGCGCAGCCCCACCGCGCTGTTCGCCCCGGTCATCACCAGCTGGCCGCCGGGGAAGGATTTGCGGAACAGGCTGTTGCCAGCATCACGCGACCTCGGGGCTGACACGAGGTCACGCAGGGCAGGAGTGGCCTCGATCAACGGGTCGATCCGCACGGTGGTGTTGCGGCGCACCATGTCGAGCGAGGGCATGACCAGCATGGCGATGCCGGGGGCGTTCTGGATGATGTAGCCGAGCCAGTTCAGTCCGGCCTCCGATCCGCCCGTCTGCGCGCCCTTCATCAGTACGACCCGTTCATAGGGGCTGGAGGTGGACAGCGCGTCCATCACCGCGCGCAGGTAGGGCGTGCGGTCCGTGCGCCAGCGCCCCGGTTCCGCCGAGGTCGGCGGCAGGATGCGATGGCGGTCGGCCCAGTCCGACACCGGGATGGGCGGTTCCGGTCGGATGCCGCGCCGCCAAGCGACGTCAATTTCAGGCACCATCGCCAAAACTCCCCAACGGCATGTCGGCCAGGTATTCGAGATGTTCGCGCATCATCCGGTCAAGGGCGGCAAAGGTGGCACGCGGATCGGCCCCGACCTCGGCGGCCAGCAGCGGTGCGGTGCGCTGCACCCATGCCATGTGCGCATCACGTTCGGCACGCGCGCGGGCGAACACGGTCCTGGTGGCGGCGACGGTTTCGACCAGCTGACCCTGTTCGCGTTCGAACGCGAGCTTGGCTCGCTGCACCTTGACGATCTCATGCAGGCGTTTGGCCTCGGCCAGCGTGGTCGAAACGCGGGCAGGGGCAGCGGCGCCGCCACCCTTGTTGCGACGCGACGGATCAAGATTGTCCTCGATCCAGGCCAGCCCCACGGCGACGTCGATCTTTCCATCGGATCGCACTGGCAGACCCTCGGCCACCAACTGCGAGATGCGGCCCTTGGTCAGGCCGACCCGTGTGGCGAAGGCGGTCTTGGTTTCTGAGGCGTTGAGTTTAGTCAAATTCGCCCCCTGACGCTGGCGGGGTCATGCGCTGCGCTCCCCCGCATACAAATCGGCCCAAAAGGAACCATCGCTTTCCCGATCCTTCCCGATTTGCGCCCCTCAGACCCGCCCGCGCGGCCCGGCGCATGACGCAAGAATGACGCAGGAATGACGGGCTGCGGGTCGTAAGCCGTTGAAAGTGTTGAGATGACGCACCCTCCCGAGCAACACTTTATATAAGGGGGGTAATGTGTATTCAGGGTTGTGTGGATTTCCCCCTTATATGAAAAGGTTCGGGCCAAGTGCGTCATCTCAACACTTTCAATGGGTTGCAGGGGAAAGCCCGTCATTCTTGCGTCACCCTTGCGTCACTGTGATGCCGAGGAAGAACCGCCCCGTGCTGGTGCGCTTGTGCTGGATCCCCGCCACCTGGGCCTGGACGCGCTGCACGAAGCCGTTGATCGCTGGCATCTTCTCGGTCTTGAAGCCCTCGGCCAGCGCCCAGTTCTGAAACCTGAGGTGCGCGTCACGGGTGGCAAGCATCGGGCCACCGTTCACGATGGGCTGCACCCGCACGCAGGCGTCGATCCAGGCCAGCACCGGGTCTTCGCCCAGCACCCACTCGACCAGCGCCTGTTGACAGCTTTCGGGGATGGCGAAATTGCGTTGCCGGATCAGACGCGCCGCGCCATGGACCGCCCATGCCAGCAGAAGATCGGCTTCTTCGGAGGCGATCCGCTTGCCGATGCCCTCGATCCGCTCCGGGATCGGGATAGTTCTGGCGAAGGGGATCACCAGCAGGCGGCGCTGGACACCCCGGTCCAC
Source organism: Hoeflea sp. (assembly GCF_014359905.1). Lineage (GTDB taxonomy): Bacteria > Pseudomonadota > Alphaproteobacteria > Rhizobiales > Rhizobiaceae > Hoeflea. Next base: position 2,292 of record NZ_JACIYP010000232.1, on the reverse strand, counting down.
ACCCCCCTTGAACCCAGGCAGGGTGTTCGTGGCAAAGATGTTCTGTGCCACCGAGCGGAACTCGGCCCGGCTTTTGTAGACATCGCGCCCCTGGACAGGATCGCCGGTAACGACAGCCTTGAATGCGTCCGAAGCGATGGCTTCCGCCGACAACTCGTCGGATGCATTCAGAAGCTTGCTGACCAGGCCGAGGACATGCTTCTCGTCGCCCATTTGCGAGGCGGGAACGGAGCAGATGGCGCTGGGGGGCAGGAGGCCGCGGGCGAGATCGAGAAACTGGCTCTTGCCGTTCTCGGCCGACCTGCCATGCAGCACGACAGCGCGAGGTTGCAGCATACGGGTCGCATAGCCCAGCGCGGCCGATCCGCAGATCTCGGCGAGAAGATCGCATTTGGCCTGCGCCTCGGGGTCACCCTTGAAACTGCCGGTCAGCAGGCGATGCAGCAAGGAGCCTTCGGGCGCTGTGCCGGGCATGCCCGCGTGCCAATGGCCGGGCAGGGTGTGGCGGCAGCGGTGATTGCGGTGATGCGCCTCGAGATGGGGCGTGCCACTGGCATCGAAACGGATGAAGCCCGAGGTGCAGTTGATCCCGGCGGGCGGGTTTTCGAAGAAGTGCGGTTCGGCGCAGAGGGCGGCACATTCGTTCAGCACGGAGTCCACGCGGGATCTGCTCAGCTTGACGCGCGAGGGTTCGCCCGCCGCCGTCATGAAATCCGCGCCGTCATAGGCGTGGACCGGAAGCCGGATCAGATGGTCCTCGATGGCCTCCCACTCGGTGCCGCCATAGCGCCAGAACGCGCCCTCTGCATGGACGATGCGCCCGTGACGGGCGGTCAGGTCTTCGCGGACCCGTTTGGCGATCTCGACGTCGGACCCGATGTAGAGATCCTTGTTGCGGGTATCGGCCTGGTCGGCGCGCAAAGGTTCGGCTGCTGCGATGCGACTACGGACAGCGTCTTCGCCCTCGCGCACCAGAATGTCGTTGAAATCCTCACCTTCGGGCGGAATGGCCATGTGCACCGTCATCCCGCGTGCAACGAGAGTGCTGGCGGTGCGCAGGATTTGGCCCTCGGCCTTGCTGCCGGGCGCGTCGCCATCGCGGGCGATGATGACCGTGGCCTTGTCGGGGACGGGCGCGCGAGCAATGTTCGAGATGCCGAGGCAGGCCCAGACCTCCTGACCGGTGGCCTGCCAAATCGACAGCGCGGTTTCCACCCCCTCGCAGAGCACAAGCGGTTCGCGCCCTTGCAGACGTACGGCGGAACGTTCGGCCCAGCCTTCGACCGCCTTGTTGGTGCGCTTGACCGGATTGAGCGGGGCCTTCTTACCGTCGGTGGTCAGATAGACCTGCTGGATGGCCAGAACCTCACCAGCCGCATCGGTGGCCAGCGCGACCATCGCGCCGTAGCTGCCATAGGCGTTTTGACGAAAGCGGATGCAGTCGGGTGGCTGAACGCCGATCCCGCGCCCCAGCAGATAGGTGTGGACGGGCGTGCCGTTCGGGCTTTCGGTCTGACGGACGATTTCGGCGACCTTGGTGGCGCGTTCAGCATCAGACAGGTCAACGGGGCGGGCAGCGACTGAGGCAGGGGCGGGGGCCGGTTTGGTGGTCCAGGAGGACGGCATCGCCTGTTCGCCCAGCCAGTTACGCGCCCAATCCCATGCGGGTTTTTCGTCCAGCCCGAGATGATGGCGGATCAGTTCCAGCCCCGCGCCGCCAGCGCCTGCCTCATGGTCATACCAGCGCCCGACATCCTTGCCCCCGATTTCCACCGCCACGCTGCCTTTGGTCCCGAAGCGAAGCTGCTGCTGGCTGGACAGTTCGCGGTTAGGGGTGCCGAGCAATGCAACGGCAAGATCGCCGATCCGGTCGTTCAGCAGTTCCGCCAGCCTGGCCACCGACATGCGGGTGGTGGCACGCGCTTTGCGGGCGGGCGGCGCTTCGTTGAAGTCGAGCGGATGGTCCTTCAGGGTCATGGGGCGGGGGTTCGCTATGTATCTGATGGAAGATGGAGCCCGCGAATGGGTCACGGACCTCAGGACATTTGCGATTGCCGTCACTTACCCGGACTGAAGCGCTCCTGTTCGGCGATCCAGTTCAGGATTGTGCTTTTGCGCGCGCAGATCACCGACCCCATCTTGAAGTGCGGCAGGCCCTTGGTCGCCTCGCCGGTCAGGTAGTAGACTTTCCGACGGTGCTTCGCGTCGCCGAACATGAACCTGGCGATTGCATCTGCGCCGTGCAGCAGGTCATCGCCCAGCGTCGCCTCGGTCGCGGTCTGCGTCAGGGTG
>NZ_JACIYP010000231.1 GCF_014359905.1 Hoeflea sp. | reverse complement strand
GGCCCGCGCAGATCAGCAGCGGCACGTTCTCGGCCGCGGCGTTCATCGCCCCGCAGGCAGCGCTGGCGGTGCCGACATTGACATGAAACATCACCGCCTGCGGCCGCCCCGACATCAGGTAGGCGCCGTGAGCCATGCCCATCGAAACATTCTCATGTCCCGCCACCACCGGGCGCGGGAACATCGCCGCGGCGCTATCCCCAAGCCGGGCATAGGCTTCGACGATGGGGGCGAAATCGGTGCCGGCGTTGATGAAGAAATTGCTGATCCCGCGCGAGCGCAAGAGGGCCAGAAAAGCCTCCGCAACGCTGTCGAGCGCGGCACTTGCGTGTTCGTCTGCCGCCGGTGACGGACGGCTTGCGGCTTGAGGTCGCGCGATTACCAACGCAAATGCCTCCTCTCCGGCTCATTGGCCTACCACTCGGAGCCGTTGTAGCCCGGCCTGAGCAGGGCCACAGCTTACGCCGCGCTTCAATTTAGTCCATGTTCTTTTTACCGTGTCGGGGTGCTCGCGCCAAAGCGGCAATCCGGCATTGTGGCGCCCGATAGCGGCGATCCTCGACAGTCAGGGCATCAGAACCAACCGCGAGCGGCGGCCCGCGGCGCAGTACTGCAAATCTCGCTCAGCACCGCGAGCGGGTCACGCTCAACCGAAACCGTCGTCCGGCCAAGGATGTCGAGGCCGCCGTCAAGTCCCCAGCTACCTTGCTCTACGCCGCCGTTGCCCCCATCATCACGATCAGCCCACCGGCAAGGCCGTGAGTCTCGAAACCGATGCTCCTGGCGGTTGAGCAATTACAACGGAGACTGTATGACGCTGAAAGATAACGTTTCCGCGCGGGCGGCTATCCTTGCTTGCGTCGTAGCCGCTGCTTGCAACAGTGCGCCTGCTGCCACCAGTGACGTCTCACCTGCGGCGCAAGGTGCGGACATCTGCCGTGCTGCCGAGGTGGGGGTTCAGGTGCTGGGCTCAGGCGGCCCGATCGCCGAAGGCTCGCGCGCCGGGACCAGCTATGCGGTGTGGATAGACGGACGCGTGCGGCTTCTGATCGATGCCGGGCCGGGCAGCTTTATCCGGTTCGGCGAGGCGGGGCTGAAGGTCTCCGACCTGAAAGCCATCGCGCTCAGCCATTTCCACGCCGATCACAGTGCGGGGCTGGCGGGCATTCTCAATTCGGGCAGTTTCGAGGCATCGGTCGAACCGCTCCTGCTCATCGGCCCTGCCGCCGGCACCGCGTTCCCTGGCGCTGGCGGATTTGTCTCTGCTTTGGTCAACCGAGATGGCGGGGCCTGGAGCTATCTGGCTGGCTACATCGAGGGGGGCGACGGGCGCCGGGTGCTGGACGTGCGCGAAATTCCTGCGCAGGATGCCGCAAGTGCGCCTACGGTCCGGACAGAGATTGCGCAGGATCTAAGCGTGGTTGCCATACCAGTGCGCCACGGGGAGGTTCCCAGCCTTGCCTTTCTGGTCACGGCGAAGGACCGCGACATCGTGTTTGCGAGTGATCAGAGCGCCTTTTCCGACGGCTTCGAACGATTGCTGCGCGACCACAAGCCCGACCTCCTGATCGCCCACCATGCGATCCCCGAAGGCGAGGGGCAGCCGATCGGCCTGCACCGGCCGCCCACGGAAATCGGCAGGATGGCCGCCAACATCGCGCCCGGTATGCTGCTCCTGTCGCACCACATGGACCGTTCGTTCTCGCGCGTGCCGGAAAGTCTCGCGGCGATCGAGGCCCATTTTGACGGGCCGACGATGATTGCAGCCGACGGTACCTGCGTCGGACTCTGACGCAAGGATCAAATCTGCAACGCCCCGTGCCATAGCAGCCTTCTCATCAGGATCGGCCGGTTCGATTCGCGGAAGGTGCGCAGCGTTCCTCCACGAGCGTCGCATCGGCGTCGGCGTCCCCAATGCTCAGCGCCGCGCTTTCGGGGTCGCCCGATGAGCCTGTCGCGCCAGCCGCTTGTGCGATGGGCGGTCGGCGCTTAGATGCGTGGCCGTTCCTGCGAGCGCCGCCGCCGTTGTGGCGGGCCGAACCGATAGAGTGCCCACGTCCATGTCCCTGTTCCTGTTCCTCGCTGTCCTGCAAGGTCTTGTCGCTGCGGCGCTGGTCGGCCTCGTGCTGATGCAGCGCTCCGAAGGCGGCGGGCTGGGGATCGGCGGCGGCGGCAGCCCCGGCGGGCTGATGTCGGCGCGCGGGGCGGCCGATTTCCTGACCCGCAGCACCAAATGGGCCGCGACCCTGTTCGTGGGCCTTGCCATCGTGCTGGCTGCGCTGGCGGTCGACCAGACCGGCGGGCGCGAGATCGACGCCACGCTCGACCGCTCGGTGACCCAGCCCGGCGGAGCCTTTGGCGGGCCCGAGGCGCTGCCGGCCGATGCGCTTCCGGGCGAGGCGATTCCCGGCGATCCGGGCCTTGATGGAGAGGCGCCGGTCAGCCCCGCTCCCCAATCCGACGATCCGCTGGCCGAGGTCCAGTAAGACCCGCCCGAGGGGCATTCGCACCGGTGCCCCCGGCGCCGCACCCAACCTGTGCATTGTGGTCGCTGCGCGCTTGCCTGCGACAGGTTGCCCGGCGTAAGGCTCGCTTCCCATGGCGCGGTTCATTTTCATTACCGGCGGCGTGGTCTCTTCGCTTGGCAAGGGCCTGATGGCCGCTAGCCTGGCCGCGCTGCTTCAGGCGCGCGGCTACACGGTCCGCATCCGCAAGTTCGACCCTTACCTCAACGTCGATCCGGGCACGATGAGCCCGTATCAGCATGGCGAGGTCTACGTCACCGATGACGGGGCGGAGACCGATCTCGACCTCGGCCATTACGAACGCTTCACCGGCGTCAATGCGCGCCAGAGCGACAACGTCACCTCCGGCCGCATCTATCAGCAGATCATCGCGCGCGAGCGGCGCGGCGATTATCTCGGCGCCACGGTGCAGGTGATCCCGCACGTGACCGACGCGATCAAGGCCTTCGCGCTGGCCGATACCGAGGGGCTCGACTTCGTGCTGTGCGAGATCGGCGGCACGGTCGGCGATATCGAGAGCCTGCCTTTCATCGAGGCGATCCGCCAGCTGAGGAACGAGCTGGGGCGGGAGAACACCGCCGTCGTTCACGTCACGCTGGTCCCCTATATCTCCGCCGCGGGCGAGCTGAAGACCAAGCCGACCCAGCATTCGGTGCGCGAGCTCACCAGCCTGGGGGTCCAGCCCGACCTGCTGCTGTGCCGCTGCGAACACCCGCTGCCGGCTACGGAGCGGGCCAAGATCGCGCTGTTCTGCAACGTCCGGCCCGAGGCGGTTATCCAGGCGCTCGACGCCGCCAGCATCTACGCGGTCCCGCCGCAATATCATGCCGAGGGGCTTGATGCGGAGGTGCTGCGTCATTTCGGGCTGGAGGCGCCACCGCCGGATCTCGCCCGCTGGACCGACATCCTCGACCGCTACAACCACCCCGAAGGGGAGGTGACGATCGCGGTGGTGGGCAAATATGTCGGCCTGCCTGACGCCTACAAATCGCTGAACGAGGCGCTGGTCCATGGCGGCCTGGCCAACAGGGTCAAGGTGGCGGTGCGCTGGATCGACGCCGAGGTGTTCGAGCAGGACGATTCGGCCATCACCGCTCAGCTGGAGCCGATGCACGGCATCCTCGTGCCCGGCGGGTTCGGGGAACGCGGGTCGGAGGGCAAGATCGCCAGCGTCCGCTTCGCGCGCGAACGGCGGTTGCCGTTCCTCGGCATCTGCCTGGGGATGCAGATGGCCTGCATCGAAGCGGCGCGCAACACCGCCGGAGTGTCCGGCGCCAGCTCCACCGAATTCGGCCCCACCGACGAGCCGGTGGTTGGCATCATCACCGAATGGATGAGCAGCGAGGGGCTGCAACAGCGCTCGGCCCAAGGCGATCTGGGCGGCACGATGCGGCTGGGCGCCTATGAGGCCGTGCTGGCGGGCAACAGCCACGTCTCGCGCCTCTATAACGGCGCCACCCGGATCTCCGAACGCCACCGCCACCGTTACGAGGTCAACGTCGCCTATCGCGAGCGGCTGGAGCAGGGCGGGCTGGTGTTTTCCGGCATGTCGCCCGACGGGCTGCTGCCCGAGATCGTGGAGCGGCCGGACCATCCCTGGTTCGTCGGCGTGCAGTTCCACCCCGAGCTGAAGAGCAAGCCATTCGACCCGCACCCGCTGTTCGCCGGCTTCATCGCCGCGGCGCTGCGCCAGTCGCGGCTCGTTTGACAATCATCAAGTTCGGCCTTGCGCCGGCAAGGGTCTGCGGTCTAGCCTCGGCGGCAAGGGGGAACGGCGCATACCGGCGTGACCTCTCGACCAACCCCGAAGCCGGACCTGGCCGCCTCGCGGCGGCGCCGGCTTCGGACTCGTGCTTGCCGGCCCCGCCGGCCGCCTTTCTGCGACCCAGGCGGCCAGCGGGACTTTCGGCAGGTCGGCGCCCGCGTCGAGGGGGCGGGGCCGCTCGCGGCTCCGCCCCCGAAACGGGCGAATCATGCCCTGCCGGGTTGGCGAACGGCGATGCCGTCCGCTGTCTCAGGCGGCGTTGGCCGTCGGGCCGTCGCTGCGGCCTTCCTGCCGTCCGCCATCCTGCACCACCTCCAGCTTGCGCTGGCCGGCGATCTCGATCTTCTTGGGCCGCATTGCCTCTGGCACTTCGCGCACCAGATCGACAATCAGCAGCCCGTCCGCAAGCTCGGCCTTCTCGACGCGGACGAAATCGGCCAGTTCGAAGCGCCGTTCAAAGCCGCGATTGGCGATGCCGATATGCAGCATCTGCCCGCCGCTCTGCTCGTCGCGCTTGCGGCCCTGGATCACCAGCAGGTTCTGCTGCGCGGTGATATCTAGGTCCTCGGGCCGGAAACCCGCCACCGCGATGGTGATGCGGTAGCTGTCCTCGTCCCGGCGCTCGATGTTGAAGGGCGGGAAATTGTCGCCGCTCTGGTTGCGCGACTGGCTTTCCAGCAGGTCGAACAGACGGTCGAACCCGACCGTGGAGCGACGATAGGGGGTAAAGTCGAAGCG
>NZ_JACIYP010000230.1 GCF_014359905.1 Hoeflea sp. | reverse complement strand
GTGAAACGTCCCTCGCCGGCCGCCGGGGGGCTGGGGGGGGTGCGCACGCTGTGCGTTCGCCTATCCGCGTGCTTCGATTAGCCAGAGTCGCAGGCAGATAAAGGCTGCAGCGCCGCCGATGAAACCGTCACGGGCGCCAATCGAGCCGGGCCGCAGGGCGTAGCCGAGCGTGGTGCCGATGCAGGCAAAGGCGAGAAGTCCGGAGACCCAGATCAGTATGGTGATGACCGTGCTGCGCATTCACGCTCACTCCTGCCAGATTTCCTCGATACCTTCCGGCCACTCGATGTGTGAATTGTCCGGAGAGGTAAAGAAGCGATAGTTGCTGTAGTGCTGGCCTACTGTCGATAGGCCGCCATAAATTTCCCTAGCTTCCCAAGCGAGGGCCCACAACGCCGGAACGTCAAACTTCACGGGTCGGAATCGTCCGTCGCCAGTGCCTGGTCTCATTTTTGTTGCGAAGCGGTCTTGTGGATGAAACGAGTACCAGTCGCCGTGCACAAGATCATCTCTCTGCTTCTGGATTGCTTCCGCCCTTTTCAGCAATGAGGGTACTGGCTTGTATATCTTCGGCGGCATTTGCGCCTCCGCGAGCGCTCGCGCCTCCTCCGTCTTCCTGCGGAACGGGATTTTAAGACGGTTTTGCGGAAGAGCGGTGTCCTGCATGGATAGCCCGCGCAACCCGTGAATCATGTTCTCAATCTGCGCGTCGATCTTGGCGGTATAGACGACGATCCAGCCGATCGGGCGGATGAAGCCGGACGGAATGCCGGCAAATGAGCCTTCCTCTTCAGCGGCAAAAGAGCGCTCGATCTGGTCAGGGGTCGGCGGTCGCCGCTCGTCTGTCATTTCTAGAAGTCCCTCCGCCGGCCGGCGGGGGCAGGGGTGTTAGCGCACCCCGAACCGCGAGGTGCAACTCGCCCGGCCCCAACAGGCCTCGAAGAGGCCAGCCCGCCACCCTGATCAGGGCGGGTGAAGTGTGAGTTTCCCGGAATATGGAGTCAAATTATCGCCCCGTGACGCCCGGAAAGGGCGCTGCGCCTTATATTGGCGGCAAGCGCAGGCTGGCCCGCCGGATCATCGAGCGGATCGAATCGCTCCCCCATGCCGTCTATGCGGAGGTCTTTGTCGGTATGGGCGGGGTCTTTTTCCGCCGCCGCTTCGCGCCCAGGGCCGAGGTCATCAACGACCGCTCGCGGGACGTGGCGACCTTCTTCCGCGTGCTGCAGCGGCACCACCAGGCCTTCCTCGACGAGATGAAATGGAAGCTCGGCTCCCGCGCGGAGTTCGAGCGGCTGATGGCCGTGGACCCGGAGACCCTGACGGATCTCGAGCGGAGTGCCCGCTTCTACTATCTGCAGAAGCTCGCCTTTGGCGGCAAGGTGGCCGGGCGGAGCTTCGGCGTCGACAGCGCGAGCCCGTCCGCCTTCAACATCGTGCGGCTCGCTTCCGAGCTGCAGGAGATCCATGAGCGGCTCTCCGGCGTCACGATCGAATGTCTCGATTTCGAGGCCTTCCTCGACCGCTACGACCGGGCGGGAGCGCTCTTCTATCTCGATCCTCCTTACTTGGGCTCGGAGGGCGACTACGGCAAGGGCGCATTCGCGCGCGAGGATTTTGGCCGGCTTGCCGCGCGGCTCCGGCAATTGAAAGGGCATTTCCTGCTGAGCCTGAACGATACGCAGGGCGTGCGCGAGGCATTCGACGGCTTCGACTTCGAGGAAGTGCGTTTCACCTACACGATTGCCGAGACGGCCGCGAAGCCGGCGGCCGAACTCATCATCGCCGATTGCCCTTGTCCCGGCGGGTTGCAGGTGGGGCAGGGCAATCTGATCTGACGATTGCGACCTCCTCGCAAAGATAATCTCTATACGGAGCGAAATGTCGCTTGAAGGGTGGCGCCTCTGCTCCATCTGTCCAGAGCCAACAGGAAAGGGACAGAAAGATGACCAACGAAACGAACCCGGCGATCGCCGCCAACATCATCGCGCTCCGCGACGCGCTGAAGGCATCCGCCGACAAGGCAACGGAGGCGGCCGACGCGATCGCCGCCGGCAACCGGAACGGCGCGATCGGCTGGATCGCCGATCTCGACCGGGAAATCGAGCTTGCCCGCGCCCTTCACGGCGCGGCGCTCGGTTTGCACCGGATGCGCTGAAGACTCCGGCGCACGCCGTGCGCTGCTACAGGATCGGCCGCTTTTTCATGGGCGGCCGATAGGCGCCACCTCCCGGCGCCTGCCCTTCCTGGGCGTTTCCTCGAAGACTGGCCCCGCTGCCCTCCCTCGGGCGGCGGGGCCTTTTTTTATGCTCGCGCGGTTGAACAACTAGCGGATCGGTTCCGAGCATGTTCTTCTAGAAAGGGAGCCACTGGCGGGAGCGGATTGCATGTTCAAAAAGTGGAGACGTGCGCGGCAAATTGCAGAAGAGGCTCAATTGCTCGTTGTAATAGGCAAGCTATGGGCGCGCGGCGATTTCGAGTCGCGATGGATTGCTTGGTCAATGCTTTTACAAGAGGTGGCGGCGGAATTCGGGTCTGGGCCTGTCGGGGATATACAACGTTTTGCTGCCGGCAGCGCAATTGCGAAGACACTCGGAAGTCTGGGATATTCAGATAGTGCGATGAGTCTCTCGAACTGTTTGATCAGAGGAAACTTCGCTTGGGAGCTGAATTCGGATGATGAGCATGACCCTGAAGACTTACGCGAAATGTCTCTTGAAGAAGTTCTCGGCCAACGGGCTGGTCCATATAGGACAGCCTTCCATCGATTCCAGCGATCCATAACGTAAGCGCGTATCATGTGCGGTCGCTTCACCCAGCATCTGTCCTGGCAGCAGCTCGTCGAGCTTTACGGGCTCACGGGAACGCCGCTCAATCTCGAGCCTCGCTACAATATCGCGCCGACGACACAGGTGCTCACCGTCCGGGCGGACGGGAAGGGGCGCTATGCCTCCACGATGCGCTGGGGGCTAATTCCGGCGTGGTGGAAGGCGGAGAACAAGCTGCCGGCGACGTTCAACGCGCGTTCGGACGGCGTGGCGACCAAGCCCATGTTCCGCTCTGCCTTCAAGTCGCGGCGATGCATCGTGCCGGCGTCCGGATTCTATGAATGGAAGACGATCGACGGCAAGAAGCAGCCCTTCTATGTTACGCGCGTGGACGGCCAGCCGCTGAGCTTCGCCGGTCTATGGGAGGCGCGCGCGGTCGACGGCGAGGAAATGCTCTCCTGCACGATCATGACGACCGATGCGAACGAAACCATGGCGCCCATCCATGACCGCATGCCCGTTGTTCTCGGCAAGTACGATCTCGACGCCTGGCTGTCTGGCCGGGGAGGAGAGGATCTGATGAAGCCCTGCCCGGCAGACTGGATCGAGACGCGGGAGGTCTCGACCTATGTCAATTCGGTGAAGAACCAGGGCGAAGAGTGCATTGCGCCTGCTTCTGACTAAATAGCTTGTGACAGCGAGGAACATTATGCATCGGATGGATCAATGCACTTGTTCTCTGTCGGCACACGGACACGGTATGCACGTCGCGCTTCCCTCTCGCGCATCATGCCCTCATACCACATCTCCAGCAGCGGCTTAGAGAGCAACACTGAAAGTGTCTGAGTGCCCCTTTCAGGACTCGTCCCGGCTTTGAGTCGTGCATTTTCTTCACCGGCAATGTAGTCGGCGGCTTCAAGCGAATGCGTAACCCCCTTTGGCGCCGCGCTGAATCCAATCAAGCGGTGAGCGTGCTTCGCAGGCTTCCACCTACCGGTCATTGCAGAAACCCGTTTGAATGTCGCCTCAGCGCCGCGCGCATAGGGACCGTCCTCAACTAATATTTCCAGACGGCAGTCGGGATCTATCTTCACTAATTGCTCACATGTCGAGAACATTAGATAACGCAGGCATAGGCTATAGTCTGATTCAGAGGCAAAGCCTGTTATTCCTTTCATCCTGTCCTTAATCTCTGCGTGGACGGCATGCTCGACGCCCACCGAAGCTCGGAAAATCGTGTTCCTGTTTATGATTTTTTCTTGAGCCTCTTTGAACCGACTCCGCTTCAAATTGCTCCAGGCTCCAAACACCGGGTCGCCAGCGCTATTGAACTCCTTCCAGTGAAATGCTTTTGCGCCAGTTCGACGTAGAAGGTTTCCCCACGTCGCTTCAAGCCGTCCCCATTGGGGAGCGGTCGCAACAGCGCCAGCCACTACGGTGTGTTGGGAGTCACCGTCTGTTCCAGTTTCGTCGAGCCGCAGACTATATATCGCCACTGAGAATCTCCCGCCGGTTTAGCACTCGAGCACGTGTGCAAGTGCTCATGTCTGCCAATGCGAAATTATCTGATATCGAAGCTGCGCCGTTGTCATTAAGCCGTTTTTGCGAGTCGATCCGCGTTTAGATGAAGCTTGGCTGGGATCAATCGCACCAGCCCTCTCGCCGCCCGCCGTCATAGGGCCGTGCCAGCCCCGCGGCGATCAACGCCTTCGCCACGTCGCGGCCGTCCGCATAGACACAAGCGAGCGTGCGGCCGTAGCGATCGGTCCGGTCCTGTCTCAAGGCGATCGCCGGCGCGTCCAAGCCCATTATGCGAATGCGCTACGCCTTGCGCTTCCGCTTGCCACGGCCGCCGCACCGGGGGTGAGGATCGATCACCGGCTTGTGCTCGAATGGGAGGCCGCCGGTCGGCACATAGTCGCTGCGATGAAGTTTCGCCGCCGCTTGCGGCTTGCGCGGAATGAGGCCGCCGCGCCAGTCGTCGGTCGGCCTGACGGTGATCCGGTCTCGGCTTCCGCACTTCTCGCAGCGGAGCCATGGGCGAAGCTGGCTGAGGCGTGTCGCTTCCGCCGGCGGATTCGGAAGGGCGAGAAGCTTCGACGGCCAGACCTCAACGATGCGCGGGCTGCAGCCGCATTGCACATGCAGCGCCAGGCCGTGATCGAGGCAGTCGCCAAGCGTGTCGATCTCCGTGCGGAAGGGCAGGATCTCGCGGCCGTCGAAGCGGGCTATGGAAATCTTGCGCGAAGTATGGGAACGCTCG
>NZ_JACIYP010000023.1 GCF_014359905.1 Hoeflea sp. | reverse complement strand
ATGCTTGCGTTCAACGAAAAGAGGGCGGCTCGGAAGCCGCCCTTTTGATCCATAGGCAAAGATCCGCCTGTTAGCTGCCGGCCCCGCCAAGCACGGTAACGGCGCGGCGGTTCTGCGACCAGCAGGAGATGTCGTCGCAAACCGCGACCGGACGCTCCTTGCCGAACGAAATGGTCTGGATGCGGTTTGCCGCGATGCCGCGGGTGGAAAGGTACTGCCTGGTCGCTGCAGCACGACGGGCGCCGAGCGCGAGGTTGTATTCGCGTGTGCCGCGTTCGTCGGCATGGCCTTCAACGGTGATCTGATAGTTCGGATACTGGTTGAGCCATTGCGCCTGACGGTCAAGTGTCGAGGCGGCATCGGCGCGGATCACCGAGGAATCGGTGTCGAAGAAGATCCGGTCGCCGACATTGACGGTGAAATCCTGCTGCGATCCCGGTGTCGCATTGCCGGCCAGACCGAGATCGGCGGCATTGTTGGGCAGATTGTTTTTCTTGGAAGCGCAACCGGTCAGGATCAACGCCATGAAAAGCGCGATCATCGCCGGGTTGCGGGCAAGTTCTTGCATACGGCCCATGGCCCGTCTCCTTAGTCGTTCTGGTTGACCGTTTGTAACCCGTCGCGGTTAACCCGCGTTGAAGAAAGACGGTTAACAAAGTCTTTGTTTACGTTGCGTTAGCCGCCTTTGGACGCAGAATACGGCGCAAAGACGGCTGAAATCAGCCCTTTCGGGGGCATTGCTACTCGAGCAGCGGCGACCATGCCGGGTCCGAGGCAAAGGTCGGTGTCGACACCAACTGTTCATTGTATCCGGTCAGATCGATCGAATGGATCTGCGGGCCGCCGGCGCCGGCCGGCTGACGGAAGAACATCAGCACCCGGCCATTCGGTGACCAGGTCGGCCCCTCATTGTGATAGCCCGTGGTCAGAATCCGCTCACCCGAACCGTCGGTCCGCATGACGCCGATGGAAAACTTGCCGCCCGATTGCTTGGTGAAAGCGATCAGATCGCCGCGCGGCGACCAGACGGGCGTGGAATAGGAGCCGTCGCCGAAAGACACGCGGCGCTGGTTGGAGCCGTCCGCGCCCATGATGTAGAGCTGCTGACGCCCGCCACGGTCGCTCTCAAACACGATCTGCGACCCATCCGGCGAATAGGAGGGCGAGGTGTCGATGGCAGCCGTGCTGGTCAGCCGGGTGGTCGCCCGCGAGCGCAGATCCATGGTGTAGATATTGGCGTTGCCTTCCTGCTGAAGGCTCATGATGACTTTCTGGCCGTCAGGCGAGAACCGGGGCGAGAAGGTCATGCCCGGGAAATTGCCGACCAGTTCGCGCTGGCCGGTTTCGAGCTGCAGCAGATAGACCCGCGGCTGGCCGCCCTCGAACGACATGTAGGTAATCTCCTGGCGCGACGGCGAGAACCGCGGCGTCAGGACAAGTTCATTGGCATTGGTCAGCATGCGCAGATTGGCGCCGTCCTGGTCCATGATCGCCAGTTGCTTCTGACGGTCGGTCTTGGGGCCGCTTTCGGAGACGAAAACCACGCGGCTATCGAAGTAACCCTTCTCGCCCGTCAGACGCTCGTAGATGGCGTCGGCGATGATGTGGGCCACCCGGCGCCAGTTCTCGGGACGGGTGAAGAATTGCTCGCCGGACAGCTGCTGACCGGCGAATGTGTCCCACAGCCTGAATTCGGCCCTGAGCCGGCCATCGGCTTCGCGCACCACGCGCCCGGTCACCAGCGCCTGGGCATTGATCACGGTCCAGTCCTGGAACCGGGGTGCTGCATCCGCATTGGTGATGGTCTCGATGAAGGCCGCCTTGCCGATCGGCGCAAACAGCCCGGAGCGCTTCAGGTCCGCCGCCACCACCTCGGCAATCTGCGCGCCAACGCCATCGGTCGAGAGAAAATCGGTGATGGCGATCGGCAAGGGTTCGACATTGGCGCGATTGATGTCGATCTCGACCACGGCGCGGGCCGGGCCCGCCGCCAACAGGACAAGCGCGACCATCATCAATGGCAGGGCGAGAATTCGGTTGAACAGTTTCATAATGCAGCCTTTCAGCGCTTAGAACATCTGGCTGGGATCGAAATTCACGATCACGTCAGCCCATGAATCATACTTCTCTTTAGGCAACTGGTAGGGCTGGGCTTGCAGAACGGCGCGTCGCGCACTGCCGGACAAGGTACGCCTGACGCCTTCCGATCCACCCGTAGCCGTAACGTCGGGCTGCCCGACAATGTTCCCTGCCAGATCCAGCCTCATCCTGACCTGCACCCGCACCTCGCCGCCATCGGCCATGCCGGGAATGATGTTCCAGTATTTCTGGATCTGGCCGCGCAAGGCATCCATCTCGCTCTGGCTGAGCGTGTTTCCGCGCGTGGTGGTTTGTCCACCCAGAGACGCCGTTTCCGTCGACCGCTTGGCGCCGCCGCCTGCGGCATCCTGCTTGTTGAGAAGCGCTGCCACCTGTTCGGCGTTGAAATCACTCTGCTTGGACGATGCGGTTTCCTGGGCAGCCGGCTTGGCGGCAGGTTTCTTCGCGGCTTTCGGCGGCTCCGGCCGTGCCTGAGGCACAGGTCCGGCGGTCGGCAATGCGGCAAATTCGGGCTCTGCCGGGGCCGCCTCGGCGATCGCTTCGGCCACCGGGTCTGGCGTGGGTTCGGCAGGCAGTGCTGCGACTTCCGCAGGCGCGGGCGTTGCGGGCTCTTCCGGCGCAGGAGCGGGTGTGGGTTCCACCGGCTCGGGTTCGGCGACTTCGACCGGCTCCGGCTCGACTGGCCGGGGCTCGGGCTGAGGCGCCGGCTTTTCGGCCGGTTTCGGCGGCGCTTCCGACACCACTTCGCGGGGGCTTGGCGTGGCGGCTTCGACCGGTTTCAGGTCCACGTCGTTTTCGCCAACATTCTGCGCGTCCGGCACAGGATCGGGCCGGGCGGTGGGAATCGGCGCGGCGATCTCGGACAGAGGCGCGGTTTTGTCGCCCCGCTGGATCTGGGTGATCTCGTCAATCGGCACGATGCTGACCGGGAATGATTCGACATCCGCCACCTCAAGCGTCTTCGGCGCGCCGAAAGACGCAAGCGCGAATCCCAGCACCAGAGCGTGCAATACCGTCGATGTCGCCAGGCTTCCCTTCATCAGCGCGCCGTCAACTGTCCTGTTCCTGAAGCGTGACCAGGCCGAGATTGGTGAACCCGGCCGCGGAGATGCGCGCCATCACCTTCATGACGGTGCCGTAGTCGGCATTGGTATCGCCACGAACATAGATGCGCTCGCTGTAACCGGTGGTGGCGATCGCCTCGAGCTTGGCCACCACTTCGTCGATCGCGATCTCGGTTTCCTGCAGGTAGATCTGCCCGCCGGAATTGACCGAAACGGTGATCGGCTGGGTCTCCGAGTTCAACGCCCTTGCCTGGGTTTCAGGCAGATCGATCGGAACGCCGACTGTGAGCAGCGGCGCCGCCACCATGAAAATGATCAGAAGCACCAGCATCACGTCGACAAACGGCGTGACGTTGATTTCGCTCACGAGCTGCTTGCGGCCACCGCGACGTCCACGGCGAGACCCGCCGCCTCGGCCACCTTGTGCGGACATGCCCATCGTCGTCTCCTATTCCGCGGCTTGACGAGCGTTCTGGCGCTCGTCGATCTGCCGTGACAAGATACCGGAAAACTCGTCGGTGAAGCCTTCCATGCGGGCGGTCAATTTGCCGGCATCGGACGAGAACTTGTTGTAGGCGATGACCGCCGGAATGGCGGCGAGAAGGCCGATGGCGGTCGCCAGCAACGCCTCGGCGATGCCGGGCGCGACGACGGCAAGGTTGGTTGATTTCGATCCGGCAATCGCCTGGAACGACGTCATGATGCCGATCACCGTGCCGAACAGCCCGATGAAGGGGGCGGCGGATCCGATGGTCGCGAGCGATGTCAGCTTGGATTCGAGCGCATCCGCCTCGCGCGCCAGCGTCACATCCATCGCCTTGTCGATCCGCATCTGCAGGCCAATCGGCGATTTGGCGCCCCGCTCGAAGGATTTCTTCCATTCGCGCATCGCCGACACGAAAATGGCGCTCATGCCCGACGACTTGCGATCGGACAATGTCCGGTACAATTCCTCGAGCGACTGGCCTGACCAGAACACCTGTTCGAACTGGTCAAGCTGGCGCCGGAATCTGGTGAACGAGATCCATTTGTCCGCGACAATGGCCCACGTCCAGATGGAGGCGCCCACGAGGCCAAGCATCACGAGCTTGACCACAAACCCGGCCTGCATGAAAAGCGACCAGAGTGTCACCTCGCTGGTTGCTGCAAGTCCAACCTGTTCCATTCCAATACCCTCAATTCCACACGCCCGGTTCATTGCCGGGCGGCCCAAGACGTCACTTTTGCCGGGAGTCCAGAAGTGAGCGATCGCCGCCTGTTCACTTGTCAGTCTTCTCGCGGCCAAATTTGGTCAAAGGATGGCGCACATGTTTCGCGCAATCCTAACGACTTCATTCATAAATAATTATGGTTAAGGCTTGGTTAGGATCAAGCTCGTCACGACCGGCCGTCCGCCTCGACGCGCTGGAATCACACGCCGGAGGCGGGCACGAATTTCGCCGCAAGCGCTTCGGGCAGACGTCGCGCCCGGCCCAAGCCGTTGACGACCGCGACCGTGACTGTTGCGCTCGCCAGCAGGGTGTCATCGCGGCTGATGGTCTGGGAAAGCTGCATGCGGGCGCCGCGCACCTCGACGGGCTGGGTGGCAATCGTCAACACGTCATCCATGCGCGCCGGAGCCCTGAAATCGATCTCCATCCGCCGGACCACAAAGGCGACTGCGTCCACAGGATCGGCTTCGGCATGAAGCGCGCCTTGGGACACGCCAAGCAGGCGGATGAAATCGGTGCGCCCGCGTTCGAAAAAATGCAGATAGCGCGCATGGTAGACGAAGCCCGAAAAATCGGTGTCTTCATAATAGACCCGCTGCTTCAGCAGATGCCCGCCATCGCGCAACTGCCCCGCCAGGGATGCATCCATGATCAACAGCCTCGTTCGATTTTCCTGTTTCGCCGGTCTCCGTTCCGGTTAGGGAATTGAGACAATCGTCTTTCTGTCATAAAACCGATCTATCAGAATGGAAACAGCGCCTGCACAGGAGAATCATCGATGAAGATTGCAATCATGGGCGGCGACGGGTTCGTCGGTTGGCCAACCTCGCTGCACCTGTCCAATGCCGGACATGAAGTGCATATCATCGACAACCTGTCGCGCCGCTGGATCGACACCGAACTTGGCGTCCAGTCGCTCACCCCGATGGATTCGATCCAGGAACGCACCCGGATCTGGCATGCTGAGACCGGCCGGAAGATCCACTTCCACCTGATTGATCTCGCCAAAGACTACCAGCTCCTGAAGAACTGGCTGGCCGAAGAGCGTCCGGACGCCATCATTCATTTCGCCGAACAGCGCGCCGCCCCCTATTCGATGAAGAGCGACCGGCACAAGAACTACACCGTCAACAACAATGTCAGCGCCACCCACAATCTGCTCAACGCGATGGTCGAACTCGATCTCGATGCGCATCTGGTGCATCTGGGCACCATGGGCGTCTACGGCTATTCCACCGTGGGGGCCGCGATCCCCGAGGGTTATCTGCCGGTCGGCATCGAGACCATGGACGGCAAGACGGTCAGCCAGGACATTCTCTATCCGTCCAATCCCGGCTCGATCTATCACATGACCAAGTGCCTCGATCAGCTGATCTTCCAGTTCTACGCCAAGAACGACGCCTTGCGCATCACCGACCTGCACCAGGGCATTGTCTGGGGCACGCACACCGACCAGACCCGGCGCCACGAGCAACTGGTCAACCGGTTCGATTATGACGGCGACTATGGAACGGTGCTCAACCGTTTTCTGATCCAGGCCGCGATCGGCTATCCGCTGACCGTGCATGGCACCGGCGGCCAGACCCGGGCCTTCATCCATATCCAGGATTCGGTGCGCTGCATCGAGATCGCCCTCAACAATCCGCCCGCGCGCGGCTCCAAGGTCGAGATCTTCAACCAGATGACCGAGACCCACCGGGTGCGCGACCTGGCGCAGATGATCGCCGGCCTGACCGGCGCCGAGATCGCCTGGCTGCCCAACCCGCGCAAGGAGGCGGCCGAAAACGACCTCGTTGTGCGCAACGAGAAGTTCCTCGGCCTCGGGCTCGAGCCGACCACGCTGAAGGAGGGCCTGCTTGCCGAAGTCGTCGATGTGGCGAAGAAATTCGCCTATCGCGTCGACCGCTCGCGCGTGCCCGCCGTCTCGGCCTGGACCAAGGACATCGCCGGCAAGATCAACCGCGATCCCGAAGGCAAGAAGCTGCGGGAAGTCTCTTGACGGGGACTGCCGCTCCGGAGGGCGTGCGCCCGAAGACCGCCGCCCGCTCCGTCCATGCCTTCGTCACGCTGGTGACCAACCATGATTACGCCATGGGGGCCTTGGCCCTGGCGCGGTCGATCGGGCTGACGGGCAGCCGCGCCGATATCGTCGTGCTCCACACCGGTGGCGTGGAGGCGGTCGATCTTGCGCCGCTCGAAGAGCTTGGCTGCCGGCTGGTCGAGGCCGACCACCTCAAGTTGTCCGATGGCTTCAATGAGCGCCATGCCCGCGGCAATCTGCATGCGGCGGCCCCCTTCGCCAAGGGCCGCAAGCCGGCCTTCCACTCACCGCTCGACAATTTCTGCAAGCTGCGCCTGTGGCAGCTCGTCGAGTACGAGACCTGCGTGTTCATCGATGCCGACGCGCTGGTACTGCGCAACATCGACCGGCTGTTCGACTATCCCGAGTTTTCCGCCGCTCCCAATGTCTACGAGGGCCTCGAGGACTTCAAACGGCTCAATTCCGGCGTCTTCGTCGCCCGGCCCTCGGCCGACACCTTCGCCGCCATGCTCGAGAAACTCGACCAGCCGGACGTCTTCTGGCGGCGCACCGACCAGACCTTTCTGGAAACGTTCTTCCCCGACTGGCACGGCCTGCCGGTCTATATGAACATGCTGCAATATGTCTGGTTCAACCTGCCGGCGCTGTGGGACTGGACCCAGATCGGCGTGCTGCATTACCAGTATGAGAAGCCCTGGGAAGCAAACCATCCGAAGGCCGACCGGCTCGAACCGCTGATCGCGCTGTGGCATGCCTTTCATGAGGGCAAGGCCATCCCCGATATCGCCTCGCTCACCGGCCCCTCCGGGACCGCCGGATCGCGGGTGGCATGAAGGCCCTCGTCACCGGCGGCACCGGGCTCGTCGGGCGCTATATCGTCGAGGACCTGCTGGCGGCGGGCTGCGAGGTCGCGGTTGCCGGTCGGCGCGAACCGGCCAAAGGCCTGTTTTCCGGCCCCGTCGGCTTCCGCGAATTCACGCTGGATGCGGGCGACCATCCCGACGCCCTGTTCGAGGGCGCAACCAGCCTTGTCCACGCCGCTTTCGGCCATGTCCCCGGCCGCTATCGCGGCGGCGAGGGCGATGATCCGGCGGCGTTTCGCAGGCGCAATCTCGAAGGAACCGTGCGGCTGTTCGAGGCGGCGAAACGCGCCGGCGTCCGCCGCGCCGTGTTTCTGTCGAGCCGCGCCGTCTATGACGGCATGTCGCCGGGCACGGCGCTAGCCGAGGACGCGGAGCTTGCGCCATCAAGCCTCTACGGCGCGGTCAAGCTTGGCTGCGAACAGGCCCTCGCTGCACTCGACGGTCCGGGGTTCACCACCGCCAGCCTGCGGCTGACCGGCGTCTATGGCGATTTGCGACCCAACAAGTGGGACGGGTTGATCGCGGACTATCTCGCGGGCCGTTCGGTTCCGGTTCGGGCCGGGTCCGAGGTCCATGGCCGCGATGTGGGCCGGGCGGTGCAGCTGATGCTGGAGGCTGACGCCGCGCGCGTCGGAGGCGGGAGTTTCAACATCTCCGACCTGGTCGTCGACACCCGCGACATCCTGTCCGCGGTCAGGCAGGCGAACGGGTCTCCCCATCCCCTGCCCGGTCGCGGCGACACGGACGCGGTCGCGGAGATGGAATGCGGCAGGATCCGCGCGCTTGGCTGGAAGCCGGGCGGAAGGGCGCTGTTTGAAGCGACCCTGGCGGGCCTGGCCAATCCCTTGTCCTGAGAGGTCAGAGTTTGCCGTCGTCCCAGATGATGTGTTCGGTCGTGCCGGGCAGGCTCTCGATGCGATCGGCCAGAAACACCGGCGGCAGCGGCAGCGCCTCAAGGCAGGCGCGGGTGGCCGGAACCCATTTGAACTCCAGATGGTTCTTGCCGTCCGCATTCTCGTGCACGATCCGCCCGTCGCGCGCGAAGGGAAAGGCCGGCGGGATGACCATGCAGTAGTACCAGCCGATCTCGTGCCAGTCCCGGCCTTCGAAATGGAAGAAATTCTCGACCAGGAACAACAGCCGTCCGACCGTCACCGTGACGCCGAGTTCCTCCTCCATCTCGCGCACAAGGGTCGTGCGGCTGTCCTCGCCCAGTTCCGCGGTGCCGCCGGGAATGGTCCAGAACGGCTCATGCACCGCCCGGTGGACGAGAAGATGGCCGTCGCGCAGCGCAAGTCCGGCCACCCGCGCATTGAAACGGCGGCCCCGGTCGTTGAAGCGGATGGTCTTGCGGCGCCTGTGGCTCATTCTTCCTCAAACAGGCTCGCCTGGGTGGCGGCGAGATCCTTCGGCGGGTTGAGCCCCATATGCCCCCAGGCGCGCGCCGTCAGCACCCGGCCGCGCGGCGTGCGCTGCAGAAACCCCTGTTGAATGAGATAGGGCTCGATGATGTCCTCGATGGCGTCGCGCGGCTCCGACAGGCCGGCTGCGATGGTTTCGATCCCCACCGGCCCGCCGCCGAAATTGCGCACGATCATGTCGAGATAGCGCCGATCAAGCTGATCGAGCCCGATGCTGTCGACCAGGAGCCGGGTCAGCGCCTCGTCGGCGATGGTCTTGGTGACCGCCTCGACCTTGGCCACTTCGGCGAAATCGCGCACACGCCGGAGCAGGCGGCCGGCGATGCGCGGCGTGCCGCGGGAGCGGCGGGCGATCTCGAGCGCGCCGTCTTCGGTGATGGGGAGCCCCATGATGCGCGCGCCGCGGCGCACGATCAGCTCGAGCTCGGGCACGGTGTAGAACTGCAGCCGCACCGGAATGCCGAAGCGGTCCCGCAAGGGCGTCGTCAGGAGCCCGAGCCGCGTGGTGGCCGCCACCAGCGTGAACCGCGACAGGTCGATCTTGACCGAGCGTGCCGCCGGCCCCTCGCCGATGATCAGGTCGAGCTGGAAATCCTCCATCGCCGGATAGAGGATTTCCTCGACCGCCGGGCTCAGCCGGTGGATCTCGTCGATGAACAGCACGTCGCGGTCCTCGAGATTGGTGAGCAGGGCGGCGAGATCGCCGGCCTTGGCGATCACCGGTCCGGAGGTGGAGCGGAAATTGACCCCCAGTTCCTTGGCCATGATCTGCGCCAGCGTGGTCTTTCCGAGCCCGGGAGGACCCACGAACAGCACATGATCGAGCGCCTCGCCCCGGCCCTTGGCTGCCTCGATGAACACCTTGAGATTGGCCCGCGCCTCGGCCTGGCCGGTGAACTCGTCGAGCGATCGCGGGCGAAGCGTGGTGTCGAAGTCCTCGCCACGCTTTTCGGGGGTGATGATCCGGTCGGCCTCGCTCATGTGAGGAGCTCCATGCCCTGTATCCTCGCCGCGGCCTTCTGGTCGAGCGTCACCACATGCGTGCAGTCCGCATCCAGGCAGAGATGAGCGATCAGCATGTCGGCAAAATCGCCCACGCCATTCTCGACGCCAAGAACGGCTTTGACAACGGCATCCGCCGACTGGACTTCGACACCGCGCAGTTGCGTGATTCTCTTCAAAGCGGAGGCACTTTCCGGCTTGCTGAAGCCATATTGCTTGCGAAGCGCCCAGTCGATCTCGACCAGGCTGATCAGGGTTACAAAACCAGCGTAGCTGTGCCCCAATCCCTCGCCGAAGGCCAGCACCGCTTTGCGCTGTTCGGGGTCATCGTCCACCAACAATCTGAGCAGGACGTTTGTATCGATGCCGACTTTGTTCACGCGGCCTGCCCCTTGGGTGTCTTCAGGGGCTTTAATGCCGCCTCGCTGGCGGCGGAAGCGATCGTTTCCTCGATTTCCTCAAGAGTGGCGGGCCCGTTCGGCGGCGATCCGAGAAAGCCGGCGAGGTCCGAAAAGCTCATGGTCTTTGGCGTCAGTATAAGCCGGCCGTCATCAACGGTGAACAGGACCTTATCGTTGGGCTTCAGCCCCACTGCATCCCTGATGTCCTTTGGCAAGGTAATCTGCCCTTTTTCCGACAGAGCGATTTCTTTCCGCATTTCTTTGCCCTTTCTTACTTTTTGACATTAAGCGGAAATTCAAGAGAAAACAAGAAATCGAAGCGCTGATCCATCACCCGTCGAACCGCAGGCCATGACGCTCGCGTCAATTCCGATCCCGCGACCGCCCATAGCGTTCGGTCACGCCCTCGCAGATTGCCGCGTTCATGGCTTCGACCGAAACCGCATCTCGCCCCGGCGAAGTCGAGGGTGCTCTTTTTGCCGGGCACCAGCACCACCTTGCCATCGACAAGTTCATACCCGAGACGATCGCCCGGGCCGATCTTGAGATACTGGCGCACTTCGGCCGGAATCGTCGTCCGGCCTCGTGTCGTGATCCTGGAGTGCAGTCGCATTGTCTCACCTACGGCTTGGGTGCTCACGAGCGAGCATTGTAAGGCGATTTGTGTTCATCCCCAAAACAGATCAGCGCGCCAGTTCCTTCAGGCCCAGCCGGATCAGTTTGGCCGAATCGGGATTCTCGCCGGCGGTCTTGAGCGCCGCGGCAACGGCAGTGGCCGCCTGGTCGCGGGAATAGCCGAGATTGCTGAGCGCCGAAACGGCGTCCGCCACAGGTGCTGCGGCCACGCCTTCGCCAAGCTCCTGCCTGAGGCCCATCGCGCCGCCGGCCTCGCCCGAAAAAGCCGGCGCCTTGGTCTTGAGTTCGGTGACGATGCGCTGCGCCACTTTCGGCCCGATTCCCGGCGCGCGGGCGATCATCGCCTTGTCCTGCAGCGCGATGGCATTGGCAAGATCCGACGTCGTCAGCGTCGACAGAACAGCCAGCGCCACCTTGGCGCCGACGCCCTGGACGCTTTGCAGGAGCCGGAACCATTCCCGTTCCAAGGCCGTCTCGAAGCCGAACAGCCTGAACTGGTCTTCGCGCACATAGGTCTCGATGTAGAGCACCGCCGCCTCGCCCGCAGATCCCAGCCGCGCCAGCGTGCGCGTCGAACAGAACGCCACGTAACAGACGCCGTGCACGTCGATCAGCACGTGATCTTCCGCGAGTTCCTCGATGCTGCCTTTGAGTTTGCCGATCATGGGTGCGTATCCGGGGCGATGATGTCGAGCATCGGGAAATACCTGCGGTAGCCGGCGGGATCCCGCGTCAGCAGCCGGTAGCCGCGGATCACTGCATGCGCGCCGATCAGGAAATCGGGCAAAGTCCGCTCGCGTCTGCCGCCATTGCTGCGGTAGATCCGGAAGGCCCTCCCCGCCGCGAAAGCCGAATCCCATGGAAGGTGCTCACGCTGGAACTCCGAAGGGTCAAGCAGCGCATCAACCTCTTCCGAGGACTCGTAGCGGTAGGAAAATTCACTGAAGATCACCGGATTGATGACCAGAGCGCCCATCTTGAGCGCCTCCGCCATTCGGCCACGTGACCAGTCCCGCCACTCCGGATCGCGAAAGGCAACATCGATCAGGACATTTGTATCGACCAAGGTCGCCATGTCCTAGCGATCCCGCGTTTCGCGCATCACGTCA
The DNA here is from genome assembly GCF_014359905.1 of Hoeflea sp. Classification (GTDB taxonomy): domain Bacteria; phylum Pseudomonadota; class Alphaproteobacteria; order Rhizobiales; family Rhizobiaceae; genus Hoeflea. The sequence continues at coordinate 46,802 of NZ_JACIYP010000023.1, read as the reverse complement.
TCCGCGCTGAGCGTCGGATCGCCGGTACCCTCGAGCCGGTCGAGCGCGGCAAGAAACCGCTCAAGTCGCTGTCTGTCGGCCTTCCGCTCGCCGCCGTCCTTGGCTTCGAGGAAAATCCGCCCGCCTTCCACGGAGAAGACAACCTCGCTGTTGGCCTCTATTCCTGCCAGATCGCGAAGGTTCTTCGGGATCGTCACTTGACCTTTTTCCGAAACGCGCACGGTGTCACCCCAAGCCTGAATAATTCCAACTTATTCCGACTCGAAGAACATGTCAAGAACAAACAAAAGGCTCACTCCGCCGCCATGCGCCAGGCCGGCGATGTGCGATGATGGGCGTGGCAGATGGCGATCGCCAGCGCATCGGCGGCATGATCGCTGTCGAACGTGGCCTTGGGCATCAGCACCTTGACCATCATGTGGATCTGCTTCTTGTCGCCGTGGCCGACGCCGATGACGGCCTTCTTGACCGCATTCGGCGCGTATTCGGCAACGCGCAAGCCGGCCCGCGCCGGCACCACCATGGCGATGCCGCGCGCCTGCCCGAGCTTCAGAGTGGCGGTGGCGTCCTTGTTGACGAAGGTGTTTTCAACCGCGGCCTCGAACGGCCGGTAATGGTGCAGGACGCTTTCCAGTCCGTCATACAACTGGTGCAACCGGGAGGCGAGATCGAGCTTTGCATCGGACTTGACCGTCCCAGACGCCACGAAGCGCAACGAATTGCCGAGCGTTTCGACAACGCCCCAGCCGCTGTTCCTGAGCCCGGGATCAATACCGATAATTCGAATCGCTTCCGCCATGCGCAAATCCTATCCGTGACGGGAAGAGCTTTCCATCACAAAGGTGAACAAACCAAATACAAATGCGATCACGCAAACTTGCGTTTTGTATTCCCCGGATCGGTACCTACATGAAGGCAACCCAAGATCCCGCTCTGCCAGCACCAAGAAAGTCTTTTGATGACCGCTTTTTCAATCCTTGACCTTTGCCCCATTGTCGAAGGCGGCACCGTGAGCGAAGCCCTTGCCGATACCCGCCTGATGGCCAAAAAGGCGGAGGATTCAGGCTTCACCCGGTTCTGGCTTGCCGAGCATCACGGCATGAAAGGCATCGCCAGCGCCGCCACGTCCCTGGTCATTGCCGAGGCGGGTCATGCCACCAGCACCATCCGCATCGGCTCCGGCGGCGTCATGCTGCCCAATCATTCACCCCTCGTCATTGCCGAACAGTTCGGCACGCTGGAAGCCCTGTTTCCGGGGCGCGTCGATCTCGGCCTCGGCCGCGCGCCGGGAACCGACATGAACACCGCCCGCGCGCTACGGCGCAATCTGGAGTCAGGCGCGCAGAGCTTCCCCGATGACATTCTCGAACTGCAGCACTGGCTCGGAGAGCCCGATGACGCCAAGCTGATCGCAATCCCCGGCGCCGGTTCGCATGTGCCGCTCTGGATCCTCGGATCGAGCCTGTACAGCGCGCACCTGGCGGCCGCTCTCGGGCTTCCCTATGCCTTTGCCTCGCATTTCGCTCCCGACATGCTGTTTGAGGCGCTGGACATCTACCGGGACAAATTCACCCCGTCTGCGCAGCTCAAGGCACCCTACGTGATCGCTGCCGCCATGGGCGTGATGGCCGACACGGATGAGGAAGCAGCCTATCTGTTCACCACCCTGCAGCAGACCTTCGTCAACATGCGCCGCAATGCGCGCGGCAAGATGCCGAAGCCGATCGACACCATGGACGGGTTCTGGACAGACATGGAGAAGACCGCCGTCGATCACACCTTGCGCTATGCGGTGGTCGGCGGGCCGGAAACGGCGATCCGGCAGATGCGCAGCTTCATCAACGCCACAGGCGCCGACGAGGTCATGATTTCGATGCCGATCCATTCCTCGCAAGCGCGACTGCGGTCGGTCGAACTCTTTGGCGAGATGCGCCAGGCGCTGTGACACAAGGGACCGCCGGCCCGGTGGACCGGCGGTCTGCCATTCCAGATGGGGACGGTGTCAGGCGGACAGTTTCGCCATGACCTCGTCGGAGACTTCGAAATTGGCGTAGACGTTCTGCACGTCATCATCGTCATCAAGCGTGGCGATCAGCTTGAGCACCGATTCCGCCTTGCCCTCATCGACCGGCGCAGTGGTCTGCGGCTTCCATATGGCCTTGATGGATTGCGCTTCACCCAGCGCCTCTTCGAGCGCGCTGGAAACCTCGCCGATATCTTCGAAGGCGCAGATGATGGCGTGTTCCTCGTCGCTGCTCGTCACATCCTCGGCGCCGGCCATGATGGCGGCTTCCATGATCGTGTCAGCATCGCCGGCATCCGCCGGGTAGACGATTTCGCCGACACGCGCGAACATGAACCCGACCGATCCGGTTTCGCCGAGTGCTCCGCCGGACTTGGTGAAGGCGGCGCGTACATTCGAGGCCGTGCGGTTGCGATTGTCGGTCAGCGCCTCGACGATGACGGCAACGCCGCCCGGACCATAACCCTCGTAGCGCACTTCCTCGTAGTTCTCGCTGTCGGCGCCCGAAGCCTTGTTGATGGCGCGCTGGATGTTGTCCTTGGGCATCGACTGGGCCTTGGCGTTCTGCACCGCAAGCCTCAGACGCGCGTTCATCGCCGGATCGGGCGCGCCCATCTTGGCAGCGACGGTGATTTCGCGCGCGAGCTTGGAGAACATCTTGGAACGGACAGCGTCCTGCCGTCCCTTGCGGTGCATGATGTTTTTGAATTGTGAATGGCCGGCCATGACGCCTCTGTGGTTTGCTCTGGACTTGGGATGCCCGCCTTATAATAACGTAACTCGGTTTCGTCCAGAAGGTTCAGGCCATGCACCAGACCATCGTCCCGCCGTTGCCACTGAGCGGCGGCTGCCAATGCGGCCGCATCCGCTACAAGATGCTGGGGGCACCGCTGGTATTCTATCTGTGCCACTGCACGGAATGCCAGAGACACACGTCCTCGGCCTTTGGCGAAAGCCTCCGCTTTCGGCGTGATGATCTGGATGTCGGGCCTGGTTTGCGCTGCATCCGCAGGCAGAGCGAGTCAGGCAGGGAGCGAGAGGGATGGTTCTGCCCTGAATGCGGTGTCCGCATCTGGCATGGCACGAGCGGGTCTGCCGAGATCAACATCAAGGCCGGCACTCTCGATGACACCTCGTGGCTGATCCCCGCCGGACACATCTGGACCCGCTCGAAACAACCCTTTGTTGTGATCCCTGCGGGGGAAATTCATTACGAGACCCAACCGGCGGACGGCTATGCCGCGCTGAGGCAAGAGTGGGACCGGATGACATCCGTCCCCCGCCCTGCCGCCACGGCACCGGATTGACGTGAGCTCTTTACCTTGGGCCAGACCGCCCTACACTTGAAACGGTGAACGCAATTTACCCGGAGCCTCCATCATGCCCCGTATGCGCGCCTTTACCCTCATGATTGCCGCCTGGTTTGTGACTTCGCCCGCAACCGCACAAGATCAGCAGCGCCCCTTCAGCCAGTGCATGGCTGTCGCACAGGCGCTGCCGGGCGCCACCTACGCCAACCTCACGCCGGAAGAGCTTCGGCTTCGCCCCACCCAGGCCCAGACCGGGTCCGGCGAGGTCGAGTTCATGTTTGCCGGCCATTCCACCTATGTGATCACCACCCCCGGCGGCACCACCATCGCCACCGATTTCAACGGCTGGTCGGGACGCGTGGCGATCCCCGATATCGTCACCATGAACAAGGCGCACTCCTCGCATTTCACCCTTTCGCCAGACGAACGGATCGACCATGTGCTGCGCGGCTGGAATTTTGACGGAACGCCGGCCGATCATGATGTCGTTGTCGACGATGTCTATGTGCGCAATGTCACCACCGATATCCGCAACTTCGGCGCCATGGAGCCGGACGGCAATTCGATCTTCATTTTCGAGGTCGCGGATCTTTGCATCGGCCATCTCGGGCACCTGCATCATCCCCTCGAAGACCGGCATTACGCCCAGATCGGCAGGCTCGACATTGTCATGGTGCCGGTCGATGGCGGCCTGACCCTCAGCCACGGCGCGATGACCGGGATAGCCCAGCGCCTGCAATCCTCTATCCTGTTGCCGATGCACCGGCGCGGCGCGCCGATCTCGCGCTTCATCGACATGATGGGCGACAGGTTTCTGGTCGATTATGTCAACAACGACAGCTTCACCGTCTCGGCCAGAACCCTGCCACGTCAGCCGACAATCGTCATCTTGAACGGGGTGTGATCATGCAGCGCCGCCTTTTTCTGATCCGCATCGCCGCGCTGGGCTTTCTCATCGCCTGCCCGTCGGTCGTGCTGGCGGAATCCGCCACGCCACGCGAAAAGCTGTTCACCGCGCTGAAGAATGCCAAGACCGAACGCGAGGGCCGCATCGCCGAAAACGCCATCTGGGATTGGTGGGTGAGCCAGGCGCCGACGCCCGAGGTGCGCGGCGCCATCGATCGCGGCATGGAGCGGCGCGGAAGTCACGATTTTGAAGCGGCCGAAGCGGCTTTGGATATCGTTGTGCGCGAGGCGCCCTCCTATGCCGAGGGCTGGAACCAGCGCGCCTTTGTGCGGTTCCTGCGCGACGATGTCGATGGCGCGCTGTCGGATCTGGAGAAGGCCGTCGAGCTTGAACCGGATCATTTCGGCGCCTGGTCGGGCATGTATCATCTGCTCAAACGCATTGGACGGCCCGAAGCGGCCATCGCGGCGCTGTCGCGCGCCGTGGCGATTCATCCCTGGCTCAAGGAGCGCGGCATGCTGCCGCCTGATCCCGGCGCAAAACGCCCCCTGATCAAGGGCACGCAGCAGGAGCTGTAGACCCGGACCCGCCCGGCGTCCCGGCCGGTCGCATCGGGTCGGTCTCGGGGGGCGACGCCATGCGCACGAAGCCGATTGACAGTCCTGGCGGCGCGCCCGTACCATCCGGCAGGTTCAACCCGGGGGTCCGAGAATGCTGCGCTGGATCGTGCTAGCGGTAACCCACACTCTTACGCTCGCCATCGGCTTCGCACTCGGGATCTACCTTTTGCCGATCCTCGTCGCGCCGCCGGCCCCGGATCAGGCCACGCTGAGCCAAACCATGCAGTTCGCGCGTTACCAGGCTGAATTCAGCCGCGACCTGAGGGGAAGCGACTTCCTGCATTGGGGCGAGGGCACGGTCAGCATTTCCCCCTTGAGCATCGCCCATCAGGGACGCCTGGCGCCCGGACCCGACTACAAGCTCTATCTGGTGCCGCAGTTCATCGAGGATGAAGCGCAGTTTCTGGCCATCCGGGACACCGCGCAACTCATCGGCGACATCAAGACGTTCGACGGCTTCCTGCTGGATGTGCCGCAAAGCGTGGATATCGACGCCTACACAACCGTGCTGGTCTGGTGCGAGACATTCGGCGAATTCATCAGCGCCGCGAAATACCGCTGAGGCGGATTACTGCCAGAACTCCGGATAGGCTTCGCTCAGCCTCGGCCCGATCCGCAAGGGTGCGATCTTCTCGGCCAGACCGGTGCGGTCGGAAATCTCGACGGCAACGCCGCAGATCGTCGCCGGTCCCGAGGCCGCTTCGAAGCGCCCTTTCGGTATCTTCGAGACGAACCGGTTGACCGGCTCCTCCTTGTCCATGCCGATGGACGAATCGTAATCGCCGCACATGCCCGCGTCAGAAAGATAGGCCGTGCCGCCGTTGAGGATCTGCGCGTCGGCGGTTGGGACATGGGTGTGCGTGCCGACCACGAAACTCGCCCGGCCATCGACGAAATGGGCAAAACACAGCTTCTCGCTGGTTGCTTCCGCATGGAAGTCGAAAATCACCGCATCCGCCTGCTCGCCCAGCGGACAGGCATTGAGGATCGCCTCGCCTGCCGAGAACGGATCATCGAGATCCGGATGCATGAACACGCGGCCCATCACATTGGCGACCAGCACACGCGCGCCATTGCGGGCAATGTAGAGATTGGAGCCCCTGCCCGGCGTTCCCGCCGGATAATTCGCCGGCCGCAGGAACCGGTCCTGCCTGTCGGCATAGACCAGCGCCTCGCGCTGGTCCCAGACATGGTTGCCCGTGGTCACCACATCGGCGCCGGCGTCGAGCGTTTCGAGAAAGATCTCCTCGGTGATGCCGAAGCCGCCGGCGGCGTTCTCGCCATTGACGATGACAAAATCCAGGCGGAAATCGCGGATCAGGCCGGGAAGGCGGTTCCAGACCGCGGTGCGGCCGGACTTGCCGACCATGTCTCCAAGAAATAACAGGCGCATCGGCTCTCTATAAGGGTTGCGAAAACGAGCGCAAGCCTTGTTCGGTCAGGATCATCTCAAGGGCCACGTCATGCGCTTCACAGGGCAGGCTGTCGGTTTCCTGCACTGAAAACGCGGTTCCGATCAGCCGGGGCAAAAGCCCTTTCGCATGCAGCCGGGCGATGGCCCGGTCATAATGGCCCGCACCATAGCCGAGCCGGTTGCCCGCAGCATCAAAGGCCGAGAGCGGCATCATCAGGATCTGCGGGTCCAGCACCTCGGCGTCAGGACCCGGGCCCGATGTCCCGAAGCCGGTCCTGACCAGTTCCGCACCGCGGACAAGCTCCCTGAACACGATGGTCTGGCGATCAAGCACGACGGGAAGGCAAAGCCGGGCGCCACGCTCGCCAAGCCGCGCCAGCAAGGGCCGCAGGTCCGGCTCGGAACGGATCGGCAAATAACCGGCGATCACGGTTCCCGGATCGAAATCAATCGCCTCGGCCGCCTCGGCCATGGCAAGGCTCATTTCGATGCGGCGGTCCGGCGCCAGCGCATCCCTGCGCGCCAGCATCGCCGCGCGGATCTCTGCCTTGGTGCTCACGTGTTCCTCCGGACTTGTCCTCGATATGGGGTAATGCCGAATGCGAGCGCGCGTCAACGCCACCGGAGCGCTGCATGACGTTTTTGCCAATTCAGGACAGGCCGGCGTGCCCTGTTACCATTTGTACACGACGACGCCGAACAACGGTTGCCGCAGCCCTGTGCGCGCCCTTAGAAACCCCCCGTAAGAAATAATATGTGTCATTGACTGCAATGTTGGATTTTCATGAATTTAGGCTCCGAACGATTGACCGACGCGGAACGCATGTGCCTTCAATTGGCCGCAAGAGGGCAGGCTTCCGAAGCCCTCGCCAGCCAATTCGGCGGTGATAATGCCGTCACGGACCTGTTCGCCTCGGCACGCAAAAAGCTGATGGCAACCACAACCATGGAAGCCCTGGCGCGTGCTTTGAAGCTCGGCTTGATTGAGTAGTCGGCCGCCACCCATGCCAACAGAATTGGCCCAATGGATCCGGATATGAACCCGGGATCGTGCGCCGCGCGGCAACCGATGCGCGATTTGATCGCAGCCGGAACGGGGAAGCGCGCAAGAGCTTGAGAAGCGCCGAGTGCGGCTCATTAAGCGACTGGTCTGAAGTCACATGTATCGCCGCGCGACGAACCATCGCACGGCGAGACAACTCGTTTCTGCAGTCCTACACATTCCTGACCCGAAAATATGGCGGATCCAGCTGGGGATGCAGGGAGACCGGCGGGCGGATCAGAATTCCGTCCACTCGTCGGATTTGACAGCAAGATTGCCCTGTACTGCGCTGCGCTTTGCGGGCGACGCCTTCTGGGACATGACGGTCGCTGTCCGGCGCAAGGCTGCCGTATCATGACTTGCAGAACCGTCCAGGCGGAACTGGCCGATCAGTTCACCCAATTGGCCGGCCTCTGTCGACAGCGCGGTGCTGGCAGCGGTGTTTTCCTCGACCATGGCCGCGTTCTGCTGCGTGACCTGGTCCATCTGATTGACCGCGATATTGACTTCGCCAAGGCCCACCGACTGTTCCTTGGCAGCGTGCGCGATGGCTTTCATGTGATCGTTGACTGTCACGATGTAGGTCTCGATCGTCTTGAGCGCCTCGCCGGTTTCATTAACAAGCCGCACGCCGCCTTCCACCTCGACCGTGGAATTGCGGATGAGCTCCTTGATTTCCTTGGCAGCCTGCGCAGAGCGTTGAGCCAGTTCGCGGACTTCCTGGGCAACGACCGCAAATCCTCTTCCCGCCTCGCCGGCACGCGCCGCTTCCACGCCCGCATTGAGCGCCAGCAGATTTGTCTGGAACGCGATTTCATCGATGACACCGATGATGTTGGAGATCTGGCTCGCCGACTGTTCGATCCTGCCCATGGCATCAACGGCGTTCGACACGATCGTGCCGGACTGCACGGCGCTCTGATTGGCCTGCTCGGCCGCTGTTGTTGCCTCCTCGACGCGTTTTGTCGAATTGGCGACATTGGCGGTGATCTGGTCGAGCGCAGCGGCGGTTTCTTCAAGCGAGGCTGCCTGCTGCTCCGTGCGTTTGGACAGGTCCTGCGCCGACTGGCTGATTTCTGTCGACCCCGTGGCGATCTGGATCGATGCCTCGGCTACCGACCGCAAGGTGCGGCCGAGTTGCGAAACAGCATCGTTGAAATCGGTCCGCAGTCCTTCGAAGTCTGAAGCAAAAGGCTCGGTGAGCTGGAAGGAAAGATTGCCGGCGGCAAGATGCTTCAGCCCCTCGCCAAGACCCGAGGTCGCCTGCCGCATTTCCTGCGCTCTGAGCCGTTCCTCTTCGCTATTTCTATTGCGCTCTTCTTCCGAAATGTTCCGCTGAGAATCGGCCTCCTGCTCCAGCCGGATTTTCTCGAGGCCTGCCTCTTTGAAGACCTGGACCGCACGGGCCATTGCGCCAATTTCGTCAGGGCGGTTCTGGTCGCCAACGACTGCGGCCAGATCGCCGCTTGCCAGGCGGGCCATGGTTTCCGTGGTCTTGCTGATTGTGCCCGAGAAGGCGCGGGCATAGAAGAAGAAGCCCAGGAGCGACAAGAGCGAGACGAGGATGGTGCCGACGATCGACGCCGTCGTGGCACTCCTGCCCGCGGCAACGATCGGCGTGACATTCGACGCCAGCTCGATGACGCCTATCTTTTCACCGGAGAAGTTCTCCAGCACCTTGCCGCCAACGGCAAAATCACTATCATTGGCTGCGACCATCGTTATGGGCAGATCGCCGTCGAAAGCCGCCTGGATTTGTTCCGGCGTCAGCATGGTGGCGTCATCGAAGGTCGAAGCTTGCGTTTCGAATTTCCCGTCGCCGAAAATGTGAATGGCGATATGGGAATCGGTCTTATCTGCGATACGGGCGAAGTAGGCCTCGGAGAGTTCGCTGCCAACGTCCACGATACCGGCAGAATTGCCACTTGTCGTCGTCGGAGCGGATGCGAACATGTTGACCGAGGTGCGTCCCGGCTCGATACCGGCGTTCAACCTGCCCTCTTTCAGGGTTGCAACGATCATCTTCCTTCGATTTTTGATATCATCGCCGAATTTGTCGGGGGACTGGACGCGTGCCACGACGACGCCATTCTGGGTGAAGGTAATGAGCCCGAGGCCGCTCGTTGCGTTCACATTTGCAAGGCTGCCCGAATATTTCGCCAGCAACGCCTCACGCGCGTCATTGGCAATGAGATCGCCGATGCCAGGTTCGCTGGCCAGTGTCAGCGCCAGGGCGGAAGCTGCGCGCCGCTGCGCGGCCATATCGGCCTCAAGCACCGCAAGGTCTGCACTGAATTCCTTCCGCACCGCACTTTCATTCATTGCGGATTGGCTATACCCGGCCAGCCCCCCGATCGTGGCGCTGGCAAAAAGCACAGCCGCAAATCCGTATGCGGTCATTTTGACCCACATCGGCCTCTTAATATCGATTTTAGTCATGCAATTGTCCCCAGATCTGAAGCGCTGAAAAGCCTTCAATGATATAAATCAACAGGGGTATTGACTAAGATTCGGTTGATATTTGATTATCAAGAACAGCGACTTCTGAGGGATCAGTGTTTGCAAGGCGCAACATTTCGAGCGCCGCCTTAATGGGGTCAGGTCACCAGCATTCCCCTGCGGAAGGCTTGCCCAGATCGTGCACAGGGGGCCGTAGAATATCGCGCCGATCACAGGCTGGCCGGTGATGAGCTGGTCGGAAGACCGATGACTGACCGCTCAAGGCTCGTCTGACCAACGAGCCGAACCGAGAAAATATCAGGGGCAAGTGCGATCCACGGCAACCGATGGATTTATTGATCCTGGGAACCTACAACGTAGGTGGGCGCCATATGTCCGGACCCACGGGTCCGGTCAGGGACAGCTCCCTTTGGATCAATTAAGGCCCCAGGGATTGTGTATCCTGTCGAGAGGCGCAGATCGCACCCTGTATATAGGTCATGAATTGATTTCCGCCAATCGGCAAATTGCCAAGTGGCATTTTCACCCGGTCAGGTGATTGAGACGCCGCCATCCTGCCGATACTCCTTGCCTCCGGATCAGCCAACTGGTCCGTCACTGCCGCCCCCAACCGAATGATTCGTAAGGTCTTTCGGCTCGTCTGGCTGTGTCGATCCCGCCCGGGGTCGCAATCATCTTTGGGAAGCGGCTTTGTTTTGAGTTTCTGCGGGCAAAGGGGTGCAGCATGATCAGAAAGACATTCGTTTCCGGAGCAATCGTCCTGGCCGTCCTTCCAGGCATTACCGGCTGCAGCCCGACGGCGGGCGGTGCGGCGGCTGGAGGCCCGGCGGTGGCCGCGGGATCGCTGCCCCTCAAGGCATCCGGCAAGGCCCTGGCCTTCCGCGCCAATTCGAACAACACCTCGTCCGTGAATACCTTCACGAACCTTCCGCTGTCCCAGCAGCAAATCACGCAGGCGAGCATCCTGGAAAAATCGGCTCCGGGCGGTATCCGCATTGAAGGGTCCGTCGACGAGGACCCCAATCCGAACAACAATCAGGGCCCAAATCCGGCGCTGGTGAGCGCCAGTTCCCCCGATACGCTTCAAAACGGCACAGCGATCGCCGGGATGACCGACGTCAAGGGCAATGTCTATTTCGAGAACGGCAATTTCGGCGACGCCCAGGCGTCCAACGAAAGCACCGGCCTGTCCTCCGTCGGCGTCTATAATGTGTACAAGAACAACACCTTCGTCGAGCAGATCGTCATGAAGCACGGCACGACGATCCGCTACCAGGAAGGCGCCGACACAGCCGCCACCGCCACCTATGCGGTTGGCTATATCGGCAACAACACAACCAATATGCCCGGCTCGGGCCAGGCCACCTACAAGGGCTTCAATGAAAGCGGAACCAACGTCTTCGACAACAACGGGACGATGGAGCAGATGGGTCTGAGCGGCGGAACCGTCGAACTGACCGCCGACTTCGGTGCCGGCACGGTGAAGGGCGGCATCAAGGACGCACAGCTCATGGCATACCGCAATCAGCAGATGGTGGTCCTCAACAACGCGGTGACCGGCCTGAGTATCGACGCCAACATCGCCGGCTCGGAATACACCGGGTCCGCGCAGCTGGTGGACGCCAACAACAATGCCGTGGGAACCACCCGGACCAACGAGGCCATCGGCGCCTTCTTCGGTGACGGTGCTGCGGAAACAGCCGCAGCCTATGTGATCGAAGGCAACGCCATGCTCGATGGCCAGAACCGCGATTACATTTTGTCGGGCACCATCGGCGCAGTGAAAAAATAACCGATGCCGCATCCTTGTCCCGCGTTTTCTTCGGAAATGGGAAATCGGCAGCCTGCGGTTGGACAGCGACCGCAATCGAGCGACAGGGGACCGCTGGCAGGCATCTGCCTGGCGGTTTTCCTGCTGCTGTTTCCCGGTGAACCCTCAGCCCAGACCCCGACCGCTTTCCAGTCGGCCGAAGTGCTTGTCTCGATCGGAAATTATTCCGAAGCGGAAGCCGTGTTGCGGAACACCCGGTTTCAAGGCGCCGAGGCGATTTCGGCGGCCTATCTCCTGGCCGTCGTCTATGCCCGGACCAATCGCCTGGACGAGGCCGAAAAGCTCCTGCGCGGGATCCTGGCGCGTGAGCCCGACATCGATGCGGTGCGCATCGAGCTGATCAAGATCCTGGTTCTCCAGGGCAAGCGACAGGGGGCGGGCTACCATCTCAACCGGCTGACGGACACCGCGGACCTGGCCCGGGACCAGGACCAGCTGGCGCAGCTTTCCCGCCGCATCGGAACCACCGAAGGCTTCTCGCTGTCGGGCTATTTCTCGCTGGCGCCCTCGACCAACATCAATGACGGCACGTCGCAATCCACGGTGATGATAGGCGGCCTGCCCTTCGTGATCGCCAATGGCGCGCGCGAACAATCGGGCGTGGGGGTCAGGGCCGGGCTTGTGGCCGGTTACTCCCACGCCCTGACCGAGAACACCTCGGCCTATGCCTCCCTCTCGGCGGGCTTTTCTGATTATTCCAATGACGACTTCGACAAGCAGCAGGGCGAGCTGAGGACCGGTTTGCGGCATGACCAGCTGCGCTACTCCCTTCAGGTCGAAGCCATTGCCGACCGGCACTGGCACAACCAAAAAGCCCAGAGCCGCGGGTTCGGCGGTCGCATTTCGGGGAAATGGAATGTCGCCCGGGGCTGGTGGCTCTCGGGCGAGATCATCCAGATGTACCGGAGCTTTGATAAAGACCCCGGCGCCGAGGCGAGCACGACCCGGGCCACAGCTTCTGTCCGGCATGCGTTTTCGAACCGTCTGGCGATGTCCGCGGGTGGAAGTTTCGAAAAGGAAAGCGTGTCGGCAAGGCCCTGGAATTCCTATGAAAGCGCATCGGGCACACTCGGGCTCGAAACGCCCATCGCCTATGGCGTCCGCGTGAAGGCGGCCGTTACAGCCGGGACACGGGATTACAAGGATCTGTTTCCCGGCTTGCGGCTCGCACGGCAAGACCAGTTCTGGGAGGTCAGGGGAAGCTTCACCAAGGACAATTTCCAGATCGCGGGCTTTTCTCCCATCATCGGAGTCTTCCACAAAAGGCAACACAGCAATGTGGCCTTTTATGACTATGAATCCAGCGGCATGGACCTGACCTTCACGAAGGCCTTCTGAAACCGGCTATGTTGAGCCTCGTCGTCGACCAACCGAAATGGCACCGGCAACGACGATTTGACAGCCCGCGATTACCTCAAAGGGTGTGGGAACGGGACGAAACCCTACCCCCGTCCCGCCAGCTTGCCTGCAATCTGTTCGATCTTGCCGGTCAGCTGGGTCAACGCCTCGGACAGGTCGTGCTCGGTCTTGTCGGCCTTGCTCAAGACCGTATCGCGGGTTTTCTTCAGGGTTTCGACTTCGGCCTCGAGGCCGCGCATCCGCCTCTGCAATTCGTGCAACTCGTCCATCACCATGATCCCGGCCATCACGGTGATGCGCAAATCGCCGATTTCACCAAACTGATCCTTGAGATGGCCGACATAGCGGTCAAAGCGGCTGGCAAGCTCGCTCAAATGCTCTTCCTGGCCCTCTTCGCAAGCCATCCGGTAGGTCTTGCTGTCGATGGTGACGGTGACTTGCGCCATTCAACATGTCCTGTTCTGCGTTCGAAATCGCGCCTGCGGAGAGTTCCGGCAGCGCGAAAAACCACATCCTAGCGATCCAACACCGCTCTGATCGTTTCCATGGCCGTCACCAGGCGCCGCGAAACCTCGCGATTGGCTTCTTCGAGACGATTCGCCCTGTCTTGTGCCTGATCGAGTTCCTGCGCGATACGCGAACGGTCCTCGACCATCCGGCCCAATTCCGCCGCCGCTTCGCTGGAACTGCGGCTGGCCTCGACTTGCCGGTCAACCTCATTGTCCAGCTGATTCAAGGCCTTGTTCAATGACTCAAGAGCTGCTTTCACTGTCGTTTCAGCGGACATCGCGGGCTTCCCTGGATCTGGATCACAAGCCGAATCGCTTGAATTCCCGATACTTGTGACCGCGAGTTTACGCATTAGCCGAACAGGGCGTCAACAAAACCGCGTCCTGCATCCCCAGCCGTGTGCGGCCGACGCCTTTATTGACTCCCGTCAGGCAAGTGCTATGTGTTCGCGGCCTTCGATCGGGTCCCATTGGGGGCCCATCCTGACCTGAAAGCGACTGAGCGGAACAATCATGATTTCACGCGACAAACACGACCGGATGGCCAATGCAATCCGGTTTCTATCCATGGACGCCGTTGAAAAGGCAAAGTCCGGACACCCCGGATTGCCAATGGGCGCAGCCGACGTCGCCACTGTGCTGTTCTCGCGCTATCTCACATTCGATCCGAAAAAGCCCGACTGGCCCGACCGCGACCGCTTTGTCCTGTCCGCCGGCCATGGATCGATGCTGATCTATTCCCTGCTCTATCTTCTTGGTTATGACGACATCTCGCTCGATGACATCAAGAATTTCCGCCAGCTCGGATCACCGACCGCCGGCCATCCGGAATATGGCCATGCGGCTGGCATTGAAACCACCACGGGTCCGCTGGGCCAGGGCATCGGCAACGCGGTCGGCATGGCCATCGCGGAGCGCAAGCTCGCCAACGAGTTTGGATCAGACCTCGTTGAGCATCATACCTATGTGCTCGCCGGTGACGGCTGCCTCATGGAAGGCATCAGCCAGGAAGCAATTTCGCTCGCAGGCCACCTCAAGCTCAACAAGCTGATCCTTTTCTGGGACAACAACTCCATTTCCATCGACGGACCGGTTTCGCTGACGGATTCGACCGACCAGCTGGCGCGGTTCGCCGCTTCGGGCTGGAACACGCTCGACATTGACGGCCATGATCCCGACGCCATCGCGCAGGCCATCGAGACCGCCCAGAAATCCGACCGGCCGACGCTGATTGCCGCCAAGACCGTGATCGGCTTCGGCGCCCCCACCAAGGCCGGAACCAGCGGCGCCCACGGCTCGCCGCTGGGCGACAAGGAAATCGCCGGCGTGCGCAAGGCGCTTGGCTGGGAAGACGAGCCCTTTGTTGTGCCGTCCGATATTCTCGATGCCTGGCGGCTGGCCGGTCTCCGGTCGGTCAAGGACCGCAAGGCCTGGGAAGCCCGTCTGGCGAACGCCGAAAACGAGGTCCGCATGACCTTCGAACGCCGCATGCGCGGCGAACTGCCCGGCGGCCTGGAACCGGCGCTCATTGCCTACAAGCAGAAGCTCTCGGAAGATCTGCCAGCGGTCGCCACCCGCAAATCCTCGGAAATGGCGCTCGAGGTCATCAACGGCGTGGTGCCGGAAACCATCGGCGGCTCAGCCGACCTTACCGGCTCCAACAACACTCGCACCAGCCAGACCAAGGCGATCACGCCGGATGATTTTTCCGGGCGCTACATCCACTACGGCATTCGTGAACACGGCATGGCGGCAATGATGAACGGGATCGCGCTGCATGGCGGCCTGATCCCCTATTCCGGCGGCTTCCTGATCTTTTCCGATTACTGCCGGCCTTCGATCCGCCTCGCGGCGCTGATGGGCATCCGTGTGATCCACGTGCTGACCCATGATTCCATTGGCCTTGGCGAAGATGGCCCGACCCACCAGCCGGTCGAACAGATGGCCGCCTTGCGGGCGATCCCCAATCTCCTGATGTTCCGTCCGGCGGACGCAGTGGAAACTGCCGAATGCTGGCACATCGCGTTGCAGCAGGAGAATCGCCCCAGCGGCATCGCGCTGACCCGCCAGAACCTGCCCACCGTCCGCACCGACTTCACCGAGGAAAACCTCTGTGCTTTCGGCGCATACGATCTTGTTTCGGCCAGCGATGCCGAAGTGACGATCTTCGCCACCGGCTCGGAAATCGAGATTGCGCTGGAGGCGCGCCAGAGACTTGAGACCAATGGTCACACCACTCGCGTGGTTTCCGTGCCCTGCTTCGAGTTGTTTGAAGAGCAGAGCATAGAGTATAGACGTGCTGTTATCGGGGATTCCAAGGTCAAGATCGCCATCGAGGCGGGCATCCGTCAGGGATGGGACCGGTTTATCGGTTCAGACGGCTTGTTCATCGGCATGACCGGGTTCGGCGCGTCCGGACCTTACAAGGAACTCTACGAGCATTTCGGCATCACCGCAGAGGCCACTGTTGCCGCGGTTGAAGCCCGCCTGCATGACCAAGCCTGATCTTTAAGGGACAGGCGCCCTCAGACCTGCGACGGAGAACGAACATGAAGACCAGGATTGCAATCAACGGATTTGGCCGGATCGGCCGCAATGTGGTGCGCGCGATTTTTGAATCCGGCCGCCAGGATATCGATATCGTTGCGATCAACGACCTTGGCCCGGTGGAAACAAACGCCCACCTGATGCGCTATGATTCAGTCCATGGACGCTTCCCTTTCGAGGTCACCGTGAACGGCGACACCATCTCGGTCGGGTCCGAGAGCTTCAAGGTCTTCGCCGAACGCGACCCCAAGAACCTGCCCTGGGGCGATCTCGGCATCGACATCGTGATGGAATGCACCGGCATCTTCACGGCCCGCGACAAGGCGGCCTTTCACCTTGAAGCCGGCGCCAAGCGCGTTCTGGTCTCGGCACCGGCAGCCGGCGCCGACAAGACCATTGTCTACGGCGTCAACCACGATGTCCTGACCAAGGATGACCTCGTTGTCTCCAACGCCTCCTGCACCACCAATTGCCTGGCACCGGTGGCCAAGGTCCTCAACGACGGCATCGGTATCGAGAGGGGCATGATGACGACCATCCACTCCTACACCGGCGATCAGCCGACACTCGATACCATGCACAAGGATCTCTACCGCGGCCGTGCGGCTGCCATGTCGATGATCCCGACATCGACCGGCGCAGCCAAGGCCGTGGGCCTGGTTCTTCCGGAACTCAACGGCAAGCTTGACGGCGCCGCCATTCGCGTGCCCACACCGAATGTCTCGGTTGTCGACCTCAAGTTCATCGCCAACCGCGCCACTTCGGTTGACGAGATCAATGACCTGATCCGCGCTGCAGCCTCTGAAGGGCCGCTCAAGGGCATCCTTGGCTACACCGACGAGAAGCTGGTCTCGATGGATTTCAACCACGACCCGCATTCCTCGGTCTTCCACACCGACCAGACCAAGGTGATGGACGGCACGCTGTGCTCGATCCTGTCCTGGTACGACAATGAATGGGGCTTCTCCAACAGGATGAGCGACACCGCCGTCGCCATGGCGAAGCTGATCTAGGCTTGCCATCGACCCCGCGTTGCGGGACCGGTCTTATCCATGACGATTGCGCCGCCACCGTATCAAAACGGTGGCGGTGTTGTTTCAGGCGCAGATCCGACCGGTCCATTTGCGGCCGGGTCCAGTCGTACGAAGGCGCTCAAACTTTTACCTTTTTTGAAGGCGAGTGTCGCTTCTTCTGCATCCGGACATTGCTCCGAGTGCCGCCGTCTTTCAAACTCGACATACCAGTCGGCAATTGCGGGTCATTTACGGGATAAGAACAAGGGACGGCGGTTGGACACATTCTACATTGTGACATTGGCCTCGATGTCACTCATTCTCATAGCTGCATTCTCCAGTCTTCTCGCGGAGCGGTTCGGCGCTCCGCTCCTGCTTCTCTTCCTGCTCATCGGGCTGTTGGCCGGCGTCGACGGTCTGGGCATCGATTTCTCCAACAATTCGGCGGCCTTCATGCTGGGATCGATCGCGCTTGCGATCATCCTGTTTGATTCCGGATACGGAACCTCGCTGCACTCCTTCCGGCAAGCCGCCGTGCCGGCGCTGACATTGGCCACCGCGGGCGTGCTCTTCACCGCCATCCTGTTCGGCGTCGCCGCGCGCTTTCTGCTGGGCTTCACCTGGCTGGAAGGGCTGCTGCTGGGCTCGATCGTCGCTTCCACCGATGCAGCCGCCGTGTTCTTTCTGCTGCGCACCGGCGGCATCAACATCCGCGACAAGGTTCGCTCGACGCTGGAAGTCGAGTCAGGAACCAACGACCCGATGGCGATTTTCCTCACGGCCGCGCTGGTCGGCATCATCGCCGCCGGCGAAGGCCTGAGAGGCTCTGGCGTCGAGCTGATCACATTGTTCGCCAAGCAGATGGGTCTTGGCCTGGTGCTCGGCCTGGGTGGCGGAATCCTGATCGTTCAGATCATGCGCCGCATTCCCGTGGAGCGCGGGTTGGCCCCGATTTTCGTGCTGGCCCTGGCGCTTCTGGTCTTCGCCTACACGTCGGCAATTGGCGGCAGCGGCTTCCTGGCGGTCTATGTGGCCGGAATTTATGCAGGCAACAAGAAAATCCGGCCCAAGGCGTCAATCGTGCGCTTCCAGGAAGGCATGACCTGGCTGGCGCAGATCATCATGTTCCTCGTGCTTGGCCTGCTCGCAACACCGTCGCAGTTCCCGCAGATTGCCCTTCCAGCCATTGCCCTGGCCATATTCCTTGTTTTCATTGCCCGCCCGCTCGCGGTCTGGCTGTGCCTGCTGCCGTTTGACTTCACGCAGCGCGAAACAGGTTTCGTGGCCTGGGTCGGCTTGCGCGGCGCGGTCTCCATCCTCTTGGCCATCCTGCCCATTCTCGACAATCTTGAAAACGGGCAACTCTATTTCAACACCACATTCATCGTGGTGATGGTTTCGCTCGCCATTCAGGGATGGACCGTCAAACCGATGGCGCATCGCCTCGGGCTGATTGTGCCCCCACAGATCGGCGCCATCGACAAGCTTGAGCTCGATCTTCCCGGCACCGCCAATCACGAGCTTCTCGCCTACCGCGTGGTCGCCGACAGCCCGGTGCTGCGGGGCGAACGGATACCCCGCTGGGCCCGTCCCTCGCTGGTCATCCGCGACGGCAAGTCGATGCGCTACCAATATGCCGGGCGATTGCAGGAAAACGACCATGTCTACCTGTTCATCGCACCCGGATTTTCCCGTCTGCTCGACCGGTTGTTTGCCTCCAAGGTCGCGGTGCGCGACGACGATACCGAATTCTTTGGCACATTCGCCATTGACCCCTCCGGGACAGGGGAAGACCTCGATCTGGCCTATGGCCCGGGCCTGCTCAGCGCTATGGAAAGATCGATGACGATCGCGGAGCTGATGAAGCATCGTCTGGGCGACACGCCGGAATACGCCGACCGCGTCAAAGTGGGCCGGATAGTGCTGATCGTACGCCAGACCGATGAACACGGCGTCATAAGGTCAGTCGGGATTTCGCTCGAGCCGGTGGCGCCCGGGACCCGCCTGCCACTGTTCCTGAACCTGCGCGAGATAATCCAGCGGGTCGGGGACTACGCGCGCAAACGCCGCGGGTAAGGAGCACAATCTCGGGCGGAAATCTTGGTCCGCAGCCTTGCACCGTCATCCGAGCGGTGTAATCTCGCGCCAAAATCCCGACAACGCGACGAACGGACCATGCCATGACCGCTTTCAAGACCCTCGATGACCTGACAGACCTTTCCGGCAAGCGCGTGCTGTTGCGCGTCGATCTCAATGTTCCCGTCAAGGATGGCAAGGTCACCGACACGACCCGCATCGAGCGCGTCGCGCCCACCATCCTGGAATTGTCCGAAAAGGGCGCCAAGGTGATCCTGCTTGCCCATTTTGGCCGCCCCAAGGGCAAGGCCGACCCCTCGATGTCGCTCGCTCCGATCGCCGGCGTCGTCGAAAACGTTCTCGATCACCGCGTCCATTTTGCCAGCGATTGCATCGGCGAGGCCGCGCAAAAGGCAGTTGACGCCATGGTGGAAGGCGATGTGTTGCTCATGGAAAACACCCGCTTCCATGCCGGCGAGGAAAAGAACGATCCAGGCTTTGCCGAAGCGCTGGCCAAGAACGGCGACATCTATGTCAACGACGCCTTTTCCGCGGCCCACCGCGCCCACGCCTCGACCGAGGGGCTCGCCCATCTCATGCCCGCCTATGCCGGCCGCACCATGCAGGCCGAACTGATCGCGCTGGAAAAGGGCCTTGGAAAGCCGGCCCGACCGGTGGTGGCCATTGTCGGCGGGGCAAAGGTGTCCTCCAAGATCGATCTGCTCAAGAACCTGGTCAAGAAGGTCGATGCGCTGGTGATCGGCGGCGGCATGGCCAACACATTCCTGGCCGCCCGCGGCATCGATGTCGGCAAGTCGCTGTGCGAACACGACCTGGCCGCCACGGTCAACGAGATCGAAGCCGAGGCAACGGCCGCGGGCTGCGCCCTGGTGCTGCCGGTCGATGGCGTGGTGGCGCGCGAGTTCAAGGCGAATGCCGAAAGCGAGACTGTCGATGTCACCGCGATTCCCGCGGACGCGATGATGCTCGATATCGGGCCGAAATCCGTTGCCTCCGTCAACGCCTGGATTTCCAAGGCCGATACGCTGGTCTGGAACGGTCCGCTCGGCGCCTTCGAGATTCCGCCCTTCGACGCGGCCACCGTGTCCGCTGCCCGGCACGCCGCCAGCCGCACCGAGGAAGGCCTCCTGGTCTCCGTGGCCGGCGGCGGCGACACCGTCTCCGCGCTCAACCATGCCGGCGTGGTGGAGGATTTCACCTATGTCTCCACCGCCGGCGGCGCGTTCCTGGAATGGATGGAAGGCAAGCCCCTGCCCGGCGTCGACGTCCTCAAGGTCTGAACCGCGACGCCGGGTGTGGCGAGAGCCGGCGGCAGCGTTGCGGCTCGCGTCGAAATCACTTTTATTTTCAATCGATTGAAAGGTATTCAATCGATTCAACCGGCGTCACGCCTATTTTCTTCCCGGCGCTGCATCTGGTAAACCAGCCGCGAAGATTGAATTGAACGGGGATCCAGGCATGATGAACGCAACCATGGCGCAGCAGATGACGGACAAGGACGGCTTCATCGCCGCGCTCGACCAGTCGGGCGGCTCCACGCCCAAGGCGCTGAAACTCTACGGCGTCGATGAAAGCGCCTATTCCAACGAAGCGGAGATGTATGCGGCAATCCACGCCATGCGCGCCCGCATCATCAAGTCCCCGGCCTTCACCGGCGAGAAGGTGATCGGCGCCATTCTGTTCGAGCGCACCATGGACAGCGACATCGACGGCGTTCCGACCGCCGACTATCTCTGGGACAAGCGCGGCATCGTTCCGTTTCTGAAGGTCGACCAGGGCCTGATGGACGAGCAGAACGGCGTGCAGCTGATGAAGCCGATCAGCGGACTTGATGCGCTTCTCGACCGCGCCATCGCCAAGAACATTTTTGGCACCAAGATGCGTTCGGTCATCAATGCCGCCGACAAGGACGGGATCGAGGCAGTCGTCGCCCAGCAATTCGAAGTGGGCAAGCAGATCCTCGCTCACGGCCTGATGCCGATCATCGAACCGGAAGTGAACATCAAGATCTCCGACAAGGCCGAGGCCGAGGAGATGCTGCTGGCCGCAATCGGGCGCAACCTCGACACAATGCCGGAAGGCCAGAGAGTGATGCTCAAACTGTCGCTGCCGACCGTGACCAATCTCTACAAGCCGCTGGTGGGCGATCCGCGCGTCATGCGCGTCGTGGCCCTGTCCGGCGGCTATTCCCGCGATGAGGCCAACCGCCTGCTGAGCGCCAATGACGGCGTGATCGCCTCCTTCTCGCGCGCGCTCACCGAGGGCCTGTCCCACGGCCAGACGGATGCCGAGTTCGACGCCACGCTTGCAGCCACGATCGACAGTATCTACGAGGCCTCCCGCACCGCCTGAGCGGCCATCATCGGGCTCGATTTGTTTCAACCCGCCGTGGCAACACGGCGGGTTTCCTTTTAAGGTGATGGCGCCGGAGAAGCATGATGATCGACAGGGACCGACACTGGTGGGCTCATGAACAAATATCTTGCCGGTCTCTCAAGTTGGGTGCTTGTTCCTGTCGCCGTCATCCAGGGCGTTGGCGTGCGCAAATCAGCGCCCCGGCTTCCGCCGCCGCGCGGACGGCCGAAAGGCCAGGTCGGCGAGGGTTCGGCTGCCATCCGTTTGCTGGTCATCGGAGATTCCTCCGCCGCCGGCGTGGGCGCCGACCACATCGAGCACACGCTCGGGCCGCAGCTGGCCCTGTGCCTGAACCGGGTCACGGGAAAGCCGGTCTCCTGGCGCAATGCGGGCGCCAATTCCGCAACGGCGGCAGAGATTCGCGATCACGTGGTTCCCAATATCGAGGAGCGCGACTTCACCCATGTGGTGCTGGCTGTCGGCACCAATGACGCCAAGAACTACGTCACAAGATCCCGTTTCAAGAAAGGCTTCGGCGGCCTGCTCTATGCGGCCCATGCCCGCTGGCCCGATGCCAGGATCTATTGGTCGCCGGTGATCGCCATGGCGGATGTTCCGGCGCTGCCGCGCGCGCTGGCGTTCATTCTGGGCCTGCGGGCAGCAATCATCAACGCCACGGGCGCGCAACTGTGCCGCGAACGCTACGGCGCCGCCATCGATCCGCTGCCCATCGATGGGCCGGAAGGCTTTGCCATTGACGGGTTTCATGCCAATGCGCTCGGCTACCGGCACTGGGCCGAGCATGTGTGCCGGTTCATTCAGGACGCAGAACAAGCGCCATCATCATCGCAACGATGAGGATGATGGCAATTTTCCAGACATCCGCCCGCTTCCGCAGACCCGGGAGCCCGAATGGCTTGATCAGGTGCAGCCCCATCGCGACCAGAACCAGAACAAGCAGTATTTTCGTCGACATGCGCTACGCCTTTTTCATTCCAGCCTTAAACCTGTCACGATCAGGGTTGATCAGCTAGGCTTGTTATCCGGTATTCAAGTCCCGGTCCGCTCCATATCTGAAACGCTTTTACATACCGGATTATCATGCGTCGAAATCTTCTTCCTGTTTTGTCCCTGCTGCTGGGTACGGCATTTCTGCTGGCTGGCAATGGCTTGCACGGCTTGCTTCTGCCCATGCGCGGATCCGCCGAAGGCTTTTCGCCCACCTCTCTCGGGCTTCTGGGCACGAGCTGGGCGACAGGCTTCGTGCTTGGATGCATCTATTCGCAGCGGCTGGTCCGGCGAATCGGGCATGTCCGGGCGTTCTCGGCATTCTCCGCCATGATCGCCATCATTGCGCTGCTGACAGGCCTGCTGGTCGATCCCGTTTCCTGGATCGTGCTGCGGGTGGTCACCGGTTTCTCGATCGCCGCCGCCTTCATGATCATCGAGAGCTGGCTCAACGAGCGGGCCACCAACGAAACCCGTGGCCTGATTTTCTCGCTGTACATGACCGTCACCTATGTCGCCATCGTCGCGGGTCAGATGAGCATCGCTCTCGGTGACATCAATCAGTCGACCTTCTTCATCATTGCCGGCATCCTCTACTGCCTGTCGTTGCTGCCGACGGCGGTGTCCACCGCATCCAGTCCGGCCCCGCTCAAGGAGGTCAAGCTCGATCTCAAGATGATCTACCGGAACTCGCCGGTCTCCTTCGTGTCGATCCTGTTGATCGGAATCGCCAACGGCGCCTTCGGCACACTCGCTCCGGTCTTTGGCGCCAATGTCGGGCTCACCACCTTGACCATTGCCACCATGATGTCGATCACCATCTTCTCGGGCGCGGTCATGCAATTGCCCGCCGGCCGCATGTCGGACCGCATGGACCGGCGCTACGTGCTGGCGGGCCTTGCGGCAATCGCGGGGCTGTCAGGTCTGGCTATCGCGGTGATCAAGCCATCGGGCATCGCGGTTCTGTTCGGACTGATCTCGCTTTATGGCGCCATGTCCTACACGCTCTATTCCATCACGGTCGCGCATGCCAATGACTTTGCCGCCAGCGACAAGTTTGTCACGGTTTCAGGCGGACTGCTGCTGCTCTACGGCGTCGGGACCATCATCGGCCCGCTCATTGGCGGCCTCGCCATGGCGAGCGACACTTATCTGCTGTTCGCGGTGACAGCGGCTGCCCATGTTGCCATTGCCGTCTACGCCATATTCCGCAGCCGCATGCGCGCGGCTATTCCCGCCGACGAGCGCGAGAACTTCACATCCACGCCATCCGCCCGTGCCGCGACGCCGGAATCGATCAACCTCGATCCCCGCGCCGTAACGCAGGAGAACTGAGGCAGCCGAACGCAAGGACTTCACCCGTCAGCCCATGTCGAGCACGATCTTGCCGATGTGATCGCCATCCTCCATGCGCTGGTGCGCCGCTGACGCCTGATCCATGGGAAAGATCGAATCCATCACCGGAAGCACTGTCCGCTCGCTCAGCAGCGGCCAGACATGCTGGCGCAACGCCTCGGCAATCTTCGCCTTGAACGCAATGTCACGCGCTCTGAGCGTTGATCCGGTGTGGGTCAGCCGCTTCATCATCAGCAGGGAAAAATCGACTTCCGCCTTGCGGCCCCGCAGAAAGGCGATCTGAACGATCCTGCCTTCCATCGCCGCCGCCTTGTAGTTCCGGTTGATGTAGTCGCCACCCACCATGTCGAGGATCAGATCCGCGCCCTTGCCATCGGTCGCAGCTGCAACCGCCTCGACAAAATCGCTCTCGTGATAATTGATGGCCACATCCGCGCCCAGTTCCCGCATCGCCGCGCATTTCGCCTCCGAACCCGCCGTTGCCAGAACCTTGGCGCCAAACGCCTTGGCAAGCTGAATGGCGGTGGTCCCGATGCCCGAGGTTCCACCGTGAACCAGGAACGTTTCTCCGGACTTGAGCGCCCCGCGCTGGAACACATTGTGCCAGACGGTGAAGAAGGTCTCGGGAATGGCTGCCGCCTCAGCCATGGTCAGGCTGCCGGGCGCGGGCAGCGCGTTGGTTTCATCCACGCAGCAGAACTCCGCATAGCCGCCACCGGCAACGAGGGCACAGACACGGGCGCCCGGCTTGAAGCGCGTGACCCCGGATCCCACGGCAATGACCTCGCCTGCGATCTCAAGGCCGGGAATATCCGACGCGCCCGGCGGCGGCGGATAAGCGCCCTGGCGTTGAAGGCAATCGGGACGATTGATGCCGGCTGCAAGAACCTTGACCAGCAGTTCGGTGTCAGCCGGAACCGGCTTCTCCCGCGTTGTCAGGGTGAGAACCTCGGGGCCGCCGGGTTCGCGGATCTCAATTGCACGCATCGCTTCATTCTCCTGCCACTACTTTTCCATAGCCTAGGCGCAGGCTAGAGTGACCGCAATGCCGGCTGGCAACGCGCCCGGTTCAAGCCAGTGCCCAAGGAGGACCCCGTTCATGTTCGCCGATGATGACCGCCCGAAACAAAGGAAGCTTCACGAAATCGGATGCGACCTGACATTCCTTTCCGCAGGGGAACTTGAGGAGCGAATCGGCCTGTTGAAAGAGGAAATTGCCAGGCTCGAAGCTGACAAACACGCAAAGACCTCCAGCCGCAGCGTTGCCGAGGACCTCTTCAAGTCAAAATAGGCCAAAGAATCCAATTCCTTGGGAGAACCATGAGTTTTGTTAAGCTCCGGTTAAGCTTTACAAGTCTTTACTGTGGGTATCCGGGTTTCCTGGATTTGACAGTCTGGCCTGCGGCCAAATTGTCTGACGCCTCCCTGTTAAACTCTTGAGAGCCGCTGATGCGGCTCTTTTTTTGTGCCCGGCCTCTTGCTGCAAGCCTTGCAGCCCTGCCTGAAAACGGCACAGCGCGGCCGGCAATTGCGGCAGGTTTTCTCCCGTAAACAGCCCCGAAAGCCGGTGTTTCAAGGCGCCAGGCATGTTAACCCTTTCTTAAGAATAGGCTTGCCGGAGAAGCCGTGAGGGTTCAGGATACACGGGCTTGGCGGAGATATGTGACGTCAAGGTGCAGCCGCCTAAACCAGTATCTTGTAATCAGGAAGTTCCGGCCAATGTCTGAAACCAGTCTCAACACCGTCAATCTCGCAGACCGCATGGCCAATTCAGCCCAGTTCAAGGCGCTCTATGCCGAGGGCATGGGACTGGTTGAGGAAACCGCGAACTATCTGGATGGCCCCGGCCGTGTCGCATCAAAAGCGCTGCCCCGGATGGCTGGCGTCCTCTACGCCGCGGAATCCATGCGCCTGACCACGCGGCTGATGCAGATGGCATCCTGGCTGCTCCTGCAGCGGGCCGTGAACAATGGCGAGATGAATCGCGATCAGGTGATGGCCGAGAAGAGCAAGGTTCGCCTCGACAGCTTCAATTGCGACAAGACCGCGCAGGGCTGGATCGATCTTCCGGAAGGTTTCCGCGATCTAGTCGAGCGCTCGCTGCGTATCCAGAACCGCGTGGCGCTGCTCGACCGCGAAATCTACCGGCCCGCCGAAGCCGCGGCGCTGAAGCCGGACAATGAAAATTCGGTCCAGGCTCAGCAGCAGCTTTTGCAGACGGTTTTCAGCAAGCGCTGAGACGCCTGTCCCTGCCGGAATCACTGCAAGGTCCGCGACACTCGCGGGCCTTTTTGCATTTCGACGGAGGCCTGCGCCGGCCGCTGATGGGCGTCCCGATTTGTGGCAAAACGCCGCGGAGCCGGAGTCTGCCCGGGCGACACCAGGACAATCAGCGTCGGTACAAGCCATTTCATAACGCAAAAAGCCCGCCGGAATGACCTGGCGGGCTTCGGTGTCCGGCAGTGGCCGGGACTATTGTTACAGGCTGAGGCCTTCGAAACGCTTCTTGAACTTCGAAAGACGGCCGCCGCGGTCCAGCATCTGCTGGTTGCCGCCGGTCCATGCCGGGTGCGACTTCGGATCGATTTCGAGGTTCATGGTGTCGCCTTCGGCGCCCCAGGTGGACCGGGTCATGTATTCGGTGCCGTCGGTCATGACCACCTTGATCATGTGGTACTCGGGATGGATGTTCGCCTTCATCTTCTTTGTCCTGCCGTTGGGAGGCCCCTGCGCAGCATTCAATGCGGCAATTTGGCCAAATACATAAACGAAGCCGGTGTCTGTCAGGACAACGGCTTCCCAATTGGATGGCGAGCCTATACATGAAGGCTCTATCGATAACAAGGGCCGCCTCTTTTTTTGCAGGCCCGCGGGATCACCGCATACGCATACCAGGAGACGACGTGGCTGACCTAACCGAAACGACCCAGAAGGCGCGCCGCTCCGTGCGCCCGCTCACCCGTCTCGTCCCCTATGTGATGCGCTATCCGCATCTTGTGATCGGAGCCCTGGTGTTCCTGTTCGTGGCGGCCGTCACCACCCTGTCGCTGCCCATGGCGATCCGCCGGATGATCGACCATGGCTTCTCCGCCCAGGATGCCGGATTCATCAACAGCTACTTCTCCATGCTGGCAGGCATTGCCATCCTGCTCGCCTTTGCATCCGCGTGCCGCTACTATTTTGTCATCACGCTCGGCGAGCGCGTGGTGTCCGATATCCGTCGCGATGTCTTCGACCACGTCATGCACCTGTCGGCCGCCTTCTATGATGCCAACCGGTCGGGCGAGATCGTCTCCCGGCTCACCGCCGACACGACCCAGATCAAGTCGACCGTCGGCGCCACGGCGTCGCTGGCGCTGCGCAACACCATCCTGTGCGTGGGCGCGGGCGCGATGATGTTCATCACCTCGCCCAAGCTGTCGGGTCTGGTCCTGGCGGTCATTCCGCTCATCGTCTTTCCGCTGGTGGGGTTCGGGCGCAAGGTGCGCAAGCGCTCGCGGGAGGCGCAGGACAGCCTGGCCGAAGCCATGACCTTCGCCGGCGAGGCCATCGGCGCAACCCGGACCGTCCAGGCCTTCAACACCGAGAAAAGCTCCCAGGCCCGTTTCAGCAAGGCCGTTGAAGTGGCCTTCACCGCCGCCCGCAAGTCAATTCTGGCGCGCTCCGTGCTGACCGGCTTTGCCATTGCCATGGCGTTCGGCTCGATCGTCGCGGTGCTCTGGTATGGCGCGCAATCGGTGCTGTCGGGAGAGATAACGCCCGGCACGCTTGGCCAGTTCCTGCTCTATTCCGTGTTTGCCGCAGGCAGCCTCGGCGCTCTGTCGGAAGTCTGGGGCGAACTGTCCCAGGCTGCAGGGGCCTCTGAACGGTTGAGCGAACTGCTCGACGAAGTGCCACAGATCCGCGCGCCCAGTGCGCCAAAGCCGCTGCCTTTGCCTGCGGAGGGCGACATTCGCTTTGACGATGTGCATTTCGCCTATCCCGCCCGGCCTGACACATCCGCGCTGACCGGCACCAGCTTTCATGTCCGTCCCGGCGAGACCGTTGCCGTGGTCGGCGCCTCGGGCGCCGGCAAATCGACTCTGTTTTCGCTGATCCTGCGATTCTACGACGTCACCACGGGGGCGGTGCTGATCGACCATGTCGATGTCCGAGACGCCGATCCGGCCGAGGTGCGCGCCCGCATCGCGCTTGTACCGCAGGACGTGACCATCTTCGCCGGCAGCGTCGGCAGCAACATCGCCTTCGGACGGCCCGGCGCGAGTCAGGCCGATATCGAGGCCGCAGCGATTGCCGCGCAGGCGCATGACTTCATCCTGGCTCTGGACCAGGGCTACGACACCCCCGTCGGCGAGCGCGGCATCACCCTCTCGGGCGGCCAGCGCCAGCGCGTGGCGATCGCCCGGGCAATTCTGCGTGACGCGCCGATCCTGCTTCTCGATGAGGCTACATCGGCGCTGGACGCAGAGAATGAGAAGCTGGTGCAAAAGGCGCTGGAAGTGCTGATGGAGAACCGCACCACGATTGTCATTGCGCACCGGTTGGCAACAGTGCTGCGCGCCGATCGCATCCTGGTGATGGACAAGGGAAGGATCGTCGAGCAGGGCACTCATGCCGAACTGGTGGCCCGCGGCGGTCTCTATGCCCGCCTCGCCCGCCTGCAGTTCGAGCATGGCGCCGAAGCCTTGACACTTGACGCCGCGTCCGGCCTGGAAATGAAAGCCGGCGAATAGACTTTCTGAAACACCCGGCAGCATTCTTGTGAAAGCTCACAAATCGGTATATTCAATCCGTGTTCGTCTGGAAGCCACGCGGGGGACGGGACGCCTGTCCGCGGGCTATAACAGGAACATTCAGAAGGTGTATCCACGATGCGGAATGACGCGGAGTGGCGAACCCTGCTCCTGGCAGGCGTTTGCTATGCTGTGTGGTTGTTGCTGACGTTCGGGTGGGCTGACTTGCCGGACATTGTGCGTGTCCTTGTGCTGATCCCCACGATTACGCTGCATTCCTCGCTCCAACATGAATTCCTACACGGTCATCCATTCAGGAGCCAAAAACTCAACGATCTTCTGATCGCCCCGCCAATCGGAGTGCTGGTGCCCTACCTGCGCTTCAAATCCTGCCACCTCACCCACCACATCAACGAAAACATCACCGACCCCTATGATGATCCGGAGAGCTATTATCTCGACCGGACGGCGTGGGCGTCGCTGCCTTCCTGGTTCAAGAGCCTGCTTGTGGCCAACAATACCCTTGTCGGCCGGATGACGCTCGGCCCGGCGCTCGCCACGGTCGGGTTCCTGCGCAGCGAATTCACCCGCGCCAAGGCCGGTGACAAATTCATCCCTACAATCTGGCTGCGCCATATTCTGGCAGTAGCCTTGCTGTTCTGGTTGATCAGCTCCCATGGCAGCCTTTCGCCGATGGCCTACTTCATCGCCGCCTATTTCGGCATGGGGCTTTTGATGGTGCGCTCCTTTCTTGAACACCAGGCGGTCGAGAAGACAAATCAGCGCTCTGTCATCATCGAAACCAGGGGGCCGTTGAGCCTGTTGTTTCTCAACAACAACTTCCACTCGGTTCACCACGCCTATCCGTCGCTGGCCTGGTACCGCATTCCCGCGTTCTTCCGGGAGAACAGGGAGCGCTTCCTGCGCATGAATGGCGGCTACCGCTATGAAAGCTACTGGGAAGTGTTCCGCCGCTTCGGCTTCCGGCCCAAGGAGCCGGTCGCCTGGCCGATCGAACGCCAGCGCAGACGGCGGGACGACGCCCGGTGACCGCTCATTCGATCCAGGGAGGCGCGGCCGCCTCTCTGCCGATGTATGACTGGCCGGAGATCCGGCACGCAACCGATGCGGTGTGGGCCGGGATCCGCACGCAGCTGTCGCAGCGGTGCATTGCGGTGCCTGCGAGCCTGGACCGGAGCGCCGATCCGGAGCCGCTCTGGTTGCACCCAGGCCTCATCCTGTCGCAGACTTGCGGCTATCCCTACGCCACACGGCTCGCGGGCAAGGTGACGCTCGTGGGAACGCCGGCCCATGCGGCGACCGGCGCAAGCCCCGGCCATTATTTCAGCGTGCTGATTGCACGGAAGAGCAATGCGCCGGACAGGCTGGCCGATCTCGCCGGCAGGCGCTTTGCCTACAACATGGTCCACTCGCAATCAGGCTTCGCCGCGCCGGTGCGGCTGCTTGCCGCGGGTGGATACGCATCCATGCCGCCACCGCTTGAAACCGGGGCGCATCGAGCGTCGATCCGCGCCGTGGCCGGAGGCGAGGCGGACTGGGCGGCCATCGACGCCGTGACGTGGGAACTGGCCAAGCGGCATGAGCCGGCGGCTGCCGGTCTCACCATCTTCGCCGTCACGCCCGAAACGCCCGGATTGCCGCTGATCGCCGCTCCCGGCCTCGCCGACCGGGCTCCCATGATCGCCGATGCGGTCGAGGCCGCGATCGAGGGACTTGATGCGGAGATTCGCGATCAGGTGCTGCTGACGGGTCTGGTGCGGCTTACGCCGCGCGACTACGCCCCGCTGGCGGCGCCCTTCGACCCGAGGCCCTGCCTGCCCGGGCTCGGCGCCTGAGGGCACACCGCTGCGAGATCAGCGCTCGGTGAGCTTGAGCTCGATCCGGCGGTTGGTGGCGCGGTCCTCGTCGGTGTCGCCTTCGGCGATCGGCTGGAACTCGCCGAAGCCGGCCGCAACCAGACGGTTGGCCGGTACGCCATTGGCAATCAGATACTTGACCACCGAGGTGGCGCGGGCGCTCGAAAGCTCCCAGTTGTCGGCGTAGCGGCCGGTGCCCGACAGCGGCACATTGTCGGTGTGACCGTCGACGCGCAGCACCCAGTTGATTTCGTCCGGAATCTCGCGCGCAAGCTCGTTGATGGCGCTGGCGAGTTTTTCCATCTGCTCCTTGCCGGCGGGATTGAGCTCGTTGCCGCCCGAGGGAAACAGCACTTCGGACTGGAACACGAAGCGGTCACCCACCACGCGCACATCCTCGCGGCTGGCCAGGATCTCCCGCAAGCGGCCGAAGAAGTCGGACCGGTATCGGTTGAGTTCCTGGACACGCTGCGCCAGCGCGACATTCAGACGCCGCCCGAGATCGGCGATCTTGGTCTGTGTCTGCCGGTCCTTTGCCTCTGACACCTCGAGCGCATCCTCAAGAGCGCCAAGCTGGGTCCTGAGCGCGGCTATCTGCTGGTTGAGCAGATCGACCTGGTTAAGCGCCCGCTGCGACACCTGTTTCTCGGCATCAAGCGTTTCGGTGAGCGTGCCAATCCTGGCTTCCGCGGCTTCACTGGCGCCCGACCCGCTGGCCAACAATTCCTGCAGGCGCGACCGGTCGGATTCGGACTCCGACAGCGAGGCCTGCAGATTGGCCAGCGTGTCCTGGAGATCCTGATTGCCGGAGCGCTCGAGCGCCAGAAGCTGGGTGAGTTCGTTGATCTGGCTGTTGAGCCGGTTGAGTACCTCGTCGCGGCCGGAGATCTCGCGGCTGAGGAAGAACTGCGCCAGCACGAAGACCGTGAGCAGGAACATGATGGCGAGCAGCAGGGTCGACAGCGCGTCGACAAATCCCGGCCAATAGTCGACGCCCTGCTCCCGCCGCCGGTTCCGCGCCAGCGCCATGGTCTACTTGTCCCCGATCTTGTCGGCGAGCTTGTCGAGCGTCTCGCGCATCCGCCGCGATTCCACCTGCTGGGCTTCGATCCAGTCCCTGAGCATCTGCTGTTCGTTGCGCATGTTCTTGACCAGGCCCTGGATACCTTCCGCAAGGCTGGCCATCGCTGCCGTGGTCCGCGGCGTCATGCCTGAATCCTGCGACAGTTTCTGCATCCGTTCGGACAGCATCCGTATTTCTTCCGTGGCCCCGGCGCTGTCGGCAGGCATGGCCATGCCTGAATCGAGATCCGTCATGGTCGACAGCCAGTTTTCGAGTTCGGTGTAGAACCGGTTCTGGGCGCGCCCGGCCTGCAGATCGAGAAACCCGAGGATCAGCGATCCGGCCAGACCGAACAGCGAGGAGGAAAACGCCGTGCCCATTCCATCCAAGGGTGCGGAAAGGCCGCTCTTCAGCGTGGACAGCACATCATCCGTGCCGCCGGTTCCCGGATCCAGCGACTGGATCACCTGATTGATCGACCCGATCGTGCCGAGCAGGCCCCAGAATGTACCGAGCAGGCCGAGAAACACCAAAAGCCCGATCAGGTAGCGCGACGTGTCACGCGACTCATCGAGCCGTGTGGCGATGGAATCAAGGATTGACCGGAGCGAGGTGGTCGACAATGCCATGGACTGGCGACGGCCGATCAAGGCCCGCATCGGCGCCAGCAGCACCGGGTCACGGCCGACCTTCTCCGCATCGCCGGTGGCGCGCAACGAATTGACCCAGCGCACTTCGGGACGCAGCCGGATCACATGGGTGAACACCAGCAGGATGCCGACCGCGAGCACCCCGAGGATCAGCCCGTTGAGGCCGGGATTGGAGAGGAACGCCGTCTGGATCTGCCGGTAGAGAATGGCCGCGACGAAACCGGAGAGGATGAGAAAGATCATCATGCTCCAGAAGAAGACCAGCGGACTGGAGAGCTTGTATGGATCGGCCCCGCTGCCGTCTTCCGAGATGCCCCATCCTGACAATGTCAGTTTTGCCATGCGTTGTCCGTCCTGGCCTTTGTCCCAAATCACAAGATTGTGCGAAGACTAGCCGATATTATGGCGGAAATGAAAGCATGCTTTCAAAACAATGCCGTGACGGCGCCGGTCAGGCCGTTGGAACGGGCCGCTGGATCAGGTCGAGAAGGCCCTTGAGGACGTATTCATTGCCGGCGGCCACGGATTTCGTGCCGAACATGTCGGTCCCGCCGGTCATGTCGGAGACAAACCCGCCCGCTTCCCGGATCAGGATAAGCCCTGCCGCCATATCCCAGGGTTCCAGAGGCTTTTCCCAGAACCCGTCGAGCCGGCCCGCAGCCACATAGGCCAGATCAAGCGCTGCCGCGCCCATCCGGCGGATGCCTGCGCATTCGCCCATCACGTGGCGCAGCTCCACCAGGAACTTGCCGTGATGGCCGCGGCCGAGATGCGGCACGCCGGTTCCGATGACCGCATCCGACATCGCCTTGCGGCCTGCGACGCGCAGACGCCGGTCGTTGAGGAAAGCCCCGCCGCCCCGTTCAGCCGTATAGAGCTCGTCGGTCGATGGATTGTAGATCACTCCGGCGACGATCTCGCCATTGCGCTCAAGCGCGATGGAGACGGCGAAATGCGGCATGCCGTGCAGAAAATTCGTCGTGCCATCAAGCGGATCGACGATCCAGCGGTGCGCGCCGTCGGTGCCGGCCTGCTCCTCGCTCTCCTCGCCCATGAAGCCGTAGGTCGGGCGCGCCCGCAAAAGCTCGGTCTTGATGATGGTCTCTGCCTTGCGGTCGGCCTGGCTGACGTAATCCCCGGGCCCCTTGAGCGAGACCTGCAGATTCTGAACCTCGCCGAAGTCGCGCGCAAGCGAGCGCCCGGCCTTGAGCGCCGACTGAACCATGACGTTGAGAAGGGCTGAACGCGCCATCTATGATATTTCCTTGGTGTCGGCGGCGCGAAGTCGGTCGCGGCCGCGATCAGTTTCAGTCAGCGCGACGCAGATAGGTCAGCTCGTTGGTGTCGACAATCACCCGCTCGCCAGCCGAGATGAATGGCGGCACCAGAATGCGCACGCCATTTTCCAGCATCGCAGGCTTGTAGGACGATGCTGCGGTTTGGCCCTTGACCACCGGATCGGCTTCGGTGATCGCCAGCGTTACGTGATCGGGCAGCGCAATGCCGATCGGCCGCTCATCATAGAGCTCCACCGTCACCATCATGCCGTCCTGAAGGAACGCGCGGCGGTCGCCAACGAAATCCTTCTGCAACTCAAGCTGCTCGTAGCTTTCCAGATCCATGAACACCAGCGCCTCGCCCTGCTCGTAAAGGAACTGGAAATCCTTCTGCTCGAGCCGGATGCGCTCGACTGTTTCCGACGCCCGGAACCGTTCGTTGAGCTTGGTGCCGTCGATGAGATTTTTCATCTCGACCTGGTTGAAGGCGCCGCCCTTGCCGGGTTTGACCGCATTGGTTTTCACCACGGCCCACAGGCCGCCATTGTGCTCGAGCACGTTGCCGGGGCGAATTTCATTTCCGTTGATTTTCATGGGAGTATTCCGCGTCAGCTTGATCCGGCCCGGTTTTCGGCGCCGCTTGGCGGCCTCAAGACCACAAATGGCTCAGCTTTTCAAGTCTGGCGCTCGATCGGGCCGCTTCTATATCCCGGCTCAGCGCTTGCCGAACTTGTTTGCGGCGTCAATCGCCTGCTTTTGCTCTTCTTCGGTCAGGCCCTGATAGAAATCGTCAAGCGACCGGTCGTCATATCCCGCACGGCGCGACAGGATGTACCATTTGGCTGCCTCCACCGGATCGCCGCTGGTGCCGATCGCATTGATGTGGAGAACCGCCATGCGGTTTTGCGCCACCACATTGCCCCGGGTTGCGGCAACCTTCATCCATCGAAATCCGTTCTCGTAGTCCTTGGGACCGCCGATCCCGTCGATCAGCCACATGGCATAGTCAAGCTGCGCAGTGTCGAAGCCGCCACGGGCCGCCTTCTCCATGAATTCCCGCGCCCGCGCCCGTTTCTCGTCGGGTACGCCAACGGTGTTGCTGTAAATCTGTGCCAACGCATACTGTGCATCCGGAACACCCTGTTCAGCCGCTTTTTCGAAATAGGGCAGGGCTTCGAGAATGCCCGCATCACCCGGCTTCTTGGAAACCAGCGCCTGGGCGTGGTTGAACTGGGCGAAGGCATTGCCCGCATCCGCGGCCAGCTTCATCAACTCCTCCGCCTTGGCCGGGTCGGCTTTCACATGCCTGCCTTCGAGCAGCATGACGCCGTATTTGAACTGAGCCGCCGCATCGCCGCTCTCTGCCGCCTGCTTGTACCAGAAGGCGGCATCATCCATGTTTCGCGCCACACCGAGACCAGCCGCAAACAGCTCGGCAAGGAGGGTCTGCGCCGCAGGGTCTCCCAGTTGCGCGCGCGGCAGCGCCAATTCCATCGCCGTAAGATAATAGCCGCGTTGAAAGGCGCCAAAGGCCCGCGCTGTCGCGTCCGTCGGGGCCGTGGCGGCATTGGTTGCGGGTCTGTCACTCTTGGCGTCGCCGGCTGCAGCAGTGGCTGCATCCCCGCCA
Organism: Hoeflea sp.; assembly: GCF_014359905.1. GTDB lineage: Bacteria > Pseudomonadota > Alphaproteobacteria > Rhizobiales > Rhizobiaceae > Hoeflea. The sequence continues at coordinate 11,724 of NZ_JACIYP010000023.1, read as the reverse complement.
TTGCTGTCCTGGGCGAATGCTGTGCCGCACAGCAGCGCCAGCATGACCGCCAATGGCAGCAATCGGAAGGATCGGCAGAGCATGGCGGTGGGCCTGCAGGAAGAGCGGTCATCGAAATCAGACATTGCGCGCATTATCGGCCAAACCGTGGCGCTTTTTCGTCAAGCGTTGCATTGATTTCAGCGACGATCCGCGGGGCCTCGGCCGGCTCTGCAAAAACCGCCTTTCCGAAGGCAATGAACTCGGCGCCGGTTTGCGCCATGGCTTCGACGAAGGCCGTGCTTGTTCCGCCCATGACCACGCAAGGGATCTCGATCATGTCCGCCCACCATTCCGCCAGCGCCAGGTTCTTGGAATGCGGTTCTGGCTTGATGTCGCCCGAAATTGACCCGAACATGACGTAATCCGGCTGCGCTTCGCCGATGGAGAGGGCTGAATGCCGTTCGCGCGCGTTGCCGCCGCCCACGATCAAGCCCGGCGCATGACGCTCGACGGCTTCCGCCATGGCCGTGGGTCCAACCTCGATGTGCAGCCCGTCCGGCTTGACCCGGCCGGCGACCCGGGAATCGCCGGCAACGAGGGCCGCTGCACCCGCAGCCTGTATGACAGGGACCAGCGCCTCGCACCGCTTTTGAAAGCTCTTCTCGTCCAGATCATGCTGCGGGATTATTACCGAGGCAACATCGCCGCCGCGCAGCGCATCGGCAGTCACCGCCGCCAGTTCGGCGGCATCGGCTATATCTGGCGTTACGAGAACAAGGCGGCAACGATTGATCTGAGTGGTCATGAGAGTTCCTGTCGGGCCAGTGCTGAAAGCCGATATGGCCAATTGAATGCAAACGGGATAGACCGGCGCGGCACAAGGATCAACCACCCCGATGATGACGGACCCTTACTTCTATGCCGCCGCCATTCCGGCCGTCATCATGGTCGGGCTTTCCAAGGGCGGTTTCGGCGGCGCCATGGCGCTGCTTGGCGTGCCGCTGATGGCTCTTGCCATCTCGCCAGTGCAGGCCGCCGCGATCCTGCTGCCGATCCTCATCGTCATGGATATGGTCAGCCTCTGGAGCTGGCGCAGCCACAAGGACACCCGGACCCTGTTCATCATGGTGCCCGGCGCGCTGATCGGCATCAGCATCGGCTGGGCTACCGCAGCCTGGGTCACAGACCCCATGATCAGGCTGATCGTCGGCGCCGTGGCGCTCTGGTTCGTCTGGCGCTACATGGTGGGGAAACTGGCGGAAGCCCGCAGTGGAGACCGGCAGGCTGCCAGCGGCCACCGGCCCGTCCAGGGCGTCTTGTGGGGCGCGCTTGCCGGGTTCACCAGCTTCGTGTCGCACGCCGGCGGCCCACCCTACCAGATCTACACCCTGCCGCTCAGGCAGGACCCCAAGACCTACACCGGAACCAGCGTCCGCTTTTTCGCCATCATCAATGCGCTCAAGCTGGTTCCCTATTTTGCGCTGGGCCAGTTCGATGCGGCCAATCTGTCGACATCGCTGGTGCTGGCGCCGCTCGCCCTGGTGGCGACGCTGAGCGGCGCATTCATCGTCCGGCGCATGAAGCCGGACATTTTCTATCCGTTTATGTATGCAATGGTGTTCGTTGCGTCGCTGAAGCTGATCTGGGACGGAGCGGTTCACCTATTGGCCTGATGACAAGTCATGCTTCAGGTGATTTGATGTCGGACGTTTGACGACACCTTGCACAGGAATGAGAGCTTGACCGCCAATCCCTATGAAACCGATCTCGACCGCAATCCCGCCAACTATCAGGCCCTGACGCCGCTGGCGCATCTCGAACGCGCCGCGCTGATCCACCCGGATCACACAGCGATCATTCATGGCGCGTTGCGGGTGAACTACCGGACTTTTCTGGAACGCTCGAAACGGCTTGCCAATGCGCTTTCGGCGATTGGGATCTCAAAGGGCGACACAGTCTCGGTCATGCTGTCCAACACGCCGGCGATGCTCGAGGCCCACCACGGCGTGCCGATGCTGGGCGCGGTGCTGCACTCGATCAACACCCGCCTGGATGCGCAGGCGATCGCCTTCCAGCTCGATCACGCCGAGTGCAAGGTGCTCATCGTCGATCGCGAGTTTTCCGGCGTGATGTCCGAGGCGCTTGAACGTGCTGAAGCCACTCCGGTGGTCATCGATTATGATGATGCCGAGTACCCCATTGATGCGCCCTTCCCCAAGGGCGAGCGCATCGGCGCCCATGATTATGACGAGTTCGTTCTCGCAGCCTCTCCCGAGTTCACCCGGACCCTGCCCGCGGATGAATGGGAAGCGGTTTCGCTGAATTACACCTCCGGCACCACCGGCAATCCCAAGGGCGTGGTCTACCATCATCGCGGCGCGGCGCTGATGGGCTATTCCAACGTCATTGCCTCGGGCATGGGGCGTCACCCGGTCTATCTGTGGACCCTGCCGATGTTTCACTGCAACGGCTGGTGCTTTCCCTGGACGCTCAGTGTCGTCGGCGGCACCCATGTCTGCCTGCGCTGGGTCCGGGCCAAGGCCATGTACGACGCCATCGCCGATCATGGGGTCACGCATCTGTGCGGTGCGCCGATTGTCATGTCGACGCTGCTGAATGCGGCTGAGACCGACAAGCGCGACTTCTCCCATACTGTCAGCTTCAACACGGCCGCCGCCCCTCCGCCCGAAGCGGTTCTCGCCGGTATGGCCGACGCCGGGTTCGAGGTGGTGCATCTCTACGGCCTGACCGAGACCTACGGCCCGGCGGTTGTCAACGAGTGGAAGGCCGAGTGGTCCGCGCTTGAGCGAAGCGCCCGCACCACCAAGAAGGCGCGTCAGGGCGTGCGCTATCCGGCGCTGGAAGACCTGGCGGTGATGGACCCCGAAACCATGCAAAAGACGCCGGCGGATGGCGAAACCATCGGCGAGGTCATGTTCCGCGGCAACATCGTCATGAAGGGCTATCTGAAAAACCCGGCGGCCAGCGCCGAGGCTTTTCGCGGCGGCTGGTTCCATTCCGGCGATCTCGGAGTGATGCATCCGGACGGCTACCTGCAGCTCAAGGACCGGTCCAAGGATATCATCATCTCCGGTGGTGAGAATATCTCCTCCATCGAGGTGGAAGATGCGCTCTACAAGCATCCCGCAATCCTGGCGGCGGCGGTGGTTGCGCGGCCCGATGACAAATGGGGCGAGACCCCGTGCGCCTTCGTTGAGGTCCGTCCCGGCCACAGCCTGACCGAAGAAGAGGTGATCGAGCATTGCCGCGGATTGCTGGCCCGGTTCAAATGTCCGCGCACCGTGATCTTTCACGAGGTTCCCAAGACGTCGACCGGCAAGATCCAGAAATATCTGCTGCGTGACGAAGCCAAGACGCTGGGCTCGTCCTGAAGACGCGGGGGGCGGTTTCGCGAAGTAATTTCGCCCCGCAACCAACTGGTTGCGGCGCTTATAAAAACCTTGCCGGGCGGAATGCTTTAACTTAGCTTGACCGCATGATAACGGATGCTTTCCAGGCCATCGCTGATCCCAACAGGCGTTACCTGTTGGAGGAGTTGCGCCGCAGGCCGCGCACGGTCAACGAACTGGCCCACGGACTGCCGATCAGCCGCCCGGCGGTGTCCCAGCATCTCAAGGCGCTTCTCGACTGCAATCTGGTAACCGTCACCAACCAGGGAACACGCCGGATCTACGCGGTCAATACCGGCGGCTTCATGCAATTGAACCTCTGGGTCGATCAATTCTGGTCCTGATGTGAACCTCGGTGTTTCAAAACGCCCGAAACAAAAAAGACGCGGGGGATAACGCCCCGCGCCTGTCATCGTTACGTCATAGAATTATGATCAATGTTGCGTGTCTGAACGCAACCGGTTGATCTGATCCTTGAGGCGTAGTTTTCGCCGCTTGATATCGACAATCTCCTCGTCATGGACTGATGGCTGCGCCTGCACTGAGCGGAGTTCGGCTTCAAGTTCACCGTGCTTTTTCTCAAGCGTGGCAAGATGAGCATCAATCGACATGGGCGACTCCTTTGGTGGGATGCGCCGGCGCCGGAACACCGGAGCAAATCGTTTGTTGACACCGGCGAGTGTGCCATGGCTTTTTCCTTTTGTCGAAGGTGATTTATTGATTTGGGATAACTTCCTGTTACACCCGATTCTGTGCTACGAGCGCCCGGACGACAGAAGGGTCGGACCAGCGCCGACAGCATGCGTGAGACGGGGAAATTGTATGTCCGATCAGGAACAGGCGGAGCGCCGTATGCTCGTGGCGCGACTGCGCCATGAGCACGAAGACTTCGACGTTGCGATTAACGCCATGATTCAGACTGGATGCGACCAGTTGCGCATTCAGCGCATGAAAAAGAAGAAGCTGGCGATCAAGGACAAGATTACCGAGCTCGAGGACCAGCTCATCCCCGATATCATCGCCTGACCGGGAGCTGCGCATGACCCTTGCCGAAAAGCCGAAGGTGGCCGTGATCATGGGAAGTCAGTCCGACTGGTCCACAATGAAACATGCCTGCGATACCCTTGCGGAACTGGAAGTTTCGTACCGGCCGCTGATTGTCTCGGCGCACCGGACGCCGGATCGCCTTGTGGCCTTTGCCAAGGGCGCCCGGGCGGACGGTTTCAAGGTGATCATCGCGGGCGCAGGCGGCGCAGCCCATCTTCCCGGCATGACCGCGGCTTTCACGCCTCTGCCGGTTTTTGGCGTCCCCGTGGAATCCAAGGCGCTTTCCGGACAGGACAGCCTTCTGTCCATCGTGCAGATGCCGGCCGGCATTCCCGTCGGCACATTGGCGATCGGCAAGCCAGGGGCTGTCAACGCGGCCTTGCTTGCCGCATCTGTGCTTGCCCTTTCCGACGAGGCGTTGGCCGAGCGCCTCGACGCCTGGCGTCAGGCGCGCACCGACGCGGTGGCCGAACAGCCGGTCGATCAGCCATGAACGCCAAAGCGCTTCCACCCGGCGCCGTGATCGGCATCATCGGCGGCGGCCAGCTTGGCCGGATGCTGGCGATGGCGGCGGCGCGCCTTGGTTTCAAGGCCATCATTCTGGAGCCGGACCTGCATGCGCCCGCTGCCCAGGTCGCCAACAGCCAGATCGTCGCCGCCTATGACGACGCCGAGGCGCTCGATCAATTGGTGGCGCTCTGCGATGTCGTGACTTACGAATTCGAGAACGTGCCCGTTGAGGCGGTGCGTTCGCTCGAATCGCGCGTCCCCGTCCGGCCTGGATCAAAAGCGCTGGAAGTGGCCCAGGACCGCTTGCGCGAAAAGACCATGGCGCGTGAACTGGGTGCTGAAACGGCACTGTTCGCCGCTGTCTCGAACCGGGCGGAACTGGATCAAGCCATTCTCGCCACCGGGCTGCCGGCAGTCCTGAAGACAACCCGGCTCGGCTACGATGGCAAAGGCCAGGCGAAGCTTATCCGGCCGGAAGACGCCGAGGCCGCCTTTGCCGCCATGAGTGGCCAGATGGCGATTCTTGAATCCTTTGTCCATTTCGAACACGAAGTCTCGGTCATCGCCGCGCGCGGCCTGTCGGGCGAGGTCCGGGCGTTTGACGTGGTGCAGAATGTCCATCGCGACCACATCCTGCACACATCGACGGTTCCCTCTGGACTCGGACCCCAAGCTTGTGCGGAAGCGCTCAGGATTGCTGCGGCGATTGGCGGTCATCTGGACTATGTCGGGGTTTTCGCCGTCGAGTTCTTCGCTGTCCGCGATGGGTCAGGCCACCGGCTGCTGGTCAACGAAATCGCGCCGAGGGTTCACAATTCTGGCCACTGGACCGAGGCCGCCTGCGCGATTTCGCAATTCGAGCAGCACATTCGCGCCATCACCGGCCTGTCGCTCGGCGATCCGGAACGGCATTCCGACTGCGTCATGGAAAACCTCATCGGCGACGACGTCGGCAAGCGTGATGATCTGGCGGCCGAATCCGGCGCTGTGATCCATCTCTATGGAAAATCGCAAGCGCGCCCCGGCCGCAAGATGGGTCATGTGACGCGGATCACCCCTCGAACATAGAGTTCCTGAGCGGTTTCGGGGTGGAAACAGCCTTGCCGGAGTTGACAGCAAATGCCCAAGCGGCTACATGCCTGCCAACCGATGAGCGCGTCCCCTGGCTGGCGCGCTTTTGAATGAATAGGCGGCTCCGCCGCCCAGATAACGCGCGGATCAGAACAATGAAGATCAAGAATTCGCTTAAGGCGCTCAAGGCCCGTCACCGCGACAACCGTCTGGTTCGCCGCAAGGGCCGGGTTTACATCATCAACAAGATGAACCCGCGCTTCAAAGCCCGTCAGGGCTGAAGTAGCGGGCCGCTTGGCCTTCACTGAAATTTGCATTTGAAATTTGGCGCAGACGGTCTAGTTTTCCGTCATGCGTCATTTTCTGTTTTTGAAATGCCTTGCCCCGACCGTTGCCGCCGCCCTCATCGCAGGCGCGTCGGCCATGCCGGCATCGGCTCAATCCGGGCTTGCGCCGCCGGCCTCCAGCGCCTCGGCTGAACCTGCCGGGACGCTCGACAAACTGTTTTCGGACCTCAAGCGCGAGCGCAACGACCAGCAGGCCAAGCGAATCAGCGAACGGATCTGGGCGGAATGGCGCGATTCGGGCAGCGCCACCGTCAATCTTCTGATGCAATGGGCTGACAAGGCCGTCACCGACAACAAGAATGGCCTGGCGCTCGATCTGCTCGACCAGGTGATCGTTCTGAAGCCGGACTACGTCGAGGGCTGGAACCGCAGGGCGACGCTGCATTTCATGATGGGCAATCACGGAAAATCCATGGTGGACATCAATCGGGTCCTGACGCTGGAGCCACGTCACTTCGGCGCCATCGCCGGCATGGCCGCGATCCTGTCGGCTTCGGGAAACGACGAACTTGAACTGCGGGCCTGGGAACAGATGCTCGAGATCTATCCCGCCAACCGCCAGGCCCAGGAAAAGGTGGGAGAACTGGCCGACAAACTTGCCGGCAGCCGGACCTGATTACTCCTGAAACTTTATCCGCACGTCATCGTCATGGGAGATGGGGCAAAAGTTCCCTTCCCTTCCAGCGCTCAAGCATTGTTCCATCATGCCCTTCCAAAGACCGATCCGAACCTTCATGATCTATTTTATCCTGACCCTCGCCTTGCTCATCGCCGCGCTCGTTGCATGGACCCAGGTGAAAGCCCGTGAAATCGAGGCGCTCTATCCGCCGATGGGCGAGATGATCGATGTCGGCGGCTACAGGCTTCACGCCGTGCACATCTCCCGTCCGGACACCGCCGACCTGCCGGCGCTTGTTTTCATTCACGGCGCCAGCGGCAATTTGCGCGATCAACTCATGCCGTTCCGAAGCAAATTCGAGGGCCGCGCCGAAATGCTGTTCATCGATCGCCCGGGGCATGGCTGGTCGGACCGCGGCGGCAGCGAGAACAACGCCCCCGATGGCCAGGCGGACGCCATCGCACGCGCAATGCAGACCAAGGGAATCTCCAAGGCCATCATCATCGGTCATTCCTTCGGCGGCGCAATTGCGGCGAGTTTTGCACTCGGCCATCCCGAAATGACGGCAGGGCTGGTGTTTCTCGCGCCAGCCACACATCCCTGGCCAGGCGGAATCGCCTGGTATTACGGCCTGACGAGCACGCCGGTGATCGGTCCGTTGTTCGCCAACACGCTGGCGCTCCCCGCCGGGATGACGCGGATCGAAAGCGGCTCGGCCTGCGTTTTCGCGCCGAACCCGACACCCGCCGACTATGTCACCCGGACCGCCCCGGCGCTGGTGCTCAGGCCGGCGGCCTTCCGCAACAACGCCATCGATGTCAACAACCTCAAGGCCTACGCCACACGGGTCGCGCCGCGGTACAGCGAAATCACCACGCCGACGGTTATCATCACCGGCGACAGCGATTCGATCGTGCTCGCCCATATTCACTCCGAAGGACTGGCGCGGGATATCGCGGGCGCGGAGCTGGTCTTGATCCGCAATCTCGGCCACAAGCCGGATCATGTCACCACCGATCTTGCGGTGCGCGCCATCGAGAAGGTTGCAGGCTTCGATGTGGATCTCAAGGCAGCGGCAGCATCCGCAGAGGCCGCCCTTGCCGGCGACGATGTCACCTGTCCCGGCGAAGCTCCCTCCGCCGGCTGACCCGGTCAGCGATCCTGCCTGCGGGCGATCAGATCCCGGTCAGGCCGTCAGAACCGATATAGGCAATGCGCAGCATGTTGGTCGATCCCGGCGTTCCGAGCGGCACCCCAGCCGAAATGATGATGCGATCGCCGGGCTTGCCGAAACCTTCACGGAAGGCGATGCGGCAGGCGCGGTCGACCATGTCGTCCAAGTCTGTCGCATCCTGGGTCACCACGCAATGCAGCCCCCAGACGACCGACAGCCGGCGCGCGGTCTGGATCACCGGCGAGAGCGCTATGATCGGCACATTCGGCCGCTCGCGCGCGGCGCGCAGGCCGGTGTTGCCTGACGAGGTGTAGCAAACGATCGCCGACAGATTGAGCGTTTCGGCGATCTGGCGTGCGGCCAGGGAAATGGCGTCGGCGCCGGTGGCGTCGGGCTGCGGGCGCTGGGAATAGATGATGCCGGGATAGTTCGGGTCGCGCTCCACCTTGCGGGCGATCGACGCCATCATCGTGACCGCTTCGACCGGGTAATCGCCGGCTGCGGATTCCGCCGACAGCATCACCGCATCGGCGCCTTCGAACACGGCGGTTGCGACATCGGAAACTTCGGCGCGGGTAGGAACCGCCGCCGAGATCATCGATTCGAGCATCTGCGTCGCCACCACCACCGGCTTGCCGGCCTTGCGGCAGGCGCGGGTCAGCTGCTTCTGGATGCCCGGCACCGATTCAATCGGCATCTCGACGCCGAGATCGCCGCGCGCCACCATCAGCGCATCCGACAATTCGATGATTTCATCGATGCGTTCCAACGCCTGCGGCTTTTCGATCTTTGACATCAGACCGACCCGGCCGCGGGCGATCTTGCGCACCTCAGCCAGATCCTCGGGCCGCTGGATAAAGGACAAGGCCACCCAGTCGACATCGTTGACGGCAAGGACGGCATCGAGATCGCTTCTGTCCTTCTCAGTCAGCGCACCCACCCCGAGCGTGGTGTCCGGCAGGCTGACGCCCTTCTTGTCGGAAATCTTGGTGCCGGCAACGACTGTGCAGGTGATCGAGGTCTTGTCGGACTCGACCGCAAGCAATTGCAGCCGCCCGTCATCGATCAGCAGGCGGTGCCCAGGCTGAACCGCTTCAAGAATTTCCGGATGCGGCAGGAACACCCGTGTCGAATCCCCTGGCTCGTCGCGATTGTCGAGTACGAATGTCTGGCCGGCGGTCAGCGTCGCCGACCCGTCGGCGAATTTGCCCACCCGCAGTTTCGGTCCCTGAAGATCGGCAAGAATGCCGATCGGGCGGCCGCATTTTTTCTCCACTGCGCGGATGCGGCCGACCAGCGTGCGCATCAGCTCATGGCTTGAATGGCTCATATTGATCCGGAACAGATCGGCGCCTGCCTCATGCAGTTTCTGGATCATCGCTTCATCGGACGACGCGGGTCCCAGCGTCGCGAGAATTTTCACATTGCGTAGACGCATCATCAGTTTTGGCTTTCCGGCGCTTCCGGGGCATCAGAGAGCTGGACCATCCAGCTGCCTTGCCGTCCGGTGTCGTATTCCTTGAATCCCACGCGCTGGAAACCACGAGCGAAACAGTCTTCAACCCCGACAATGCGGAATTCATTGTCAGCGACGCACATATTGATGTCACCGGCCCATCGTCCGCCGCCGCCTGCATCCTCGGCGTAGAGATAATAATACCGCGATCCCAATTGGCCTTCGATCAAGGTGGCGCAAGAGTTGGCCGGTATCTGCCACCAGCCTTCCGTCACCCACCCCTCCGCCGTGCGGTAGCCAATCGCTCCGCCGACAAGCGATTGCGTGCCGTTGCACACGCGGAAATCAGCCTTTGCCTCACTGACAGACGCGAGCATCAGCGCCCCGAGCGTCAGGGGAATGAGGACGGCAAATCTGGTGATGGAGGCATAGGCTTGTGGCAACTTGCGAAACATCAATTTCGGTCAGTCTCCGCTTGGGGCTTATGGGTTGCGTTTTGCGCCGGGGAGGCATGAAAGTCAACGAAAGACGCCAGACTAAAGTCAGGCATCGCACGCTACCACAAACGGCGAGAATGCAAAGAACCCGACCCTGACAGTTGCCCGGAAGATGCGGCTGTGCCATTGATCCGGCGCTGTAACAATCCCAAAACACGGTAATCGTCCCTGCCATGTCAGGCTTCAAGCCCTTTGAGATAATTCCCGGAGACCCAAGCCGCTCCCTAGTGATCCTCGGCGATCACGCCATGAACCGGCTGCCCACGGAGTATGGCGATCTCGGCCTGCCCGCGGAGGCCTTCAAAAGGCACATCGCCTATGACATTGGTGTGGAAGACGTGTCGCGCGGTCTCTCGGCCCGTCTCGGGGTTCCTGCGGTCCTGGGGTGCTTCTCGCGGCTGCTGATCGACCCCAACCGCGGCGAGGATGACCCGACGCTGATCATGAAGCTTTCCGATGGAATGGTCATTCCAGCCAATCACCCGCTCTCCATGGAGGAGCGTGAACGCCGTCTGAACCTCTACCACCGCCCCTATCATGAGGCCGTGGCCACCGTGATTGCGGAAACCTGGCGCATGTCCGGCAAACCGCCTCTGGTAATTTCCCTGCATTCCTTCACCCACGCCTGGAAGGGCGTCGGCAGGCCCTGGCATGCAGGCGTGTTGTGGGACACCGATCCCCGGGCGGCCAAGCTTTTGATTGATCTGCTGAGCGCAGATCCGGCGTTGGTCGTGGGCGACAACGAACCCTATGACGGGGCGCTCAGGGGCGACACCATGCACCGGCATTGTTCCATGACGGGCCTTGCCCACGCCTTGCTCGAAATCCGTCAGGACCTGATTTCGGAAAAGTCCGGCGTCGACTCATGGGTCGACCGCCTTTCGCCGATTCTCCTGTCGATGGCTGACCGTCCGGAACTGCACCAGGTCGAGCTTCACGGGTCACGCGTGACCTGACGCCATTCCCATGCATGTCCACAGGCGGCCGAATAATCGGCCCGGATGTCGCAAACGCCCTTGACCCGAACGCCGCCTTTGGGCACTTGAAGCCTCACACGATCAACCCCTCGTCTGTCCATTCAGGAGTGACCCCATGTCTGATGCCGGCGCCGTCGCCCGCGACCAGCTCCGTTCCATTGTCGAACGCATTGAACGGCTGGAAGAAGAAAAGAAAACCATCGCCGACGACATCAAGGATGTCTATGGCGAGGCGAAATCCAACGGTTACGACACCAAGGTGCTCCGCAAGGTCGTCGCCATCCGCAAGCAGGACCAGAACGACCGGCTTGAGCAGGAAGCCATCCTCGACACCTATCTGCATGCCCTGGGCATGGCCCCCGAGCCAGAGGACGCCAGCTAGCTGTCAGGCGCACGTCGACATCGGCTGAAAAATCAAAAGGCCGCCCAAGTGAACAACTCGGGCGGCCTTTTCCGTGGTGTCGCGATGCGATGTAGGCGAAAGGTCAACCGCGGGGCCGTGGCCGGGTTCTATTTGTCAAACCGTGCAACGGTGACGAAGTTGACCGCTGATCCTGTGAACTGGTTGTGCGGCAGCTCGCCGCTGTCTGGCGCAAAGGCGTTCGCATAAACCACCTTCGGCGCAGCGCGCAGC
>NZ_JACIYP010000229.1 GCF_014359905.1 Hoeflea sp. | reverse complement strand
CTGATCAGACCATGCGGTCCGCGCTGCAGCGCAATGTGAGTGGTTCGATTGTCGTTTCCACAAGGCGGACGGAACGGCTGGTCGAATTGGCGCGATGCGTGTCATGAATCGGAGGTCATGGCGAGATCTGGCTTCTGCTGAACCGAAGTGTCAGAAAATCACGGCAGATGTCTGCATCGTTGGTGCCGGAGCGGCAGGTATCTATCTCGCTGGCGAATTGTGTCGACGAGGGCGAAGGGTCGTCGTTCTTGAAGCTGGACCCCGCAAAGGGATTAATTCTGCGGAAATCGGATTTGATCCCTCATTTGAAGCTATGCCGTATCATGGAGCAACGCTCGGCCGCTATTTCGGGCTGGGTGGCTCAACGATTCGATGGGGCGGCGTTCTTGTACCGCATTCCGAGTATGATCTGCGCTCAGAGGCAACGGGCAATGATGTGTGGTTCCATATTGTCCAAACGGTTCGTGCGCAGACATCGGCAGTTCTCAGTCGACTCGGCTACGAGTACCATCCAGACATCACCGCGGCGCCTGAGTATTTGTCCGATGACGTCGTTGCAGCACTGACGGGAGCGGGGTTGCATGTTCAAGCAAATCTCCAGATGCCATTTTTCAAGAAGAATTTCGTTCACCTTCTTGGCGAGCTTCCGGGAAAATACCCGCAACCAGTCGTCGTCTATAATGCCGTCGCAAAAAACTGGTCTGCCGAGCGTGGTTTGAGTGACACGGGAATCTCCAGTGTCACCGCTGTTTCGCGAACCGGCAACGAACTTGCGGTTGTCGCCGGACAATTTGTAATTGCGGCAGGAGCAATTGAATCTGCCCGCATTTTGCTTGAACTCCAGGAACTCGGAATAGGGAAAAATTTGAAACCGGGCTTAGTGCGGAGCCACTATCTGGCGGATCATCTTTCTTGCCGTATAGCTGACGTTGATGTGAAAGATCTGGATCGGACTGCGGCACTTTTTGCTCCCCGGTTTTCCGGGGCATGGATGCGCGGGGTCAGGCTTCTGGAGAGGGATGCGTCAAAAGAGACGCCACGCGCTTTTGCTCATTTCATCTTCTCAAATGCAAGTGCCGGGTTCGATTTGGCGCGGCAGGTACTTCTTGCTGTGCAGGCGCGTCGGATGCCGGCGATCAGTATCGCCACCGCCGTGACCGGCGCGAGCGATTTGGCGCGGCTTGCTTACAGCCGCCTTGTTCGGGCGCAGCTTCACGTACCCTCGGGTACGCCTGTTCATCTTCAACTGGACATGGAACAAGGGGTTGCCAGAGGAAACTGTATCAGACTGTCCGATGCGCGAGATGCATTCGGAAGGCGCAAAACGAGTATCCACTGGCGGGTAGCTGAAAATGACCTGGCCGACATGCGCAAAATAGCCCGTCGGATAATCGAAAAGTGGCCGGGTGCGCAGAGCGGACTCCCCCGGCTTTTACCGCGCGAGATCGATAGTGAGAAAATGAAGCCTCATGATGCCTATCATCCCGTTGCCACCTGTCGGATGGGTGACGACCCGGAGGTGATTGTCGATCGGGACATGAGGGTGTCAGGCGTGCGAAATCTCTGGGTTTCAAGTACCGGGGTCTTGCCGAGCGCTGGAACGGCCAATCCCACATTTACCATGCTTTGTCTGACCCATCGACTCGCGGCGCATTTGGCTGCTACCGGGAATGGGATCACCGTCCGCAATGTCTAAAGAGTTCTCTGAAGTATGGACGCCTGCTGATGTGCCGATCGCCGTTGTGATGATTAGCCTCAACGAGGCACACAACATGGACGCGGTGCTCGAGAACCTGAAGGGCTTTGCCGCAGAGGTCTTTCTTGTCGATAGCTACAGCAGCGACGAAACGGTCGATATCGCTCTTGCGCATGGCGTTCATGTTGTGCAGCGGAAATTTCGAGGTTTTGGCGATCAGTGGAACTTCGCCATGCGCGAGCTTCCCATTACCGCGCCGTGGACAATGAAGCTTGACCCCGACGAACGGCTGAGTGATGAACTGAAGGCAGGTATTCTGAGCGCAATCGACGACAAAGGCGCCGATGGGTTCATCGTGTCACGTCGACTGTGGTTCATGGGCCGCCGGCTACCTGTCAAGCACGAGCTGCTCCGAGTATGGCGAACCGGAAGTTGTCACTTTACCGATGTTCTGGTCAATGAGCATCCGGTTGTGGGCGGGGCGGTCACTCATGTTTCCGGTGAACTTCAGCACCATGACAGCCCTGATCTTGATCACTGGCTGGACAAGCAAAATCGATATACAACGGCTGAAGCGATCACTGCGCATACGGGCGGTTCTCTTGGCGCCGAACCGGCGCTTTTGGGGACGCCGCTGCAGCGTCGCATGTGGATAAAGCGGAATTTCATGAAGTTCCCCTTGCGCTATTCTATGATTTTCACTTTCCACTATTGTTTTCTTGGAGCTTGGCGAGCCGGATATGTCGGGTATGTTTGGGCGCGATTGCGCTGTGATGTTTATCGCCTGTGGGAATACAAGTTGCGCGAGATTCAGCTTACAGGCCGCATGCCTGTGAAACGGCCGAATGGCCCTGGTTGTCCGGATTTGCGCGTGAAACAATTTGGCTAACAGGACGGATTCCTTGTCCCCGGTGTTTCCGGCGGGTGCTGCCTGATGTGCGGGATTGTCGGCGGCTGGTTGCCCGGGACTGATGGCGCCCGTTTACCCCTGTCACTGGCGGCGCTTTCTCACCGCGGGCCCGACGGACAAGGTAGCTACGTTGACGCCGACAGCGGTGTTCTGCTGGGGCATGTCCGACTGGCGATCATCGACCTTTCCGATGCGGGTAGGCAACCCATGGTCTCGGATGAGGGGCCGGTCACTCTTGTCTTCAATGGCGAGATCTACAACCACCGCGAGTTGAGGGCCGAACTGGAAGCCAAGGGGGTCGTGTTCAACGGGCGCTCCGATACCGAGGTTCTTCTTCGTCTGTATCTTGACGAAGGGATGGCGATGCTGCAGCGGCTCGATGGCATTTTTGCCTTTGCCATCCATGATCGGCGGCGCAATGAGCTGTTTCTGGTGCGGGACGCACTTGGTGTGAAGCCGCTTTACTACGGTGAAGGCGAGTATGGCGTCGCATTTGCAAGTGAGATCAAGGCGCTTCCGCCGCTTGTCGATTTTCCCAGGCGATTGGACGCTGCCACGCTTCACAGATATCTGACCTTTCTCTGGTGTCCCGGCGAAGGAACACCGTTTTCAGCCGTTCGCAAGCTGGAACCGGGCGGCGCAATCTGCATCTCCAATGGACGGATTGTAAAGAGATGGCGTTGGTATACACCACCGGTCATGCGGCGACGCCGATCGATAACAGATGAGAGGCAGGCAATCGCGCAGGTGGAGGCGGGTTTGCGGATGGCCGTCCAACGCCAGCTCGTGTCGGATGTTCCTGTCGGCGCCTTTCTTTCCGGTGGTCTCGACTCAAGTGCCGTGGTTGCATTTGCCAGAGAACAGTTGCCCGACTTGAGATGCTTCACGATCGAAGCGAAGGGAGGTGCGGACAGCGGCGAGACGGAGGACCTTCCATACGCCAGAAGAGTGGCGGCACATCTTGGCGTTCCGCTCGAAGTCGTTGATGTCGATTCAAGCCGGATGGCAAACGACCTCGAGGAAATGGTCTGGCAGTTGGACGAGCCGCTGGCTGATCCGGCGCCGCTGAATGTGCTCTATATATCGAAGCTTGCAAGACAGGCCGGTATCAAGGTGCTTCTGTCCGGTGCAGGCGGCGATGATCTCTTCACCGGATATCGTCGGCATCTGGCCTTGAGATACGAACCGGTCTGGTCGTGGTTGCCGGACATTGCGCGGAGTGGCCTTGGCAGGTTGGGCCGCGCACTCGATCAGCGCACAGCGCTCGGGCGACGGGCAGCGCGATTGTTCTCGGGCATGGAAGAAACCGGTGATGCCCGTCTTGCCGCCTACTTCTTCTGGGCTCGTCGGGATGATCTTGTGCCGCTCTACAGTGCTGAAATGCGAAATGCGATAACAGGCATTCGCGCCGAGCAGCCGATGCTCGATCTCCTTGCGGAGTTGCCGCCCGAGACGTGTCCTGTTGATCGCATGCTTGCTCTCGAGCAGCGGTTTTTTCTGGCTGACCATAATTTGATGTATACGGATAAAATGTCGATGGCCGCAGGGGTCGAAGTGCGGGTGCCATTTCTGGATCGCGATCTGGTTGCATTGGCTGCAGCGATACCGGACCGCTTCAAACAGCGCGGAAGGGAGGGAAAATGGGTCTTGAAAAAGGCGATGGAATCCCATCTGCCGCATGATGTCATCTATCGACCAAAGACGGGTTTTGGCGCTCCCTTGCGACGCTGGATGCGGTATGAATTACGAGAAATGATGGCAGATCTTCTTTCAGAGAGGAGCCTGCGAAGACGAGGTCTGTTCGATCCGCAGGCTGTGCAACGCATGATCGCGGCAAACGATGCAGGCAAAGCGGATGCGAGCTACATTCTGTTTTCTCTTATGTGCGTGGAAATCTGGTGCCGACGGTTCGTTGATGCCTGAGTCGAGACTTACTTGAATGCATTTTTCAGTCTCCGGCAAGATTGTGTGATCGGTCAGAGGAGCAATGAAGATCATGTTTGAACCTGGTGCGGTCGAAAAGCGGCAAGTTCGTGATTTCTGGAATGAGGCAGCCTGCGGTGAAGATCTGTATTTGAGGTCTCATGACCGGGCAGGATTTCTCGCGCATGCAAAGAGAAGATATGAGCTCGAACCCTACATACTGGACTTTGCCAGGTTCGATTCGTGGCGAGGGAAAAAGGTCCTCGAAATCGGCGTTGGTCTCGGTGCCGATCATCAAAGATTTGCTCAGGCAGGTGCTGATCTCTATGGACTGGACTTGACTGAACGGGCTGTCTCCTTCACCCGGCAAAGACTCGAACTCTTTGATCTGACGTCCTGCCTCCAGGTTGGCGATGCAGAGAATCTTGAATTTGGTGAAGGTGTCTTTGATCTGGTCTATTCTTGGGGAGTTCTGCATCACAGTCCCGATACGAAGCGCGCTGTAGACGAGGTCTGGCGTGTGCTCAAGTTCGGCGGGGCGGCAAGAATAATGATCTATAATAAATACAGTTTGGTTGGCCTGATGCTTTGGGTTCGTTATGGCTTGTTGCGCTTCCGCCCGTTCACACGACTCAGCACGATTTACGCGAATTGTCTGGAAAGCCCCGGAACAAAGGCATATTCACGAAA
>NZ_JACIYP010000228.1 GCF_014359905.1 Hoeflea sp. | reverse complement strand
AGGTCATCCGGCGTCACCCCTTGATCCTCCAAGGCATCGTGCAGCCAGACGGCATGCCGTTCTGCGGGGCCCGCATCGGGAAAGTGTCGCACAAGATGCTCTGCCGCCCGTTCGAGATGACCGAAATAAGGCGCCCCCGCAGCGTCCGTTTGCTCCGCGTGCAGTTCTTCGGCCCAGGCGATGGTTTCGGCCAGGGTCGGATGTCTCCGGCGGGATTGCGACCGCGCCCAGTCGGCGATCGCCGCATCGTGCATCGCACCCTCACGGAACGCTGCAAAGAACTCGGCGTTCCGTTCGCGATGGTGACGGGCAAGCATGACATGCTGCGTGCCACCCGTCGCTGTGATCATGCCGGCGAGATACATTATCTCCTCAAGGACGAACTCCTCCGGAGTGCGCCCCGCAAGCCGAGCTGCGTCGCACAGCATGTCGAAGTCGTCGCGATCCTCGAACTCCAATGTCAGGCTGGCCGCGCCGGTCCCGCTGTCGTCATCCATGGCAGATCGAGTTCCTCGGTTGCATCGAGAGGGGCGCGCGGGGTTTCATCCCGGTTCCCTTTCGATCAGCATGTCCTCGATCACCAGCGCATCCAGTTCGCTGGTATAGAAGGCCGACAACGCGTCCTTGAGTGTCGAAACGATCGGCGCGCCGCCGGGGTTGAACGATGTGTTCAGGATCGCGGAAACACCGCTCATCCGGCCGACCGCGTCGATCAGGCGCCTGTAGGGGCTGTCGTCGGCGGGAACCAGCTGGGCCCGGGTCGATCCGTCCACATGCACGCAGGCAGAGAGCGCATCCAGACCCGCGGCGGCAACCGCTCCGGAGCGGACCATGCAGCGAGAGCCCGCGCCCGGCGCCAGAAAGGTATCGGCCCGCTCCTCGGCAAGCGACGGCGCCAGCGGCCGCCAGGCTTCGCGGCGCTTCACGGCATTGATCCGGTCGCTCCACGCCCGTCCGCCCTGCGTGGCGGCGATGGTCGACCGACGGCCAAGCGCCCGCGGCCCGATCTCGGCGCGCCCCTCTACCCATCCCAGAATACGTCCGTCCAGGATGGCGCGTGCGGCCCACTCCGATGGATCTGACAGGGTTCGGAAGCGAACACCGAACCGGCCCAAGGCGTCTCGAACGCCTTGCGGGGGCAGGCGCGGCCCCAACCCGTACCCGGCGAGGGTCGGCCGAAATCCGGCCTCCAGTGCCACCACCTGCGCCGCCCCCAGCGCCGTGCCGGCATCATTGGCTACCGGCGGCACATACAGATCGTCCACCACCCGCTCTGCGATCAGGCGGCCATTGGCGACGCAGTTAAGTGCAACGCCCCCGGCAAATGCCAGGCGCGAGGTTCCTGCCTGCGACGTGGCAAGCCGGGCGAGATGCACGATCAGATCTTCGGTCGTGCGCTGCACCGATGCCGCCAGCGCCAGCGCAGCCGGCGGCGGCAGGTCATTCTCGGGTGCAGGGCCGGTGACGAAGTCGTAACGCCGCGCAATCCTGTGCGGCTGCAACCCCCGTGCATCGAGCCAGCCAAGGATCGCCCGGTCAAGATCCGGCCCGGTCGCGCCGCCTCGCGCGTCAAAGCCGAAGGCGTAGCCGTCGGGCGTGAGCGAGACGGGCAGCTGCGGCGCGGCGGCCGCATCGCCATAGGCCGCAAGCCCCATGGCCTTGCCCTCGGCGAATGGCGGCAAGCCGACAAAGTTCGTGATGGTCCGGTAAAGCTGCCCGATCGAGAGATCCGTCCCGAAGGTGCGCCCGATCGTGATGCGACCATTGCGGTAGGCGCCGATGGCCGTCGAGGCAGTTTCGCCCTGTCCATCGACGACAAGGATCGCCGCCTCGGGCCAGCCCGAGCTCACCGCGGCAGATGCTGCATGCGCCAGATGATGTGCGACCGGCACCAGCTCTGCCCCCGCCTCGATGGCCTGATGCACCTCGGCCAAGGCGCATACGCGGCCGGTATAATGCGAGATGGCGGTCAGGTGCGGCGCCAGACGAGCATCCCAACCCAAGGCGATCACGTCGAGATCCGCTGGTTTTAGACCTGCTTGCGCGAGGCAGAAGGCGATGGCGTTCCGGGGCAGGGCGTCGAAGGCGTGGCGGCGGCGCGTGAACCGTTCTTCCTCTGCCATGGCGACGATGCGGTCGCCGTCTATCAGGCACGCCGCCGCATCGTGGAAAAGGGCGCCGCTCAGGCCGAGTATCTTCATCCGCCGGTCCCGTCCTGCCCGTTACGTCAGCAGCCCGGAGGGCGCCTGGCTCTGGGCGCTTCGCCAAAGGCGGCGGGGAAGCTGTTCGTGCCGAAACGCGCGGCCCGAGGACCCAAGACAATGGCGGCACGCGGGCAAGGGCTGGTCAGCCGACAAATAGTCGTGCAAGCGATCCGCAAGCACGGCCGGATCGGCAAATGCCGGGTCGGTCAGATCGACGCCATTGTCGGCATGCGCGCCGCTCGCCGCGCTGCCAAGAACCGTTGTCAGCGCGTAGGCCTGCGGACATTTGTAGAAAAAGCCCGCTCTGAGGGTGAAGCAGTTCCAGTCATGCGCAATCTTGCACGCGCGGTAGATCCGCCTCGTCATGTCCGGGTCGGAGTGCGGGTGTTCGCAATAGGACTCATTGAACTGCTCCATGGCCTGCTGCACCACCCTTATTCCACGCCGATCAGCCTGTTCGAGTGCGGCGCGCCCTGAGCGGGCGATGGTGGCACTCGCATAGATCGAGACCGTGATCTGGTCGATGCCGTCCATTTCGGACAGATCCATGCGAGAGAGCAGGTGGCCGTTCGTGACCAGATGAAGCTCGGCCGCAGGCGCCGCGCTTCGGATGGCAGCCACGACCGCGGCGAAGTCGGGATGCAGCAAGGGCTCCCCGCCCATGAGTTTCACCACCTTCATGTGAAAGGCGGTGTACAAGACCCCCAGCGCGCGGCCAGTCTCGACGGGATTCGCGAAGTTCTTGGGGGCGACAGGAGAAAGATGCGAGCAGGCACGGCAGGTCAGATTGCATTGTTCGGCAACGACCACTTCCAGTACCGGCGCGACGATGACAGGACCGCGCATTTCCCACATCCCGTTCTCCTGCCGCTCTGTCAACGAGGCAAGGCGACTATGCCAAGCCGGCACCGCTGCAACAAGCCAAAACAACGGATGGGCACGGCATGTGCGGGTTGATCGGCGGCGTCGGGCGTGTGCCTTCGCCAGGGCGTATCGAGGCCGCGATGCGCCGGTTGCAGATCCGCGGCCCCGACGCACAGGCGATGGAGCTGCACCACGACTACTGGATGGGGCACACGCTCCTCGCGATCCGGCAGCCACCGCAAGAGCAGCCCATACATGCGCGCGACGCAAGGATCGCGCTGGTATACAATGGCGAGTTGTATGACACCGCCGGGTCAGGCGCCCATGACACCGCGGCGCTTCTCGCCCGCATCGTGCCGGTGCTGCGCGCCGCCGATCCGCTGGCAGAGCGTCCCGGCCTGAACGGTGACTACGCCTTTGCGGCAGTGCTGCACGATGGCGCCGGGCATTGGCAGCGCCTGCTCATTGCGCGCGACCCGGCCGGGGTGAAGCCGCTGTATTACCGCCTCACGCAAGACGGCTTTCGCTTTTCCTCGAGCGTGCGGGCGCTGGCTTGCTGCGAGGACGCAACACCTGCCATCGACCGGCGCGCCGTCGCCGGTTTGTTGCGTCACGGAAGCATCGCGCAGCCGCGGACGATCATCGAAGGCATCCACGCCGTGATGCCGGGGGAATGGCTGCTTCTCGAGGCGCCAGACTTCACGCCGCGCCGCAAGATCGTGACCCCGGCGCCCGCCCCGCATCCGGGCAGGGGCGGCTTGCTCGACGTGGCCATGGACAGCGTGACCCGCCAGGCGGCAGATGTGATCGCCCGAGGCCAGCACGCGCCGGTTTTCTTCAGCGGCGGGGTCGACTCGGCTCTGCTTGCGCGCCTGCTGGATCGCGCGGGCGCGCATGTCATCCTTCGCACGCTTTCCATCAAGGACAGCGTTCTGGACGAAGGAACGCAGGCCGGGAAGGCTGCCAGATGCCTCGGTCTGCCTTTGGAGACGATCGAACTCGACCCGGCGGCCGCCGCCGGGGACATCGACCGATGCCTGGCCGCCATGGACCAGCCTACGGTGGATGCAATCAATGCGGCGCTTGTGTTCTCGCGCGGTTCGCAGCCTGACGGGCGCGTGGTCTTTACCGGGACCGGGCTTGACGAATTGTACAACGGCTATGTCTGGAACAACGACTGCCTTCGCCATTTCGCGGGCAAGACCCCATCCCCGGAAGCCTTGGCCGCCTGGCTGATCGACCGCACAAGCTATTGTGATGGATCGGTGCTGAACAGGCTGCTTCCGGGCACCCCGCCCTGCGACATCGAGCCGATCATAGCCGCCGATCGGGATCCGACAGCTGCGCTGCACCACCGGCTGCGTGACATCTGCCTGCTGCGATTCACATCCGACCGTCTGCTGCGCGACCTCGACGATGTGGCGATGCAACATGGCTGCGAGGCGAGAGTCCCGTTCCTGGGACACGCGATGCTGGCTCATGCATCCAGCCTCGCCGCCGACGATCTGCGCCCCGAAACCACCGGCCCAGGAACGGTCTGCGACAGCTATCTGACATCGCCGCTGAAACGGCCGGTGATCGACGCGGCGCGGACTGTGCTGCCCCTGGCCATCCTGTCGGGGGCACAAAAGCGCGGCTTCGTTCTGCCCTACGACCGTCTGATGGCGGGCCCCTTGAAAGACCGTCTTCCGACCGGCGCGCCATACGAGGCGGCGCTGTGCCGGAACCTCGTCGATCCGGAGGCGCTTTCGGATCTGTCGAAAGGCGATCTCCCGGCGCCAGGACCTTGGCTGGTCTGGACACTTTATGCTATCGAGCAATGGCTGATTGACGTGAATGCGGAACTCCGGCAGACATGAGCAGACATGAATCGATCATGGAGAGGGCAAAATGCTTAAGAGGCTGACATCTTTCATCGCGCTGCGCCGGTTCAATCGCGCCAGCCAGGGCCGCATTCGCCAGATGGGCAACGCGCAGAAGGAACAGACCTACTACAACTACTTCAGCTGAACCGTTTCACACATGGCGATCGGCCGGAAAGTGCGTGTCCGACGCTACAAGGTGGAAGACAGATCGGAAGGTGAGGCATATTTCGTCTCACCTTCCAGCGGCAGCCTGTTCGTGTTCCCGATGCGCGATCTGGAAAGCGAGGCGCTTCGGCGGCACGCAAGATCGCT
>NZ_JACIYP010000227.1 GCF_014359905.1 Hoeflea sp. | reverse complement strand
GATCACTCCGATCCCCAACAATATGAGCATCCGCTCGGGATAGTTCCAACCCCACGGTACCCGTAACGCGACAAATTTTAGAGCAAACGGGACAATTTGCCCGGTTCCCAGAAAGACCGTCAGCGAACGTTGCTTCGGGCTGCGTAGCCAATAGCAACCGTTCGCCGCCAGGGATGCGATAACATAGGCGAAAACAATGAGGCCCGCGTCCCCGAGAGAAGCGAAGTTGCAACCGACGACGATCTGCCATGCAGAGAGCTCGTCCATGGAGTAGAACGGCATCTGCAGCATCCTTCAAAGAAACGCGATTAGGTGACAGGAAATCGCCAGCTAGCTTTCGGGACTATCGAGCTTCACCAAACGCTTTCCTCAGGCGAGCTGGTCTGCGACGCCGACAATCGCAGACGACGCAGACGCAGCGCGTTGCCGATCACTGATACCGAGGAGAGGCTCATCGCCGCCGCAGCGATCATCGGGTTCAGCAGTAAGCCGGTAAAGGGAAACAGCACACCTGCAGCAACCGGAATACCGAGCGTGTTGTAGGCGAAGGCGAAGAACAGATTTTGCCGGATATTGCGCATCGTCGCACGTGACAGCACGATCGCCTGGACCACGCCGGTGAGGTCTCCGCGAACCAGCGTCACCCCGGCGCTTTCGATTGCTACATCGGTGCCTGTTCCCATGGCAATCCCGACATCGGCGGCCGCCAGCGCGGGCGCGTCGTTTATGCCGTCTCCTGCCATGGCAACCCGGCGGCCTTCCGCCTTGAGCTCCTCGATCCGCCGGTGCTTGTCCTCCGGCGAGACATTGGCGTGCACTTCATCGATGCCCATTTCGCGCGCCACCGCTTCGGCCGTCGCCCGGCTGTCACCGGTCAGCATCACGACGCGGATTCCGCGCTGGTGAAGCGCCGCAATGGCACTGGCGCTCGTAGGCTTGATCGGATCGGCGACGGCGAGGAGCCCCGCCGGCTGCCCATCAAACGCCACGAACATCACGGTGCGGCCCTGCTCGCGGCCATCCCGGGCGGAGGCTAGCCAGTCCTCATCGGTGATGCCAACGCTTTGCATCAGCTTCTCGTTGCCGATCGCGACCCGCCGCTCGCCGACCGTCGCTTCCACGCCTTCGCCGGTCGTCGACGAGAGCGCGGTGGCGCTGGCAGGCGATATGCCGCGGCCTCGCGCACCTTCGACGATCGCGTGCGCCAGTGGATGCTCGCTGCCCATTTCAACCGCGGCCACGGCGGACAGAAACTCGGCTTCGTCGATCCCGGCCATCGGGGTCACGGCAACCAGGTCGGGTTTGCCCATCGTCAACGTGCCTGTCTTGTCGACCACCAGCGTGTCGATCTTCTCGAGCGTTTCGAGAGCCTCGGCATTGCGGATCAGGATGCCATGCTGCGCGCCCTTGCCCGTACCGGTCATGATCGACATTGGAGTGGCAAGCCCCAGGGCGCAGGGGCAGGCGATGATGAGCACGGCGATCGCGTTGACCAAAGCATAGGCGAGCGCAGGTGCCGGCCCCCAGAAAGCCCAGACCGCGAACGTGACCGCAGCGATGCCGATGACAACCGGCACAAACCAGCCCGCGACCTGATCGGCCAGCCTTTGTATCGGCGCTCGGCTGCGCTGAGCCGCCGCCACCATCTGCACGATCTTGGACAGCATCGTGTCCTTGCCGACATTGGTAGCGCGCATGACGAAGCCGCCGGTCTGATTGACCGTTCCGCCAATCACGGGATCTCCGGCCTTCTTGGCAACCGGCAAAGGTTCGCCGCTGATCATCGATTCATCGACTGCGCTCGCCCCTTCCTCGATCTCGCCATCGACCGGCACCTTGTCGCCGGGCCGCACCCGAAGCCGGTCGCCGGTGACCAGCTGGTCGAGCGGCACCTCGCGTTCATCACCGCCGCCGAAGATCTTGACCGCGGTTGGGGGCGCAAGCTCGAGCAGCGCCCGCAAGGCGCTGGACGTCGACCCGCGCGCCTTCAGTTCGAGCACCTGGCCGAGCAGGACCAGCGTGGTTATCACGGCCGCCGCCTCGTAATAAACGCCCACGCGCCCCGAGTGATCGCGGAACGCCTCGGGGAACATGTCGGGAGCGAGAGTGGCGACGAGGCTGAAGAGATAGGCGATGGCGACGCCGAAGCCGATCAGCGTGAACATGTTGAGATTGCGCGTCCGGAGCGATTGCCAGGCGCGCACGAAGAACGGCCAGGCACCCCACAGCACAACCGGACTTGCGAGCAGCAACTGGGCCCATTGCGCCGATTCCGGCGCGATCAGACGGTCAAAACCGATTCCGGGCACCATGTCCCCCATCGCATAAATGAACAGCGGCAGGGTCAGGAGCGCGCTGACCCAGAACCGGCGGCGCATGTCGACGAGTTCGGGATCGGGACCTTCATCGAGGCTGATCGTCTCGGGTTCGAGCGCCATGCCACAGATAGGGCACGATCCCGGTCCTGGCTGGCGGATCTCCGGATGCATCGGACAGGTGTAGATCGTCCCTTCGCGCACATCCTCGACGGCATCCAGGTGCCGGCCCGAGAGGTAGAGATCGGGATCGGCTAGAAACTTGTCGTGGCAGCGCCCCGAACAGAAGTAATGGCGCGTGCCCTCGTGCTCGGCCACGTGTGCCGCACCTTCGATCTCGACCTCCATCCCGCAGACCGGATCGACCGCGGTACCCGGCGTCGCGACTGCGCCTATTGCATGTTCATCGTCCGCTTGCGGCATGGCAATCTCCTCTCGAGAATTCATGGATAGGCGGCGTAGACCTTCGCGCCGCCGGGTCCGAAGGCGACGACTTCGAAGGGCTGCGACCGGCCTCCCGCTTCCATGCCGGGGGAACCCAGCGGCATTCCGGCAACGGCGAGGCCGCGCACGCCCTCGGGCCGCTCCTTGATCAGCCGCTCGATCTCGCGGGCCGGAACATGGCCCTCGATGACATAACCCTCGATTTCCATCGTGTGGCAGGATCGAAGAGTGCCGGGGACGCCTGCCTCCGCCTTGACCTCGGCCATCGGCCGGTCTTCACGCACGGCGACCTCGTAACCGAGTTCGGCGCGGACGTGCTTGGCCCATTCCTCGCAGCATCCGCACTGGGGATCGCGGAACATCACGTAAGGCGCGGCCTGCACAGCGCTGGTGCATGCGGCGAGAATGCTCAGCGACAGAGCGGTAAATCCGGCGCGAAGCCGGCGAGAGGGTGTGTCTAGGTTCCTCGGCATCATTTCTACTCCTTATGGGTCCAAACGCATGCGTTTCGCGTCGAGACATGAGCGGCAAGGCGTCAGGCTCGGCGGAACACCGATTGCGGCGCGGGGGGCTCTGCCCGGCCTGCCAATCGATTTTCAAGAATGGCGGCGGCACGGGCCTGGTTTTCAACCATTCGATACCTCAACGGACTGAAAGTCGCTTCGTTCACCGCTCGGTTACCGAGATGATCTCGTTACCGGCATTGCTTGTCCGGAACTCGAAAGTCACCGCATCGCCCACTGCGAGTTCACCGCGCAGCGCTTCCCCGGCCTCGAACGCCATCGTCATGGCAGGCCAGTCGACAGCCGGGACCGCTCCGTGATCGACCGTGATGGTACCGGCATCCGCGTCGATGGCAGTGATCGTGCCTTCGGCGCTCGCGGTACGCCCGGCTTCGCCGGACTGCATCATCGGCATGTCCTCGCTTGCCATGGGCATGGTGCCGGTTTCCTCGCTCGCATCGCATGCGGCAAGCACCAGTGTGGCGGCGAGCATCGTCATGAGGGTTGCACTACGCATTCTTCGTCTCCTTGGGGTTGGGTCGGCCTTTCGATCCGGGGGCGCCGCAACAAGAGGTATGCGGCGGGAAGAAGGAACATTGACAGCAGCGGAGCGGTGATCATCCCGCCGATCATCGGTGCGGCGATCCGGCTCATCACTTCCGAGCCCGCACCCGTTCCGATCAGGATCGGAAACAGGCCGGCAAGAATGACCGCAACCGTCATCGCTTTGGGCCGGACCCGCAGCAACGCGCCTTCGCGAATGGCTTCGCTCACGTCGGTCGCGTCCGGATTGGCGCCGCGCCGCTCGAGTGCGGCCTTGAGGTAGATCAGCATGACCACGCCGAACTCCGCTGACACGCCTGCCAGCGCAATGAACCCGACGGCGGTGGCGACGGATTGGTTGTATCCCATAAGGTAGAGCAGCCAGAACCCGCCAGTCAGCGCGAATGGCAGCGTGCCCATGATCAGCAGCGCCTCGTCGAAGCGGCGGAAGATCAGGTAAAGTAGCAGGAAAATGATCGCCAGCGTCGCCGGCACGAGGATCTGCAACCGCTCGTAGGCGCGGGTCAAATATTCGAACTGCCCAGCATAGGACAGGCTGACGCCGGCGGGCAGATCGACCTCGGCTCCGATTGCTTCCTGCAAATCGCCCACCACCGAGGTGAGATCGCGCCCGCGCACGTCGACATAGACATAGCTGGTCGGCCTGCCCTGCTCGCTCTTGAGCATGGGCGGACCGCTGGTCACGCGGACATCCGCCACTGTGCCAAGCGTGATCTGCTGTCCCGCAGGGGTCAGAACCGGAAGGTTGCGCAGCTCATCGACGCTGTCGCGAATCTCGCGCGGATAGCGCACGTTGACCGGATAGCGTGCCAGCCCCTCGACCGTGAGCCCGACATTGGCACCGCCGATCGCACCCGAGACGATCTGTTGCACGTCGGCGATGTTGAGCCCGTAGCGGGCCGCTTCCAGGCGATTGATATCGACATCGACGTAGCGCCCGCCCGAAAGTCTTTCAGCGAGCGCCGAACTGACACCTGGTACCTGTTTGGCAATCTGTTCGACCTGAAGCGCCACGCGTTCGATCTCGCCCAGATCCTCGCCTGAGACCTTGACCCCGATCGGGCTTTTGATGCCTGTCGCGAGCATGTCGATGCGGTTGCGGATCGGGGGCACCCAGACATTGGCGAGGCCCGGGACCCGGACCACCCGGTCGAGTTCCTCGACCAGCTTGTCGGGCGTCATCCCCTCGCGCCATTCCTCGCGCGGCTTGAAGCTGATCGTCGTCTCAAACATCGTCAGCGGCGCGGGATCGGTGGCGGTGTCAGCGCGGCCGGCCTTGCCGAAAACGGTGTCGACTTCGGGAACGGTCTTGATCAGGCGGTCGGTCCGCTGAAGCAGTGCCGATGCCTCACCCGGCGAAAGCCCGGGAAGCGCGCTCGGCATGTAGAGCAGATCGCCCTCATCGAGCGGAGGCAGGAATTCGCCGCCCAGCCGCGTGAAGGGCACCAACGTCGTCGCGAAGAGCAGTCCGGCAATGACCAGCGTCGCTTTCGGACGCCGCATTACCGAGTCGAGCCCCGGCTGATAGGCACGGGTCAGCGCCTTGTTGATCGGATTGCTGTCTT
>NZ_JACIYP010000226.1 GCF_014359905.1 Hoeflea sp. | reverse complement strand
TCCTTTCTTTCGACTATGCCAAAATTGGAGCAAATTCCCAAATGACCAAAGGACGCAAGCCGACGCCTTCGCATTTGAAGATCGTGCGCGGCACAAATCGGGCGGATCGCGGGGCCAGGAATGAGCCGAAGCCGGGGCGTGAGCGTCCTTCTGCGCCAGCCGATATGAGCGACCGGGGCCGTGATGCTTGGGGTTACGTGATCGGCATTCTGGATTGCATGGGCGTGCTTACCGAAGCCGACGCGATGGCGGTTGAGTTGATGTGCGAGGCGCGGGCCGATTGGCTAAGCGCGCGGGACGCGATCACCGCGGCGGGCGGTGAGACATACAAGACAGAGGCCGGGTTGATCAAGGCGCATCCGGCGGTCGCGATGCGGAACGACGCAGCGCGGCGGCTGCAATCCTTGCTGGCTGAATTTGGCATGACACCTTCCAGCCGGTCGAAGGTCAACGCACAGGATAGTGATGGCAAAGCGGACCCGGCGGCAGAATACTTCGCATGATCCGGCCACGGCCTACGCTCAAAATGTCGTCTCCGGAGGGATCATCGCCGGGCCGCATGTGCGCGCGTCGTGCGAAAGGCACCTTCGCGATCTTGATGAAGCGGGCAATCGCGGGCTGGTCTGGGACAAGAAGGCGGCGGCGCGGGCGCTGGGGTTTTTCCCTGATGTGCTGCGGCTGAGCGAGGGGCAGTTCGAGGGCCAGCCGTTTCAGTTGCACCCGGCGCAGGAGTTCATCGTCGGGGCGATCTTCGGGTGGAAGCGGGCAGACGGGACGCGGCGATTCCGCCGGGCCTACATCGAGCAAGGTAAGGGCAACGGCAAAAGTCCCCTTGCGGGCGGGATCGGGCTTTACGGTCTTGTCGCGGATGGTGAACCTGGCGCGCAGATATTTGCGGCGGCTGCCAAGATGGATCAGGCGCGCATCTTGTTCAACGATGCTGTCGCGATGGTGCGCCAGTCACCGGCGCTTGAGCAGCGACTTACGCCCACGGGCATCAACCCGGTGAACAACCTGGCATGGATGGAGAACGGGAGTTTCTTTCGTCCGGTCGGGCGGGATACAGGCAAGACCGGCTCCGGGATGCGCCCGCATTTCGTTATGATCGACGAGTTGCACGAACACCCGAACCGCGACACGCTGGAAATGCTGGAGCGTGGTTTCAAATTCAGGCGCAACCCGCTTGTGTTCATGATCACGAATAGCGGGTCGGATCGAAACTCGGTATGTTGGGAGGAACACGAACACGCGGTCAATGTGGCGCATGGCGAAGTCGAGGACGATACCACGTTCTCGTATATTTGCGCCCTCGATGATGATGACGATCCACTTGACGATCCGTCCTGCTGGATCAAGGCAAACCCGCTATTGGGCGTGACGATCACGGAAAGCTATCTTGCGGACGTGGCGGCGCAGGCCAAGGCGATCCCAGGCAAGGCGAATGGCATTCGGCGGCTGCATTTCTGCCAGTGGACAGACGCCGAGACGGCATGGATCAGCCGGGAATTGTGGGAAGCCTGCGAAGACCCGGATATGAAGCTGGACGAGTTCGAGGGGCAGGAATGCTGGTTCGGGCTGGACCTTGGCGCGACGAAGGACATGACGGCGCGGGTGCAGATATTCCGCGACGGCAAAACGGAAAGCGGCGATCCGAAATTCGCCATGTTTGCGCATGGCTACACGCCCGCCGACACGCTGCATGGCCGGGTGCGGGATGATCGCGCGCCATATGACGTGTGGGTTGATCATGGGCATCTGACGGCGACACCGGGCAAGGTAGTGCGGTTTGACCGGGTCGCTGCCGATCTGGTGGATATGGCGGCGCGATTTGAGGTCGTGGCAGTGGCCTATGACAGATGGCTAATCCGCAATTTTGAAATAACGCTGGATGAGATGGGCGTGACGCTGCCCCTGATCGAGCATCCGCAAGGGACGAACAGGCGCAAGGATTCGCCGCTCTGGATGCCTGACAGCATCAACGAGTTCGAAAAACTGTTACTTGAGGGACGGCTGCGCATAGCTGTCAACCCGGCGCTGCGGTCTGCGGTGGCGTCAAGCACGTTCTGGATGAGTCCGGCGGGGCTGCGGCGGTTCGAGAAACAGCGCGCGATGGCGCGGATCGACTTGGCGGTCGCGGCGGCAATGGCCGTCGGTGCGGCGGTCGCAAACGAGAGTGACGAGCCGAGCGTTTATGAAGAACGCGGACTTCTGTTCGTCTAGAGGGGCATGAATGGGCATTTTTGACTTTCTGCGCCGCTCTGACAAACGGGAGGCGGCACAATCAGCGCGCGCTATGGCTGGGGAGACTGAGTTTTTCAGCGGCACGAATGATCCGCGCTTGCTGGAGTTCATCCGGGATGGCGGGTCGGGCGGCATGACGCATTCCGGCGCGTCTATCACGCCAAAGGCGGCGATGAAAAACACGACGGTTTATCGGTGCGTTTCGCTGATTTCTTACAGCGTTGGCATGTTGCCGTTTCACCTGCGGGAGCGGGAGACGAAAGAGAAGGCGACGGATCACCCGTTGTTCAGGCTTTTACATCGCCGCCCAAATGCGTGGCAGACGGCATTCGAGTTTCGCACATTCATGCAGCAGCAGGCGCTTGTCGAGGGCGACGCCTATGCGTTGATCGTGCGCAGCGGATCACGGATCACGCAGCTTGTGCCGCTCACATCGGCGCATGTTTTGGTCAAACAGAAGGCCGATTGGAGCATTGAATACAAGTGGCAGAAGCCCGGCGCAGAGCCGCGCTTGTTTCAGCAGGGCGAGATTTTCCATGTGCGCAACGGGCTTTCCGAGAACGGCCTGAATGGCCTTTCGCTGGTCAGGCAGGCGGCGGAGGCTATCGGGCTGGCGGTTCAGACAGAGGCGGCGGCGGCGCGGTTGTTTCGCAACGGCATGATGGTCGGACAGGTGCTGCGTCATCCCGGCAAGCTATCTCCAGAGGCATATGACCGGCTTGTCGCCAGCATGGAACAGCGCGAGGGCGCGGAGAACGCACATCGCTCAATGGTTCTGGAAGAGGGCATGGAAGTTTCGCCCGGCGGCACGACTGGCAAGGACGCTCAGGCGATTGAGCAGCGCAAACACCAGATTGAAGAGATCGCTCGTCCGTTCGGCGTGCCGCGCCCGTTTCTTGGCATGGACGACACAAGCTGGGGCACTGGCATTGACGTTCTCGGGCAGGCTTTCGTGCGGTATGGCCTGAATCCGTGGTTCGAGGCTTGGGAGCAGGCGGTTGATAGATCGCTTATGACCGACGCCGAGGCGAACAGGTATGAGGCCAAGTTCAATCCGGGCGCGCTGTTGCGTGGCAACATGAAAGATCAGGCGGACTTCTTCGCCAAGGCGCTCGGCGCGGGCGGGCACTCGCCATGGATGCATCCGGCAGAGGTGCGTGAGGCGTTGGATTTCCCGGCGCGCGATGACCTGCCCCTACCGCTAGGGCAACAAACAGGAGCGAGCAATGAGCCTTCGCAAACTACCGAAACTTGATGCGCAAAAGCTGCCCACAGTATGCGCTTTTCAGCCCGACGAGGACGCAATCGAGCGGTGGAATGCCGCTCTTGCGCCCAAGGCGGCGGGCGAAAATAACACGATCAGCATTCTGGATGCGATCGGCGAGGATATCTTCGGCGAAGGCGTCACGGCTCGGCGCGTGTCGGCGGCGCTGCGCGGCATCGGAGATCAAGAGGTCTGTGTCGATATCAACTCCCCCGGCGGCGATTTTTTCGAGGGCGTGGCGATTTACAACGCTCTGCGCGCGCACCCGCAAAAGGTGACAGTTCGCATTCTTGGCCTTGCGGCATCGGCCGCGTCAATTATTGCGATGGCTGGTGATGAAATCCAGATCGGTAAGGCCGGGTTTCTGATGATACACAACGCATGGGTGGTCGTGATCGGCAACCGGCACGATTTGGCAGAGGCTGCCGCGACTATCGAGCCGTTCGATGATGCGATGGCGGCAGTCTATTCTGATCGCGCGGGCGTCACGAAGGCGCAGGCGGCAGAATGGATGGATAACGAAACATGGTTCAACGGCGAGCAGGCCGTCGATGCTGGTCTTGCCGACAGCTTCCTTGCTGCCGATCAGGTGACAGAAGATAAGGCGCGCGCCGCAACGGTCGGCACCGTCAACGCGAAGCGGCGGATTGATACCGCGCTCGCTAAAACAGGAATGCCAAGGTCAGAACGCCGTGCGCTTCTGGCCGACGCAAAAGGGGGCACGCATGACGCTGCCCTAACCGCTACGCACGACGCTGGCGACGTATCGGCTCTTTTCGAGGGCCTTCGTTTAACCCTCCAACAATAGGAGACTGACATGAGTAAGATCATGCAGCCCGCGAAAGTTCGCGGGATCGTCGCCGTGCGCGCTGATGCAACCGGCGATATCAAGGCTGTCATCGAGAGCCTGAACAAAGACTTCAAGGCGTTCAAGGAAACCCAAGACCAGAAGGTCAGGGAGGTTGACGCCAAGTTCGATGACGTGGTTACGACTGAAAAGATGGAGCGCATCAATTCCAGTGTTACGGAATTGCAGGCGTCAGTCGATCAGGCCAATGCCAAGATTGCGGCAATGTCGCTCAATGGCACCGGGCCTGGCGACGTGCGGGATCGGGAATACACTGATGCTTTCCGCGCGCACTTCCGCAAGGGCGAGGTTCAGGCATCGCTCAACAAGGGCGTTGATTCCGAGGGCGGCTATCTTGCGCCTGTCGAGTGGGACCGCACCATCACCGACAAGCTGATCGAAGTGTCGCAGATGCGCCAGATCGCGTCGGTGCAGTCAATCAGCACGGCGGGCTTCAAGAAGCTTTACAACCTGCGCGGCACTGCATCCGGCTGGGTTGGTGAGGAGGCGGCGCGGACCGAAACGGCAAGCGCGACGTTCGGTTCGATGACGTTCACGCCCGGCGAAATCTATGCAAACCCTGCGGCAACGCAGCAGATGCTTGACGACGCCGAGGTGAACCTTGAGCAGTGGCTTGCTAACGAGGTGGAAACCGAGTTTGCGCTGCAAGAGGGTCTGGCGTTCATCGCTGGCAACGGCACCAATAAGCCGATGGGCTTCCTGACGTTTGTCACGGGTGGCACGCAAGCGCTCACTAACCCCCTTGGCGCTATCGAGAGGGTGCCCAATGCCAGCTTGGCGACGGGCATCACCGAGGATGAACTCCTCGACACGGTGTATGCGCTGCCGTCCTCGTTCACGGGCGCGGCGCGTTGGGT
This sequence comes from Hoeflea sp., assembly GCF_014359905.1. GTDB lineage: Bacteria > Pseudomonadota > Alphaproteobacteria > Rhizobiales > Rhizobiaceae > Hoeflea. Next base: position 197 of record NZ_JACIYP010000226.1, on the reverse strand, counting down.
AATGAACCGCTCGACGTTTGCCGTGATCCGCAAGCTGCGAGATCTGGATGGCCGTCAGCTTTGGCAGCCGTCCACGGCGCTGGGCGAGCCTTCCACGCTTCTGGGCTTCCCGGCCACTGAGATGCCGGGGATGCCGGATATTGCCGCGAGTTCGCTTCCAGTTGCCTTCGGCGACTTTCGCCGGGGCTACCTGATCA
>NZ_JACIYP010000225.1 GCF_014359905.1 Hoeflea sp. | reverse complement strand
AATCCCGTTCGACCTGCGCGACCCGGACCGTCCAACGGTCCTGCAACGCCGGCAGGAGCGGCTGGCACCGCTGGGCGTCCGGGTACGCTCGTTCCGCGTCCTGGCGCAGGCCGAAACGGCTGCCGGCTATACCAGCAACGTGTTCGGCGCCGCAGAGGCAACCGAAGCGGACAGCTTTGTCGATCTGGTGCCATCGATCGATGTGCGCAGCGATTGGGGCCGGCACATGCTGAACGCGCGAATTGTGGGCGACGTGCGGCGCTACATTTCCAACCCGGTCCGCGACCAGACCGGCTACGATGCGCTGGCCGAGGGGCGCGCCGATCTGGCGCGCGGAGAGCTGTACGGCCGGCTCCAGGCGCGACGGACCTTCTCCGAACCCTATTCCGGCGACTTCCCGGAGGAGGCTGCCGAAGCGATCCCGATCGATGGCCGCACGGCAGTGGCGCGGGCGAGCTTCGAAGCCGGCCGAATGAGCATCATCGCCTCCGGCGACATGAACCGCATCGACTATGAGGACGTCCGGTCGCGCACAGGCACCGTCATCGACCAGGACTACCGGGACGTGACGGTCTGGCGGGGCAGCGCGCGCGGCGAGTTCGAAGTCGGCCCGGCCCGCTCGCTGTTCGCCCAGGGCAGCTATCTGATCCACGATTACGACGCGGAGGACGCGGGCAGGCTCGATCGCAGCGGGACCGAGACCCGTCTGCTGGTCGGCGCCGCGTTTTATCTGACGCCGCTGCTGCGAACCCGCGCCGCCGTCGGTTATCTGTGGCGTGAGTATGACGATCCCACCGTCTCGGATCTCGCCGCACCCGCCGTCGACATCCAGGCCGATTACCTGCTGAGCCAGCTGACGACGCTCAGCGCCTCGGTCGGCCGCGAGGCGCAGGATTCCATTCTCTCCGATTCGCCAGGCTATATCGCGACCACCTTCCGCCTCCGCGCCGACCACGAGCTGCTGCGCAATCTGCTGTTGTTCGGTCACGGGGCGGTGGAGCTGCTCGATTACGAGGACATCGACCGGGACGACACGATCATCCGCGTCGAAGCCGGCGCGGACTACACGCCCTTCCGGCATCTGGTGCTGGGTCCGCGCGTGCAATGGCTGAAGCGGGACAGCTCCGGCGGCGATACGGGGTTGCAATTCGATGAGGTTCGGGTCCTCGTCGCGGCGACCGTGCGGCTCTAGCGGTGGAGTGCGGCCCGGCGCGGTGAGAACGATCGATCCGCGCGGGGCAGATTGGCATATATTCGTTGTAACTATTGGGGTCGATTGGAATGGCAGACGACGTTCTTGTCCGCAGCGACGACAGGCAGGATGTATCCAGCTTCGCCATGCGGGCCCGCAGGCATGCCCCGGTCGTTGCGCTGTGCGTGATCGCCGGGCTGGCGTTGGCCTTTGTCGCGACCATGTTCATGCCGCGCCTCTACACTGCGGCCGCGCAGCTGGAATATGCGCCGCAGGAGCGGACCGGGGAAACCCCGGCGCAGAGCGATGCCGCGCGCGACGCGCAGATCGACGCGCAGATCGAAGCGGTGCAGTCGCTGCCGGTCGCGGAGCGCGTGGTCGAGAAACTGCGGCTCGACCAGAATGAAAGCTTTGCTGCCAAGGTCGAGGATTTCGACGATCCCAATGTCACCCGCAAGCAGGCGCTCGCCATTGCCCTGCTGGAGGATGTGAGCGTGTCGCGGGTGGGAACGACCACCCTGTTCAACGTCGGCTACACCGCCGCCAATCCGGTGACCGCGGCCACCATCGCCAGCGCTTTTGCCCAAGCCTATCTGGACATCGAGCTGCAACGCAAGATCGAGCAGTCCCGGTCTGTGACCGGCCGACTTGACCAGCGGTTGGCAGAACTGCGCGCCAAAGTTCAGGAGGCCGACGCCGCGCTGGCCGAATTCCGCGTCCGCAACAACATCCTGAACGAGCCCAGTTCGACCGTGGCGGAGCAGGAGATCGCGACGATCCAGGCCGAGCTCGCCGGTGCCCGCGCCGACGCCGCCCGGGCCCGCACCCGCAGTGCCGCCGGCGATCTCAACACGGTGGTTGGCGGGACATCGGTGATCGGATCGACGGCGCTGGCGGACCTTCGCAACCAGCGCGCCGAGATCGCCGCAAGGGTTGCCGCGGATACCGCACGCTACGGTCCGCTGCACCCCTTGGCGCAGGGTGCGGAAGAGGAGTTGGCAGCGATCGACGCACAGATCGAGCGGGAAGAAGCGGCGCTGGCCCGCGCCGCGCGGGTCGAAAGCTCGACCGCCGGTTCGGGGGCGGACTCGCTGTCCTCCAGCCTGTCGGCCGCGCAGCAGCGGCAGGCCCGCAACGTGGCCGCCGGCGCCCAGCTGGCGCGTCTGCAGCAGGACGCCGATACCGCCCGCCAAGCCTATCAGCAGTTGCTGGCGACCGGGATCGAGCGCTCCGCCGACCTCACGCTGGTCCGCCCGGACACCCGCCTCATCGCCCCGGCGCCGGTGCCCGCTCGCCCGAGTTCCCCCAATCTGGCGATCAACCTGTTCATCGGCATGATCCTCGGGCTCGCCGTTGGCCTGGCGATCGCCTTCGTGCGCGAGCGCTGGACCCGCAAGATCATGAACGTGGATGATGTGGAGCTTCTGCTGGGGCTTGAGTACATGAACAGCATCCCCACTGTGCGATCCTCGATCGAATCGCCCAAGACGGACGATCCGCTGGAGGCTGCGCTGGTCCACCCGCTGTCCGCCTACACGGAATCGTTCCGCAATCTGGCGACCACGCTGGGCTTCGCGGCCGGAGGCAGGGGTGCCAAGGTGATTGGCATCACCTCGGCCCTGCCCAAGGAAGGCAAGACCACGACGGCGATCAACATGGCGCGCGTGCTGGCGCTGGGCGGTTCCAGGGTCGTCCTGCTCGACGCCGATCTGCGACGGCGGTCAGTCACTCAGGAAATGGTTCCCGGCGTATCGGCCGGATTGCTCCAGGTTCTCTCGGACGAGGTGCCGCTCCAGGACGTCGTGCACGAGGATCGCACCGGGCTGCATGTCGTGCCGCTCGCCCCTGGGTCGGTCGGCGGGCCGCAGCTGTTCCAGTCCAGCCAGTTCGACCTGCTGATCGATCACCTTCGCCAGAGCTATGAATATGTGATCGTCGACACCGCGCCGATTCTCGCGGTGACCGACACGCGGCTGCTGCTCCACCATTTCGACGCGCTGGCGCTGCTGGTGCGGTGGAACCAGACCCCGGCGAGGGCGGTCCGCGCCGCGATCCAGCAGATCAACTCCGCCGGCGAGACGCCTTCCGGTGTCGCGCTGACGATGGTCGACGCCAAGGTGCATGCGGTGGGCGATGCGTCCGATTACACTGAATACCTCAAGGATTATTACGCCCAGGCCTGAGCACCCATTTTGGAGTAGACCCGTGGCCTTCAGCCGACGTGCCCGGTTGCGAGCGCTGGCGCGCAAACCGGGACACGAACGCTTCTTCGCGCTTGCGGACCAGGGGCTGCAGGGCGTCGCCGGGCTCGCCGCCTTCGCGATCTTCGGGCGTGCCTTGCCGACGCACGAGTTCGGTGCGCTGGGCATCGCCATCGGGGCCTATTTCTTCGCCGTTGGGTTCCACCGCTCGGCGATCGTGCTGCCATACCTGACCGAGCACCGGGTGTTCCCCGATGCAGCGGCGGAGCAGGCCTATCATTCCGATTGGTGGTGGCTCAGCGTCGCGGGCAGCCTCGTGGTCGCGCTCGCTCTCGCATCGATCGCAATTGTCTTGCCGTGGGTGTCGAGCGAGCTGACCTGGCTGGTCAAGCCCGGCCTGTTGGGTGCGATCATCACGCTGCCGATGGCGGCGGCGGAGTTCGGCCGGCGCTGGCTGTACAGGCTTGGGCGTCCGGAGATGGCCGCGCTGCTGTCGCTGGTGTTCTTTGCGGTTCTGGTCGCGGGCGCGATCGGCGTCGCCCTCGTCAACCCGACTGCGCCCTCGGCGCTGGCATGCTGGTTCGCGGGGTCATCCGCCGCGGCCATCGTCGCCCTCGTGGTCGGGCGAATGCGCTGGCCGCGCTGGCGGGTCAGTCTTTCACTGTTCCGGCAGCACTGGCCGTTCTCGATGTGGCTGGTCATGAACCTGGTGCCTTACACCGTCTACAGCACGGCCACCGTGGTGATGCTGGTGGGCGGGCTGTTCGGACCGCAGGCGGCCGCCGTCTTCACCGCCGCGCGGACGCTGACCAATCCTGCGGTCAGCATCACCTCCGCCATCGATTCCATCGACAAGCCGCGCGCCGCACGCGCTTTGGCGGAAGGAGGGGTGGGTGGACTGGCGGCATCGGTGCGGTCGATGCGCTGGATGATCCTCGTCCTGACCGGTGTCTATCTGGGGTTGGTGATGCTCCTTGCCGGGCCGCTGATCGACCTGGTGTTTTCCGGTGAGTATACGGAGGCAGCGAGCGAAGTGCGGCTGCTGGCAATCGCCTTCTTCCTGTTCTGCCTCAACTTGCCGTCCGAAACATTCCTGATCGTGCTGCGCCGCAGCAAGACATTGTTCCTGACTCGCCTGCTGACCGCGATGGTGACGCTGATTGCCCTGATCGTGGCGCTGCCTTACGGGATTCGCGGCATGGCACTGGCTATCGCCGTATCGCAGGGGGCCAATATCGTGTTCCTGTACCTGGCGGAGCGCCGCTTGCGCACCCAGGACCTGCAGCTGGCGCGATCATGAGCGCGGCAGAGCCCATCCCGGCAGTGGCAGCGGCGGCCGGAGACAGCGATCCCCCGGTGCGCTACTCGATCGTGATCCTGACCTTTTCGCGCGACCCGGTGCTGGCCCAGGTGCTCGACCGGATGCGTCCGATGCTGGCCGGGCGCAGCGATTACGAGATCGTGCTGGTCGACAACAATTCCGATCGCGGCACCCGCCAGTCGCTGCTGGCCGGCTTTCACCGCAGCCAGTACCTGTTCAGCGGGCATAACAAGGGCGTGGTTGCGCGGAACGACGGGATCGCGGCGGCGCGGGGCGAATACCTCGTCCTGCTGGACGATGACGTACTGATCGAGACGCCCGACTTCCTCGACAGGCTGGGAGAGCGCTTCGCCGCCGAACCCGCGCTGGGCGCGATCACGACGTCGAAATATGTCCGCGGCGCACCGGCCGCCCGGGTCGACCTGATCCCGCATACCGACAAGAGCGTGGACATGAGCTGTCCGTTCTACACGTTCCGCTTCGTTGGCGGCTGCGCGGGGTTTCGGACGGCGGCGTTGCGCCAGGTGGGCGGGTTCCTGCCCGATTTCTTCTACGGGCTGGAGGAGATCGAGCTGTCCTATCGCCTGATCGATGCCGGCTGGCGGATCCTTTACGAACCGGCGATCCGGTCGGAAGAGCTGGAGCATCCCGCCGGGCGACGGCCGAAACGGGAGGTCCAGACCGACCGTCTCGCCAACAAATATATCATCAGCTACCTGCGAATGCCGTTCCCGCAGGTCGCGTTCAA
>NZ_JACIYP010000224.1 GCF_014359905.1 Hoeflea sp. | reverse complement strand
AGCAGCCGAGAATCCGCGCCCTTTGAGATAATTCTTGGGAAACACATGGTGGACATCGCTGCGGTTCAATAGAAGATCTCGCACGGTTATGTCCCTGGACAAAAAGCCCAAGTCTCCCAGCTTCGCTTGCGCGGCCTTGAAAACCACAAATGAAGGGGTAGTGGATGAGGAGGAATTCAATTGTTGAGGCAAAAGCGCTGACCAATAATCCTCCGACAGTTCGGATTGGATGACCGCGTTGGCATATTTTGCCAGGCCGTGCATCTCGATTTGGCGGATGTCGTAGTCAAACGAGCTTTCAGCATTCCCCGAGTAACGTCCACGAAGGACAGACATGACATACCAACGCCGTACCAGGCGTTCCAGTTCGGCGGCATCCATGTTTTCGGCTCTACCGCGCAAATAGATAATGTATGCAAAATTGACTGCGTTCTTTGAGCGAATCAGATTTGAGGTGACGAATCCGGCTGACCGCAAGATCATTGTCAGGCGGTCGAAGTGGGTCTTGCTCATGAAGTTGAAAACACCTTTTTTCAAGCGCTCGAACGACGCTTCGGCGATTTCCTCTTCATAGTCCCGCGTCTCGAAATTGCGGCCGGACAACAACGCCACCAGATCCTGCAGTTTCCCACGGCCGAACTCCGAGGTGAAGGCAACTCTCAGCATGTCTGTATAGGACGGGTCGTAGAGATCGTCGTTGACGTTGCTCAGCCAGCGCATCTTCTGGAAGTATTCGGATTTCACGAATTCCGTATCGTTCTTCTCGATCCTCGGCATCGCTTCCGGGGCAACGGCCAGATGGCAGAAGTAGTCGATCGCCTTGCGCAGCTGATTGCCGCCATTTCGTTCGTCCGCGGCGATCTTTGACATGACGAAATCCGCCTGACTCAGCTGCGCGCCGGCCGAGTTCACTCGGATGAAGATCTCGGTCACCGTCTCGATATCGAGGTCTTCAGCCAGTTCGATCACCCCGACATGGTTGTTCGTGATCTGCCACAGGCGCTGCAGGATGCCCGAAATCTCTTTCCGGTCTGCCTCCGGGTTGCGGGCAAGATATGCGTCCATCACCCCGATCAGCCCGACCTCTGGTGAAAACACTTCGGCAATGTCGGCAATCCAGGTGGAATCCTTCTGAATCGCCGGGTTCGTCACCTCGAATTTCTGCTCAAGCGGGTTGAAGGCGATCCGGATCCGGCGCGTGCGGTAGTCCTTGTCGATGACTTCCTGCCCAAGCAGCGCCGCCATCAGCGCCGTTACCCGCTGCTGGCCGTCGATCAGGATGCGTTTCCCGGCCGAGGTTGTGCCATCCTTCAGCCGCACCGTGGGGTTCCGCCAGGCGATCAGATAGCCGACGGGATAGCCGTTATAGAGCGAATCCAGGAGGTTGCGCACCTTGGTTGCGTCCCACACGAAGGGGCGCTGGATCTCGGGGATGGCGATCTCGCCGGACTTGACCCAGGTCAGCAGGGTTTCGATCGGATGCGGGGTGACGGAATAGCGTTGGGTGGCCAAGGGTCTTTCCTATTGTTGATCTTGTTGAAAAAGCATCTCGCGGTGCCAGGCCAGCCGCTTGCGGTGTTCGGGGCCAAGCGGGATCGGCGCTTGCCAGCGCAGCGCCGCCCGGGCGCCGTCGCTCAGGCCGGGTGAGAACATCGGCTGCCCCTCGTCGTCGAAACTGACCAGCCCCTTGTCAAAGGCCGCGTCCCACAGTGCCGACAGAAGCAGCCCGTTATGCACGTTCAGCCGCTCGGCGTCAGAGTCGCACAGCTTCCAGGGGATGATGTGGCTGGCCCGCAAAAGCGGCACGTCGGCAATCCCGGTCAGCGGGCAGCGGCCCTGCCAATACTCCATCAGCGAGGCGCGAAAGATGTCCTGACCCACGCGCTGCACCACCAGCCGTTCGGCCTCGGTGCTCTGCAGCAGGTCCTTCACCTTTTCGCGGAACACGGCCAGAGGCGCGTCGGGCAGGCTGGCGGCCAGCTGGTAAAGCCGCGGCATCACCGCATAAAGAGTGCCGAGATCGTCAAAGGCAAAACGCGCATGTCCGGGGCCATCGACATCGACGGGCGCCAGCCCCAACTCGGCGATCACGCCGGCGTGGTCGAGCGCCAGCAGCCAACCCTCGCCCCGCGCCAGCCAGATCGAGCCCTGCGCGGTGGTCGAGGTATAATGCCGCCAGCCGTCGCTTTCACCGTGACAGCGGCGAAACCCGTGGTCGAACGCGGCCTTGTCGCATTCCTGACGGGTGACGAAGGATTGCGGCGCCTCGATCATCCCATCCCCAGGGCCGAGAATTCCCCGTTCGCCTCCATGCGGTCCCAGGCGGCGAGGACGAGGCGGCGGGTGCGGTATTCGCCGTGTTGGCGGAGTTCCTTTTCCTTCAGGACGCGGAAGGTTTCCGAGGGGTAGTCGGGGCCCTTCACGTCGGCGGGGTCGAGGATGTAGCGCAGCTCGTCGCGGCTGAGGCCATAGGCGCGGGCGTAGAAGGCGTCGAGCTCGGCGCGCAGGTGCGCGCGGCGGTCCTCGTCCCAGGCAAAGGGCGGGCCGTCATGGCCCAGATCGCGGGCGAAGGGGGCGAGGGAATGGGAGGTGTAGGTGAGTTCCAGCACCCGTGGGGTGACGAAGCCGAGGCGGGGCTCGGTGTAGAAGCTGGGGGGGAGGACGGCAAGCTGGGAAAGAGCGAATAGACCAAGATTTAGGCCTCCCAGCTTATTTCTAAGAATGTAGTCAAAAACAATGGAGGCAAACATACCTTGGAATGCTGCCTGTAGGCCGGCACCAAATTCCGGCATCAATGGAATGAATATGCTATCCCCATATCCAGCTCGCGGAACTATTGCAGAAATTCCCGAACGCTCATTGGTTGTCGTTGCGAGACGGCGATAAACGAACGTCCAACCCGAATTCCAGCCCTTGGCGGCCAGGCGGTCGGCCACTTCGCCCTCGGGCACCCAATAGCGCGGCTGGGGCTCGGCGGTCGGGTCCTGTTTCTCGGCCAGTGTCATGTCGCGGCTGGTGGTGCCGTCATCCTCGTAGGTGGCCCAGCGATGATCGAACTGGTGGATCATCTTGGCCTCGTAAAGCGGGACGAAGCGCTGCGCGCGCGGGCCGCCGCCGTCGAGCGTCAGCTCGCCCGCGTCGCGCCCGCCGGCAAGCGGCAGAACCCCGCCGCCCGCGCGGGGGCGGATCCAGTCGGTGCCGTCGCGGACAAACCCCTCGGCCGCAAGCTGCGCGGCCGTGCGGAACAGGTGGCTGTCGTTCGACATGTGGAACATCGCCATGAAGCTCACCCCCCACGGGTTGCCCCGTGGCCCGGCGCCCTCGTCGATCAGCACGGGCACGCGGGCATAGATCTTTGCCGTCAGTTCGGCATCGGCGCGCGAGCGGAACACCGGCGCGGTGCGGGTGTTGGGGTTGATGGCGGCGATCTCACCGGGCGAGAGGGTAAAGTTGCGCTCGGGCTCGGCCAGCTGCGCCGGGTCGGTGAGGAAAAAGGCGAAATGCGCCTGGGGCTCTTCACGGCCCAGGGTGAGCAGGCAGAACTTGAAGCTGCGGTGCACGCCGGGAAAGAGCGGCGCGGAGTTCTCGAAATCCACCAGCCGGGCAAGGCGCCGCTCGGCCACCAGATGGGCAAAGAAGGGCGCGGTGGTGGCATCGGTGGCGATGCCGGTGGGCACGATGACCCCGGCGCGGGCGCGGGCGAGACCCGCGAACAGCTCGGCGAACAGCGCGTAGGTGTTCACGTCGCCGGTGCCGGTAAAGGGAAAGCGCCCGCCCTGATCGCCCGGCACGCGGACGAAGGTGCTGGTCGCCTCGGACAGGCGCTTGGCGGCCTCGAATTCCTCGAACAGCTTGCGCGCGGGCGTGCCCGGCTCGGCCTCGCGCAGGGCCTTGATCAACCGGTCGCGCGCGGCCTTGTTGGGGGCGGTGGCGATCGCGCCATCCCGGGCGGCGAAGAATTCCTTTTCCTGAAGCTTGATCCGCTCCCACGGCGGGTTGCCCAGCACCACGTCAAAGCCGCCGCGTGCCATCACGTCGGGAAACTCCAGCGGCCAGTGCAGGGCGCGGGCGCGGGTGGCCGCGCGGGCGTTTTCCATCACGCGCCTGCGCCCCTTGCCTTGTCCCACGGCCAGCCAGACGTCTTCCGAGGTGGGCACGCTGCGCTCGGCGTCGCCCTTGGGCACCGCGCCCGTCTTGGGCAGCAGGAAGGCGGCGGTATAGAGGTTGCAGCCCATGCGCGCGCGCTGGAACGCGTCTTTCTTGCGCAAGCTGCGATAGGCCTTTGCCTTGGCCTCGATGTCCTCGACCGTGTCTTCGGGCAGGTTGCGCAGATCGGAAAACTCGGCCGAGAGCGGCGCGGTGGGCAGGCTTGATGGGCCGCCGGTGAAGTCGAGCGTGCCCTGGCCCTGCTTCGCGTCCCTGTTGGCGCGCTCGTAGAATTTGGCGACCGTCTTGTCATCGCCGGTCAGCGGCTTGTAGGCGGCGTCGGGGATTCCCTCCTCCAGCACCTTCAGGTCGAACACCCCCAGCAGCGCGTCGCCGCAGCGGATCTGCGCATCGAAGAAGCCGAGGGGAAGGCCGGGGTCCACCGTCTCGATCCACAGCGCGACCTTGGTCAGCTCAACCGCCATCGGGTTGCGGTCCACCCCGTGGATGCAGTGCCGTGCGACGTCGCGCAGGGCGTGGCGGAAGTCTTCCATCGAGGGCGTGCCCTCGGCCCGGATACGCGCAAGGCGGGTGGCGATGCGGCGGGCGGCGGCCAGCAGGAAGTGGCCCGAGCCGCAGGCGGGGTCGATGACCGAGAGTTTCAGCAGCGCCTGTGCCGGGTCGTCGGCCTCGGCCTCGGTCTTGTCGAGCACGGGGTCGAGCGCGGTGTCCAGGAGCGCCTGAACGAGGCTGTCGGGCGTGTAGTAGGAGCCGGTGGTCTTGCGCTGGTTGCCCCTCTGCTCGGCCGCTTCGGAGGCGAAGACGAGCGTCTTGCCGTCATCGCCCAGCTGGGGCTGGAGTTCGAGGAGGGATTCGTAGACCGAGCCCAGTTCCTCGGTTTCCATCGCGCGCCAGTTGACGGGCACCATGCCGGTCTTGTCGGCGAGCCAGGAGAGACGATAGAGCGCCTCCATGAAGGCGCGGTTGCGCAGGCGGGCTGTTTCGAGGTTGGGCAGCTTGTCCTCGGCAAAGAGACCGCCGAGCGCGGGGAGGGCGAGCCGTTCTTCCCCATGCGCCAGCGCGCGAAAGACGATCTTCAGCCCCTCGTAGCGGTCGTGGTGCCTGTCCCAGGTGGCGGCGCGGTAGCACTGCTTGCGCAGGCTTGCGAGGCTGTAGCCCTCGGCATAGAGCGCGCGGGCCTCCGGTTTCGATCTGGTCGGGTGGAGGAGGTTGCGGTCTTCGGCAACCATCAGGAAGATGAGCCGGTAGACCAGGCGGAGAAGCTCGTTGAACCAGTCTGTCAGGTTCAACTCGCCGGATTTCAGCTTTGCGGCGAGGTCGGGGTTGGCTTCCAGAAAGCCCGATCCCAGTACCTTG
>NZ_JACIYP010000223.1 GCF_014359905.1 Hoeflea sp. | reverse complement strand
ACATGCTTTGCCAGCGCAGGTTTCGCGGCAGCATCCGGGTCGAGCATGGCCACGGCGGCGGCGATGGGGCGGCTTGCCATTCCCGAGATGCTCAAGGCGAAATACGAACCCGGCCTGGCCGCCGGGGTGGTCGCCGCAAGCGGAACGCTGGGGTCGCTGATTCCGCCGAGCATCCTGATGGTGCTGTACGGAATCTTCACCCAGCAGCCGATTGGCCAACTGCTGATCGCCGGCATTGGTCCGGGCATTCTTACGGCGGTTCTCTACGCCGCGATGATCATGATCCGGGTCAAGGTCAATCCTGAACTCGCGCCGAGCCTTCAGGAAAGTTCAACCTGGCGCGAACGATTCGGCGAATTGGCCAAGGTTTGGCCCATACCTGTCCTGATCACGGTTGTCGTGGTCAGCATCTACGCGGGTATTGCGACGGCGACCGAAGCCGCGGCGGTCGGCGCGGCGGCTGCGCTGGTGATTGCCGTCATTCGCAACGAAATGAACCTGTCTCGGTTGAAACTCAGTCTGATCGAAACGCTGCAAAGCACCGGGTCGATCTTCTTCATCGCCATAGGCGCGGTTCTGTTCACACGTTTTCTGGCGTTCAGCGGCATCCCGGTCTATCTGGCCGATCTGATCGAGACGACGAACGTAAGCCCGCTGGTCACGCTCGTGATGGTTTCGCTGGTCTATATCTTCCTTGGCATGTTCCTCGACCCACTCGGTTTGATGCTGGTCACCCTGCCGGTCTTCATTCCCGTGTTCGAAGCCGTCGGCATCAACATGATCTGGGCCGGCGTGATAGTCATCAAGTTCATCGAGATCGGCCTTCTGACGCCGCCGATCGGACTGAATGCCTTCGTGGTAGCCGGTATCGTCGGCGGCCGGGTTCCACTGATGGTGATCTTTCGCGGGCTTATCTGGTTCATCGCCGTCGAAATCGTGGTTCTCAGCCTGTTGTTCCTATTTCCGGGGATCAGCCTCTATCTGCCCAGTCTGATGCAATGACGCCGGTCGGGCAGCCAGTGCAGAACAGCAATCAAGGGAGATCTTGTATATGAAGCGATCAGACATCGTCGGTCTCTGGCACATGGTGTCGTGGGTTCAACACCGCGGACCGGTCGACCATCTGCCGATGGGAGAGACGCCGGAAGGGCGTCTGCTCTACACCCCGGAGGGGCTGATGTCGGCGCATCTGATGCGGCCAGATCGGCCGGTGATGACCACCGGCGACTTCGTCACCGGCTCTGACGAGGAATGCGCCGCCGCATTGCGCTCCTACATGGGCTATTGTGGCGAATACGAGATTCACGGCTACGAGATCCACCACATCGTCGCTATCGCAAGCTACCCCAACTGGACTGGTCAGCGCCAGGTCAGACGCGTCACGCTCGACGGCGACAGGCTTGTCCTGTCCGCAGCGCCGCGCATGGTGAATGGGGTTTCCGTTACCGCGACACTCACCTGGAAAAGATGATCCTGCTGCGCGTGCATGTCTTCGCTCGACCGGGCGCGGCTGTTCAAGCTCGCCTGGGATCTGTCGGGCGAGGCGTTCGGCACCCGGCTGCTTCAGTACGAGCGCTACTATGCCGGTGACCCGGTTCGCACGACCGCCTCCAACTATCTCCAGGTGCAGGACGACGAGATGATGCGGCTGGTGAACGAGGCGCTGGCGCTGGCCGGCGATCCCGAACCCGCGCGCGGCACGCAGCGCGACGCGGCCGAGTGACCACCACGGAGACAGAGATGACCACATCGCAACATGCGTCCATCTGGACCGATCTGACACGGGTGCCCTTCACGCAGGGCTATCTGGATGCCGGCGGCATCCGCACCCGTTATCTCGCGGCGGGCGACAAGGACAAGCCGCTGCTGATCCTGATCCACGGCACCGGCGGCCATGCCGAGGCCTACAGCCGCAACCTTGCCGCCCATGCCGAGCATTTCAACACCTGCGCGATCGACCTGGTCGGCCACGGCTGGAGCGACAAGCCGAAGCTTGATTACGAGATCGCCGACTATGCGCGGCATGTGATCGCGGTGATCAAGGCTCTGGGCTATGAAAAGGCGCATGTGTCGGGCGAAAGCCTCGGCGGCTGGGTGGCCGCGTGGATGGCCGTTCACCATCCCGAATGGCTTGACCGCGTGGTGCTGAACACCGCCGGCGGCTGGACCGCCTATCCCGAGGTGATGGAGCGCATCAAGCGGCTGAGCATGGAGGCGGTGAACGATCCTTCGCCCGCCCGCATCCGCGCCCGGCTGGAATTCCTGATGCACGACCATTCGAAGGTGAACGACGACCTGGTCGAGGTGCGCCGCGCGATCTACGCCCAGCCCGGCTATGCCGAAATCATGAAGCGCATCCTGTGCCTGCAGGATATGGAGATCCGCCGACGCAACATGTTCAGCGCCGAGGACAGCGCCAGCATCAAGGCGCCGACGCTGGTTCTGTGGACCTCGAACGATCCCACCGCCGCACCCGAGGAGGGCCGCAAGATCGCCGATGCGATTCCCGGCGCGCGGTTCGAGGTGATGAACGAATGCGGGCACTGGCCTCAATTCGAGGACGCGGAGACCTTCAACCGCATCCACATCGACTTCCTGCTGGGGCGCTGAGCCACTGGCGCCGTGCGGGCGCCGTCCTGCGCAAACGGTCATCAAAGAGGGCCACACATGACGATGCACACCCAGACCCCGGGGCGCCGCGCGGTCGATACGATGACCCCGCTTGCGCCTTCGGCGTTTCGCGACGCCCTGGGCCACTTCGCCACGGGCATCACGGTGATGACCACGCTGGATCCCGAGGAAGGCCGCTACGGCGTGACTGCAACCTCGTTTGCCTCGCTGTCGCTCGACCCGCCGCTGGTGCAGTGGAGCCTGCGGAACGCTGCCTATTCTCTGCCGATCTTCCAGCGCTCGGGGCATTTTGCGGTGAATATCCTGGCCGCAGATCAGGAAGCGGTTTCGCGCCGGTTTGCCACCCCCGGCGTGGACCGCTTCGCCAGTCTCGACGTAGAGGAGGGGCTGGCGGAGATGCCGCTGATCGCCGGGGCTGCGGCCTGGATCGAATGCGCCCTTGAGACGACGCTGCCCGGGGGGGACCACACGATCCTGGTGGGTCGGGTGCTTCGGGCACGCACCTTTTCCAAGCCGCCACTGCTGCACTGGCGGGGCGGCTATCTGCCGATCGAGAACGATCCGCACGCCACGGGAAGAACCGCATGAGTGATCGCATTGCCGAGATGGCCGAGGCGCTGATCCGCGCCCGGACCGACCTTAAACAGATCCCGCCACTGCGTGAGAGCCACGGGCTTGCCTCGGTCGATGAGGCCTATGCCGTCCAGGATGCGACGAACCGGCTCTGGCTGGAGCGGGGGCGGCGTCTGGTCGGGCGCAAGATCGGCCTGACCTCCCCGGCGGTGCAGGCGCAGATGGGAATAGATCAGCCCGATTTCGGTATGCTCTGGGGCGATTATTTCTTCACCGAAGGCGAGGTGGTCGATACCGGTCGTTTCATGCAGCCGAAGGCGGAGCTGGAAGTGGCTTTCGTGATGGACCGCGGCTTCAGCGACCCCGAGGCGCCGATGGCCGAACTGATCCGCCGCGTGGCCTATGCGGTCCCGGCGCTGGAGGTGGTGGATACCGCGATCCGCAACTGGGACATCAGGCTCGTGGATACGGTCGCGGACAATGCCTCGGGCGGGGGATTCCTTCTGGGTCTGGGTGCCCGGCGGCTGACCGACCTCGACCTGCGGCTTTGCGGCGGCATCCTGTCGCGCAACGGCAAGGTCGTCTCGCGCGGGTTGGGCGTGGACTGCATGGGCAACCCGCTGAATGCGACGCTGTGGCTCGCGCGCCGCATGGCCGAGCTGGGCCAGCCGCTGCTCGAGGGCGACGTCGTGATGTCGGGGGCCTTCGGGCCGATGGTTCCGGTGGGGCCGGGCGAGGTCTATCTGGCCGAGATTGCCGGGTTCTCGCCGATCCAGGTGAGTTTCGACGACGGGAGGACGGGAGCATGAGCGGAAAGATCAAGGCCGCGATCATCGGTTCGGGCAATATCGGCACGGATCTGATGATCAAGATCATGCGGAATTCGAAGGTGCTGGAAATGGGCGCGATGGTCGGTATCGACCCGCAGAGCGACGGCCTGGCCCGCGCCGCCCGGCTGGGTGTCGCTGTCACCCACGAAGGGATCGCGGGGCTGACCCGACTGCCGGTCTGGCCCGAGATCGGCGTCGTCTTCGACGCCACCTCGGCGGGCGCGCATCCGGGCAACGACAAGATCGTGCGCGGCGCCGGAAAGATCATGATCGACCTGACGCCGGCGGCGATCGGACCCTACGTTGTTCCCGTGGTGAACATGGACGAGCATCTGGACCAGACCAACATCAACATGGTGACCTGCGGCGGGCAGGCGACGATCCCGATCGTGGCGGCGGTCAGCCGGGTGGCCGAGGTGAGCTATGCCGAGATCGTCGCCTCGATCTCGTCGCGCTCGGCCGGGCCCGGCACGCGCGCCAATATCGACGAATTCACCGAAACCACCTCGCGCGCGATCTGTGAGGTGGGCGGGGCGAAGAAGGGCAAGGCGGTGATCGTCCTCAACCCCGCCGAGCCGCCGCTGATCATGCGCGACACAGTCTATTGCCTGGCGAAGACCACCGACCGCGAGGCGGTGCGCCGCTCGGTCGAGGCGATGATCGCCGAGGTTCAGGGCTATGTGCCAGGCTACCGCCTGAAACAGGAGATCCAGTTCGAGACCATCGGCGACAACGCCGCGATACGCATCCCCGGGGTGGACGACCGTGCCACGGGGCTGAAGGTGACTGTGTTTCTCGAGGTGGAAGGCGCCGGTCACTACCTGCCGAAATACGCCGGCAACCTTGATATCATGACTTCTGCCGCGTTGAAGACCGCCGAGCGGCTCGCGCAGCGGATGTTGACGGAGGCTGTGTGACATGACCGATTCCGAAAAGACCCGGATCTACGTGCAGGACGTGACCTTGCGGGACGGGATGCACGCGATCCGCCACCGCTATACACTGGATCAGTGCGCGGCGATCGCCACGGCGCTGGACCGGGCCGGCGTGGCGGCGATCGAACTCAGCCACGGTGACGGGCTGGCCGGTTCGAGCTTTGCCTACGGCTTCGGTCGGCACACCGATCTGGAATGGATCGCCGCCGTGGCCGACAAGCTGGAGCATGCCGTGCTGACGGCGCTGCTGGTGCCGGGGATCGGCACCGTTCATGACCTCCAGGCCGCCTATGACGCCGGGGTTCGCTCGGTGCGGGTGGCAACCCATTGCACCGAGGCTGACGTGGCCGCCCAGCACATCGCTCACGCCCGGAAGATCGGCATGGACGTTTCGGGCTTTCTGATGATGTCGCACATGCTGGGGCCGAAGGAACTGGCCCGGCAGGCGCAACTGATGGAAAGCTACGGCGCCCATTGCGTCTATGTCACCGACTCGGCCGGCGCGCTGCTGATGGATGGCGCCCGCGAGCGCATCCGCGCCTATCGCGACGTGTTGAAGCCCGAAACCCAGGTGGGCATCCATGCCCACCAGAACCTG
>NZ_JACIYP010000222.1 GCF_014359905.1 Hoeflea sp. | reverse complement strand
GATGGTGATCGCGTTGCTCTGCCGTCGTGAGACGGCAGAGCACGACTTCATCGAGGATCCTGCCTTACATCTACGGTGGTCAGGGGGTCGATCCAGATGCCCTCGGTCTCGCCGCTCGCATAGGCGGCCAACGCCCTCGCCCGCTCGATCGGATGGCCGATCCGCGCCCAGTCCTTCAGCGTCTCGGTCGCTGTCCACCGGCGCCAGTAATCGCTGCACTCGTTGGCCCGAAGCGTAACCCGCGCCGAATTCGCCACTGCAATGCAGCCATCCTCGACGCCGGCGATGCGGTTGCCCTCGACGAGAATGTCCGCATTCACGATGCTTTCTGCCGTCAGCATGTGCCCGCCCGCGCCGGCGCCGGCCTCGCCGTAGATCGAGATCGCGCCCCACAGAAGACCGCGCTTCCATTCACCGCCCGTGCGGGCAATGGAATTGCCTCTGACGATCACCTGGTGCGCGCCGGCTCCTTCCAGCCACGCAGCGCTGCTGAGGAGCCGCATGGCGTTGTAGCGGAGGTCGAGAAACGCATTGTCGGCGATCAGACCGTTCGGCCCTTGCGCCAGCACGCCATGGCACTCGCAGGAGGAGATGCGGTTGCCGATCACGGCATAGCGATCGACCAGAAGTTCCATGTTGCGGACCAGTGCCACCGCGTCGCTCGCAGGGGCGCGGTCCAGTTGCACCACGCGGGTGCCATCCTGATCCACCGCCACGGCGACGACAGCCCCGTGACCCAGAAAGCGCATGCCCGCATCGAACATCGCGATGCGGTGGCCCGCCCGCAGCCGGCCATCGGCCTGCTCCATCGCCAGCCTGCGCGACGGAGGCACGGCCGCTACGCGCTCGATCCGGCCGGCGAGGTTGATCGCGTCATCACCCGTGCCGGTGATGGTGGTATTGCGGATGAGGATGTCGCCAGCCGCAGAGGTGACGTGGATGCCGTCATAGCCGATGCTCGGCGGCTCGCCCGGAGCAGGACCGATATGCGAATCCAGGATGGCCAGCCCGCGTCCCATGTTGCTCGCGGCGATCCCGGTGCCGGAGCTGGTGGCGACCGTGACATCCTCAATGGTCACGTCCTCACTCAACGGCTGCGACAGGCGGTCGCTGATGCGGATGCCGGCGCCGAGATAATAGGTGAGCTTGACCATGACAGACGTGTCATCGGGCAGCGAGGCCAAGGTGCCGCTCGCCACATAGCCGCCTGCGGGGTGCCGCCGAAGCGCGAGCCCGCCTGTTCCGAACAGCAGGCGCTGCCCGTCGGCCGGATAGGTCGAAGAGGCCGGGTCATAGACAGTCGCCTGATGGATGATCAAGTTGTCGGCTGACTCGGACCCGGGCGTACCCGGCATGATGAGCCGCGTAACATCGCCGGAGCGCTCGATCCGGCCGAGCAGGATCGGCAGCCGGCGATGGCGGACAGTCACGCCACGCACTGCAAGGCGACGGACATTCGCGATTCGCAGTCCGTCGCCCCAGGCTTCGAACTCCAGCGTCGCCCCGTTTCCGTCCAAGGTGACGTCGGACAGGTTCGCGAGCACCAGTGGCGCGCCTTGCCCGTCGCCCGCTGTCGAACCGATCCGGTAGAGGCCGGGCTCGAACGACAGCGTCCCGCCGCCGGCGTCGCGCAATTGTCCGATCGCGCGCTCTATGTCCGCCCGGCGGTCGCCCGGCCCGGCCCCGATCGTGATCCGCGGTGCGCCGGCAGGCGGATGGGGCTGACGCACCGCGACGACCACCTCGCGTCCGTCGGGCCGTTGCCAGACCTGGCGCTCGGCCGCGGTATCGCCTGCGGCCGGGCTGCGGGGCTGCGCCGTCAGCACCCGCGTCCATTCCTCGGCAGCGCTGTCCTGCGCCAACGCCTCGGGGAGCCCACAGCCGGTGGCCGACAGAGCGAAAAACACGCCAGCGGCGGCTTTGAAGGTTTCGCCGATTGACATTGTCTGCAAGGTTAGCACTGCAGTGCACAAACGGGAACCCGGAAGCCGGCTCCGTCATGTGGGCGCCGTCGGCGTTCCAGCGGGATTTCAGCACGGAAGGATTTGACCGTGGCCAAGCCTCTGGAGCGTCGCGCAGGTCCGCAGGCCCGCCGCCCTCGCGAACGCATTCAACCGCGCAACACGCGCGCCATCGTCGCGATGTTCCTCCTGCATTTCCTGCTCGCCGCAGCGGCGGCGTTCGGGGCGACGATCATTCCGTCCGCCGCGTGGGCCTATGCCGCGCTGCTGATCTTCTGTTCCTTCTGCGTCGGCTTGCTCAGAACCTCGCCGGCGACCTTTCTGTTCTTCGTGCCGCTGCTTGCGCTGCGGGTGACCGAGTTCATGTCGGGCGCCGCGATCGAGAGCGGCGCCTACATGGTCGAAACGGCCGGCTACGGGCACGCCACAGGCGCGTTCACCCGATTGCTCCTGATCTATTTGCTGTTTTTCGCTGCCGCGACGTTCGTGACCGAGATGCTGTGGCCGCGATTGCGCCGGGTGTTTCTGGATGCCCCGAGCCGGTGGGAGCCCCAGGCCGCGATGATCTGGTACGGGCTGCTGATCGTCGCTGCGATCACCACGATCTATCTGACATGGCTGGGCTTCACTTACGGAACGCCTCTGTTCAACGACATTGACCGCTTCACCTATCTTGTGGATGTCGATTCGCGCTTCTACAATTTCTTCAACCGCAACCGGATGGTGATGGTGCCTCTGGTCGGCGCCCTGTTCTGTGTCCCCGCTTACAGGTTGAGGGCGATTTATCTGCTCATCTGGCTGCTCGCCGCGTCGATCATCTTCGGTGAGAAGTTTACCTCTCTGGTCTTGATCTTGAGCACCTTCGCGATTCCGCCCGGGCTCGTTCATGTCGCGCACAACCGCCCGATCCGGCTGAAGCAGGTGGGTCTGATCGCCGGCGTGATCGTGGCGATCACCGTCCCGGCCGTTCTGGTTGCTTACGGCGCGCTCGAGGACGTCGATGCTGCGGCGGCAAAATACGGGGAGCGTGTCGCACTTCAGGGGCAGCTCTGGTATCGGGTGGACGAACAATATCTCGGGCGGCCGCTCGGTGACACCCAGGCCATCGCAGCCGACGTTGCGACCTGGCTGGTGCCGAGCGCCCAAGATTCGCAGCGAGTCGGAAATGAATTCGGATTGTACTATGTGATGGAGAAATTCACCCCGACGCGCACGTTGGGGATGTTCATGGAGTCCGGCAATGGCTTCATATTCTCGCTCTATCCCTATCTGATGCTCGCTTTCGGCATCACCGGCATGCTGATCGTGTCCGTCCTTCTGGCCGCCTATCATGCCTGGGCCATGGCGTTGCTGGCCGAAGCGCTGGCCCGCCCCGCCTGGATCGCGTCCGTCGCCTTCGGGCGGATCGTGTCGTCGTTCTACGGCCTGTACACCACCGGCTTCTTGTGGAACGTGTTCGGCATCAAGACACTGGTGACCTTGGCCATCGGCCTCGTCCTGCTGTGGGATGCGCGGCGGCGGAACAGCTGGACCGAACTGATCATGTACCGCCTCAATGAACGTCTCGGCGGACGGCGGTACCAGAAATGACCGGCGACCCGGGCAAGCAGACGCTGCGCCTCACAACCGCAGGTCCGGCCGACACAGGCACTGCACCGGCCGGGGGCGACGACGCAATGCTGGCAGCCGCAGGCTCGCGTTCGGACGGGGCAGCGTGGCCCATGAAGCCGACAAAGGCACGTCTTACCTGGATCGACGCGGCGAAAGGCCTCTCGATGGTCCTCGTCGTCCTTGGGCACAGCGCAGCTTGGTATGTCGATGGCCAGGGTTTCGGCCCTTCGATCTGGGTAGACTTCAGTCGCGCGGTCGAACCGCTGCGCATTCCGTTGTTCTTCGTGGTGTCAGGGACTCTCATCGCAAGCCGGATCGAACGCGACCCACCCAAGGTGCTGAGGCGGGCGGCAAGCCTGTTCTCGGTCTACATCCTGTGGACCGTGATCCAGGCGTCGCGTCTTGCGCTGTTCCCCGGCCTCGCTCCGCAGACGCCTTTTTCGCCAGAGCTGATCATCTGGACGATTCTCACCCCCGGTATCTACTGGTACATCTGGGCGCTGCCCCTCTATTACGCCGTTACGGTTCTTTTCTTCGGGGGACGAAGACAAGATAACTGGCCGAGAGCCGCGTTATACCTGACGATTTTTCTCGCTGCACTTTGTTCATTTTTCTGGGCAGAGATATCTGGCGTTTGGTCACATCGCCTCTCTTTGGACACCACGGTCGAGTACGATTTCACCGGATCGGTAGTCAGGAACTATTTCTGGTTCCTACTCGGGGTCGTGTTTTCGAAGCAGATCATAGCCCGATCGAAGGTGATCCCTTCCTCCGGAATGCGCCCCGTCGCGATCGGCGCCGGCTTGGTCCTGACGGGAATTCTCGTCGCACGGATTGGAGTGCACGCCAAATTCTCAGTGGCCCCGTTCCTGATGGTACCCGGCGCTATTGTCCTGCTGTGCCGTCTCGGCGAGGGTTTTTTTTGCACGGATCTTGGTCAAGGTGGGCGTACAGACGCTCCCCGTCTATATCTTCCACTTTTTCATTCTTAACGCGCTCTCTTTCGCGGCTGGGAAATTCGTCGCAGCCGGTCCACTCCCCGGCTGGCTGTCGGTGGCGATTCCACCGTTGATGATGCTGATGATCGTCCCCTCGACCATGGCGGCGGAAAATGTGCTGCGGAGGCTTCGCCTTGGTGTGGTACTTGACGGCATCCCCGACGGGCTGGCCAGGCACCGGCGATCGGGACGTTTGTCGCCGGCGGCCTGAAGGACAAGCCGCCGGCCCAACCTCATGAATTGCGCACGCTCACAGCACCGGCTCCACGACATAATCCCAGGTCGTCGCTGCCCCAGCCGCCGTGGCCGTGGTGACAGTGAACAGGGCCGTGGCGCTATCCCAGGTCACGCTATAGGCCACAGGCGTGCCGCGTGTGCTGACCCGCAGCCATGCCGGGTTGATGCTCGACGTGGGGACTCCGACAAGAACGCCGGCATTGGCGTTGACGGTAAAACTGGTCGCCCCGCTCGCCTGAGTCCTGGTTCCGGTGATCCGCGAGCCGGTGACGCCCCGGATGCGATCCATCCTGTCGCTGGCGTAGGCTGTCACCAGAACGCGCCCATAACCGGAATTGGTGGGCGACTGCATCCCGTCGAAATCATCGCTGTCGAGCCAGTGGTTCCAGCTTTCGGTGACAGAGCCGCTAGTCGCCTGCAACAGCATCGGGCTGCCAGAGCGGCATCCCCGCGCGACAACCGAATAGCGCCCCTCCATCGCTCGGTCGGCGCGGGTCGCATTGCCGAAGCTCTGCCCAAGCACCTTGAGCGCAACCGCATTGCGCCGGCTTACGTCTGTGCTGACCGCCGCCGTGTCGGCGCTGGCCTTGCGGCCGCTGCGGGTGCTGACCCATGCCGCTGTCCAGCCCAGCGGGCCGTGGATCGTGCCTTCGACATAGCACTCCTCGCTGTCGAGGATCATCACATCGGGCAGCTTGCTGATCCAGATCGTTGCGGTAGCCCCGGTCGGGGTTTCATCGGACTGGCCGGGCCGCAGGTTCTCGAT
>NZ_JACIYP010000221.1 GCF_014359905.1 Hoeflea sp. | reverse complement strand
CTGATCCTCGACCATGCCATCGACAATGGTCAGTTGTTCACCAACGCCGCCCACGGCGTGCGGGTGATCAAGTCCAGCCGGATCGAGCACAAGGCTCCGGTGCCGTCCAAGGAGGCGATCCGCGCCCTGATCGAGGCGGCGGACGAGGATTTCAAACCGCACCTGATCGTCTCGGCGCTGGGCGGTCTGCGCGCGTCAGAACTGCGGGGCCTGCGCTGGCAGGACGTCGATTTCGACAAGGGATTCCTCCACATCCGCCAGCGCGCCGACGCCTACAACCAGATGGGCGAGCCGAAATCGCGGGCAGGGTTCGCGACATCCCTGCCGGGCCAATGGTGCTGAACGCCCTGCGCCGCTGGAAACTGCGCTGCCCGAAAAGCGAGTTGGGGCTGGTGTTCCCCGCGCCGCAGGGCGGGATCCTTCAGCACACCCGCACGCAGGACCGGTTCCGCAAGCTGCAGGAAAAGGTCGAGGTGACGATGCGCTGGCACGACTTGCGCCACTTCGCCGTGTCGCTCTGGATCGAGCAGGGCTTCTCGATCAAGGAGATCATGACCTTCGCGGGCCATTCCTCCATCCAGATGACCATGGAACGCTACGGCCACCTGTTCCCCTCGCCCGACCACCAGAAGGCCATGGCCATGGTCGAGGCGAAGTTACTGGGATAGCGAGCAGATTTTCAACGGCGGACCGATGTGGCGGACCTTAGAATTTGTCTTGTGCTCAGCCTCCTAAAGCCGCACCTTCCATTAATGACAAACACTGAAAAACACTTCGTTGAAATGGCTGCGCCTGAATATTGGTATAGTTATGCACACGAACTTGCGGATACCGCTGACCAGATCTACAGAGCGTCCAAGAAACAGTGGGTTGCTTATCTTTATAGCTACGCCGATGGGTCAAAGAATGCCGTCCGTCGTCCTTTGGTGTCGCGACCTGTCTTGCTAATGTATGGCTTATCCTTCGAAAATTTGATTAAAGGACTGCTAATTTCAGAAGATCCAACCTTGTTGAAGGGCGGAAAACTCAGCAAACATCTGCTTGGCCACGATCTCGTAAAACTGGCAAGCCGCCTGAAGTCCATAAAGCTGAATGCGAACGAGAAAAATCTACTCGTACTGCTGTCCGACGTCATTCCATACCATGGTCGATACCCCGTCCCAAGGAACGCTCAGGATGTGAAGCCGGAAAATTTTATCAACGAACGCGTCTATGATGACTGCAGGGAACTTTTTGCTCGCTTGGAAATGCAGTTATACCGTCTAAATTTTGAAGGTATCGACGCTCCGGAGGGGGTTCGCTTCGCGAAGCTGCGCCTTACTCATCTCGATGCAAAGGCAGATTTTATCACTGATGAGCTCAAAATGGACCTGCAAGACTTATATCGAGAGTTCAGGGAAGCTGAAGGCAATGAATCGGAATGAGGCCCTTGCGGCGTCAGCGTGATTAAAGGTTGTCTGGATCCCCGTTTTCTTCGTAAACATCCGCCGTGGGCCGCGGTCAGGCGGCCTTGACCTCGGTTTTGGCGGTGTTCCGATTCCACGGCAGCAACTCATGTAGCCGCGAGACGGGCATGTCGGAAATGCGGGCGATGACGTCGTCCAGCCATGCCTGCGGGTCGATGTCGTTGAGCTTGGCGGTGCCGATCAACGTGTACATGATGGCGGCGCGCTGGCCGCCGCGCTCGGACCCGGCGAAGAGCCAGGATTTTCTTCCGAGGGCCACACCGCGCAGCGAACGCTCGGCGGCGTTGTTTGTGAGGCAGACCCGACCATCCTCGAGGAAGCGCATGAATCCCGGCCAGTGGGCGGGCGACAGCAGGTAGTCGACCGCCTTGGCGACCTTGGCGTGCTTCGAGAGCAGCGCACGTTCGCCGCGCAGCCAGCGTTCCAGATCGGCGATCAGCGGGACCGACAGGCGTTGCCGCACCTCGAGGCGGGCTGCGGGGGATTTGCCGTTGATATCGCGCTCGATCTCGAACAGGGCATCGATGCGCTTCACCGCCTCGAAGGCGATGGGGGAGATGTCCTTTGGCGACTTGCCCTTGCGGATGTTGGTTTCCACGTCGGCAAGCTCGAAGAACTTGCGCCGCGCGTGGCTCCAGCACAGCGCCGGGGCCACCGGGCCGGGCTGTCGGCCCGGATCGTAAAGCTGGTTGTATCCGGCATAGGCATCGGCCTGAAGAATGCCCTGCCATCCCTTCAGATGCGCGGCCGGATGTTCCCCGGCGCGATCGCGGGAGAAGCGGAAGACGACTGCCGGCGAGGCGGTGTCGCCAAAGGGGCGGTCGTCGCGCACATAGGTCCAGAGCCGCGCGGTTTTCGTGCCGCCGCGGGCCAGCAGCGGCACCGTGGTGTCGTCGCCATGAAGACGGGCGGCGGCGAACACATGCGACTCGATCAGCGCATGCAGCGGTTTCAGCAGTTCGGCCACCGCGCCGACCTGGTCGGCGAGCGTGGACAGGCTGAGGTCCACGCCTTCCCGGGCATACCGTTCGGCCTGGCGGTTCAAAGGCTGATGCTGCCCGTATTTTTCGAAGATGATCATGGCCAGCAGACTGGGACCGGCCCAGCCGCGCGGGATCGGGTGGAACGGAGCGGGCGGCTGGCTGATCTTCTCGCACGTCCGGCACGTGAACTTCTCACGGACGGTCTGGATGACCTTCCACTGGCGCGGCACCACTTCGAGCGTTTCGGTGATGTCCTCGCCCATCTTCACGATGCGGTCCGATCCGCAGCAGGTGCAGGTGGTCGGTGCCTCGACCACGACCCGCTCGCGGGGCAGATGCTCAGGGAAGGGCTTCTTCACCGGCTTGCGCCGTTCGAAGCTCGCGACCTTCGTCGTTTTCTCTGCCGCCTGTTCGGCCCGGGTGGCATCCTCGGCGGCGTCGGCGACCAGTTCCTCGAGCTGCAGCTCCAACTGGTCGATAAGCCGGGCGGTCCGTTCCGCGCTGCGGCCATACTTGTCGCGCCTGAGGATTACGATCTCCAGCTTGAGCGCCGCGATCATCGCCTCGGAAGTCGAGACCACCGCGCGGGCCTGCGCGAGGTCGACCTCGGCGGCCGCGGCACGCCCTTCCGCCGCGGCGAGTGCGGCGCGCAGTTGGTTGAGTTCGGAGGCGGTCTCGGACATGGCCAAAACTTACCATGCCGATCCGCACAAGCCCATGGGAAAGAGACTGGGGGAGGCCGATTTATCCTGCCTTTGCAGGGCGTTGGGTCCAGCGCGGATTGCGCCAGTCGATGCCTTCCAGAAGATAGCCGAGCTGCGCCGCCGAGATCTGCACCGCCTCGCCACTGCCGGTGCTCGGCCAGATGAACTTCCCCGCCTCGAGGCGCTTCAGGTACAGCGACATGCCAACGCCGTCATGCCATAAAATCTTGACCAGATCGCCACGACGTCCGCGGAAGCAAAATATCTCGCCCGCATGCGGGTCGCGTCCGAGACCTTCCTGGACCTGCAGCGCCAGCGTGTTCATCCCCCGCCGCATGTCCGTCACGCCGCCCGCGATCCAGACCTTCACACCGGGCGGAAACGCGATCATGGCCCGTCCACCGCGGCCAGGATCCGGACAAGCGCTTCGGTATTCACGCCCGACGGCACGATGAGCCGGCGCCCATTCGGCAGAACAATCTCAACCTGACAGTCCACAGGCCGACAGGGATCACCGCGACCTGCCTGTGACGCTGGAGCTTCCGTCGTCACGGTCACCGGCGCGAACGATCCCGGGCAAGAAGACCCAAGCTCACCGTTGCGATACTCTCGCCGCCACGTGGTCAGCAGCGATCGGCAAATGCCATGCCGCCGCGCCGTGGCCGCTACCTGGCGGTGGCCGAGGAAGCTCTCCTCCACGATGCGCAGTTTATCATCATCAGACCAATACCGGCGGCGATCGCCATCGGCAGCGGACAGAACTTCGATTTGAGGGCGGTGGATGAAGCCGGACATAAGGTCGGACTTACCATCGGATCATAGCCGCAATCAGACGGCCCTCGGCGGATGATTACTTTTCTTCCAACGGTTTGCGGCTGTTCCGTGCGACACGACGCCGACGTTGCGAGCCTGAAAATCGGCTAACAAGCTGAAATCACGAAGCTAATCAGGACGCAGAGGTGACCCTCAGAACACGAAGTCACTCGCGTCAAGGTCGCCGAGGGTGACCCCCACCAGCGTGATCGTGTTGCCGGCCAGATCGTCGATCAGGACATGGCCGCCCGCCTGGCTCGTGTGGTTGGCCATCAGATCGGCCAGGCCCACGATCGCCGACACTCCGCTCAGGTCGATCTTCTCGAAGGCGTTCTGCGCGTCGAAATCCATGATCACATCCGCCCCGAAGCCGTCCGCAAAAACGAACCGGTCCGCGTTGAACATCCCCCAGAGTTCGTCGTCGCCGTCGCCACCGCGGATCGTGTCGTACTGATCGCCGCCATAGATCGTATCGTTGCCGATGCCGCCGAGGAGCGAGTCATTGCCCGCCTCGCCGTAGATGACCTCGTTGCCGCCGCCGCCGTTCACCGTGTCGTTGCCGGCGCTGCCCCAGATCGTGTCATGGCCGTTGGCGTCGGCCTGCGCATTGTTCCAGAAGATGTCGGTGCCGTTGCCGAGGACCTCCCCCCGGGGCTCACTCAGTCGGGCGAGGGGGTCTTCTGGGTCGTACTCGCTGTCGAAGCCAGTATAATATGCGGATTCATCGACATTCAACGTTTCTGGAAGTGTGTAGTCTGCATCGACAAGCCAGACGTTGTAGGCGAGATGGCCGTCGGGCACCCCGTCGTCATCAGTGTCGATCCTGGCGTATTCGCCAGTAAATGTCAGCTTCTGTCCATTGAGGAAATCGGTTCTGGTGAAATCCTCGCCCATATCGCTCAGATCGATTTCGACGCCATCAATCTTGAGGTGATCCGAGGTGAAGTCGAAGTCATAGACATATATGTCCATCGCCCGCCTCGAATAGGTGATGTCGATCGTGTCGCTTCCGTCTCCTGTCCAAATATAGCCATCCTGATCGAAATCCACCGAGATCAGGTCATCGCCCGCGCCCGCGACGATCGTGTCGACACCGCGCCCGCCTGCGAGGGTATCGTTGCCATCTCCGCCAAAGATAAAGTCATTGCCGCGCCCTCCGTAGATCAAGTCATCGCCCGGACCGCCGTGGAAGGTTTCGTCTCCGTCACCGCCGGTGAGTGTGTCGTTGACAGTCGAGCCGACCACATTACCTTGTTGCAGGGTCAGGTATTGCGAGTTGGAACCATAGGTGACCGGAGACTCGACGATTTCATCTCCGAACACGCCTCGCGGGTCGTAACCGCTCTCGGGAGTGAAGATATTCCCGCTGATCACCTCGACCGGATAAATAACTTCTTCGGATGGGGCCGACGTGATGTAGACTGTGGAGGGCTGGTAGCCGGTCATTTGCATCGTGAGTTCCCAGCCTATTCCGGTAGTCACTATGCTCGCGCCATTGGGCAGCCTGTCGAAATCTATCTCTTGGCCGTCATAGGTCAACACGTCCTGTCCAAGCTTGAAATCGGTGATCGTGACCGAAGAGGCGGTCGTGGTACTGCCAAGACAAAGGTTGATGGTGTTGAATCCGCTGCCGAGCGTGACGGTATGGTCCGCTTT
>NZ_JACIYP010000220.1 GCF_014359905.1 Hoeflea sp. | reverse complement strand
TCATGGGCAGGACCAAAATTGCAGCGTTTCGCCGGAAATCATACGAAACCCTGCAGGGCGTGGCCAGACAAACCACGACGTTTCAATATAAAATCAATGGGATGGGTGTTGTTCAGGGCGAACTCATGAATTGCTTCTCGGCCCACGGAACGGTCGAGATCGCGCGCGTGGACTGATGACGGCGGGGAAAGGGGGGCATCATGCCTCAGGCGTGAGTTATGCAACAACGCCACCTAGGGGACAAAATTGCATGCCGAAACACATTACTCCACCAATCTGACCATCACGTTTGTTTCAATCTCGCGGACGTTGTTCGTCTCGCAGTTGGAACGCAATGTTGAATTTCCCGTGAATTCGACGGTGTAGCCAATAATCTGCGTGCAACCATTCGACGTCGTGGAATTGCCTGTAAATCGAACAGCAGAACTGGGGGCGTAGATCGCCCCCTGAGTAATGGACTCCGAGTTTCCAAGCACCTCGTGAGCAAGGCCGGATTGGCTCCGGCTGCCGAAAAACAGAATTCCGGCGTACGGTCCGGTCGAAGGCGCCCTGATATTGAGTTTGCCATTGCCGCTGAGACTCAGCGTCGCGTCGCCTGCCAAATAGAACGTCACGCCGTCCCCTGACATGGAGGCCGCATCCATTGCAACATCTCCATTCGCGTTCATGTGGAAGTTTCCGCCGTCAATTATGTAGAGGCCCGGCGCAAAACTTACATGATCCTTGATGTCGAGCCCGCCGCAGATCCGTAGTGCCGGGACTCCGCTGGAATGGATGAAATTCGGCTCGAACGTCGTGGCATTCTTCGAGTGGGCAGACATGCAGATGCCTTCGATGGCAGGTTCTGGAGCATTGGCATAAGGGTCAAGAACCACTGGAACCAACTGTTGGACCTCGGAGCAGCTGCGCATGTCGAGGCCTGCGCCGGTAACAGCTCCTCCCACTGATCTCACGCAGCCCACGGTGAGTTGCGCACTCGAGTTTCGCATGAAGAAGGCATCGCTGGCGTTGGAGTTGGTTACAACGTCGCAATTCTCGATGGAAACCAGTGTGGAGCCGCTGACGGTGATCGCCTTCGATGCTGTCGGCGCCAGAGCGAGAACGCAGGCTCGTGACCCGGATCGCATGACGCTGGCCACTGCACGGGCACTTATCTTTACTGGCTCGTCCAGGAAGACAGCCGTAAAGAAGCGAGGCTGGGCCACGCTGAGCACAACCTCCACGCTGCTGACGCTGCCCTTGTAGGCACCGCTCTCGGGCGGTGTCCGAAGATCGATGCTCTCCTCCGGCCCGACATACCCCGACTGGATGGCCGCGTGTCGTGCGGCAGCCTGCACCCCGGCCTCACCATCCCCCGCGCGCAGCCGAACGGCTCCGGCATGGGCGGCCATATCAGCCGCATGCTGCATGTTGCGCTGCAACAGAAAGTGGTATCCGACTTCGGCTCCCAAGCCCATGCCGCCCGCCACGACGGGCATGGCCAAGGCCACGAGGATCGCCGTTGCACCGCTGCGGTCGCTTAAGGCTTCCGTCAAGCGCCACCACGTTCTTTTAGCGGGATATCTCATCTTGCGCCCCTTTGTCGCGATCATTCGGCCAGAATCTGGATCACCGCCGGCGTGATGATGACGGCGAAAAGAACCGGCAGGAAAAAAAGGATCATCGGAACCGTCAGCTTTGGCGAAAGCGCTGCCGCTTTCTTTTCGGCCAGGCTCATCCGCATATTCCGGTTTTCCTGAGCCAGAACGCGAAGGACGGTTCCCAATGGGGTCCCTTGCTGCTCGGACTGCATCAGGCCGCTTACGACGGACTTCACCCCCTCCATGTTCGTCCGGCGGCCGAGGTTTTCATAGGCGATGCGGCGGTCCGGAAGGAAAGAAAGCTCTGCGGTCGTCAGGGCGAGTTCCTCTGCCAGTTCCTTGGAGTGGCTGCTCATCTCGTCGGCAACCCTCCGGAAGGCGTGCTCGATGCTCATGCCGGACTCGACGCAAATCATCAAAAGATCCAGAGCGTTCGGCCACGCCCGGATCACCGACTTTTGCCGCTTCGCGATGCGGTTCTTCACAAAAAGGGTCGGCAGATAATACCCGAGTCCCGCGATTCCCAAGGTCATCGCCGATTTCAGCAAAGCGTGAACTTCCGGTTGGATCACCACAAAGATGTAGAATGCGCTGACTCCCAGCATGACAAGGGGCATCAGCACCTGCATTGCCAGAAAGGCGAAGACCGGCGCACGCCCACGAAACCCGGCCATCTGCAGCATCTGCACTGTGCGTCCGTCCTTGAGGTGACGCGCTAGATTGAGGCGGCGGACGATGATCGCATAAATTCGTTTCGGTTCGCTGGTGAGTAGCGAGCGCGTGGGCGGATCGCGTGGCTGGGCGAACCCGCTCAGCCGGTTGAACCGCCATGCTTCGGTCAACCCATGCATCCGGCGGCCAAGCACGTCCGGCGACACATAGGGCCAAGCGAGACCGATCGTTGCGCAGAACACCGCGAGCCCGGTCACGAGGGCCGAGATCGCCTCCTGATGTGTTTGGACGAATTCATAGATCATCCGCCATGCCTCAGAAGTCGAAGTTGATCATGGAGCGCATCACCAACACCCCGATGGACATCCAGGCTGCACAGACCGCAAGTACCAGTTGCCCCACCGTGGTCGTGAACAGGAGAGAGATATATTGTGGGCTTGTCAGATAAAGGATTCCGGCCACCACGGGTGGCAGGGCGGCGATGATCCCTGCCGAAGCCTTTGCCTCTGCGCTCATCGCGCTGATCTTGCCGCGCATTTTCTTGCGCTCGCGCAGAACGGTGGAAAGGTTCGCGAGCGCCTCGGTCAGGTTTCCGCCGGACTTGCTCTGAACCGCTACAACTGTCGCAAGGAAATTTGTCTCGGGCAAAGGTACGCGTTCGGTGAGACGCAACATCGCATCCTGCACGGGCGCGCCAAGCGTCTGATCATCGACTATCATCTTGAACTCGCTCCGCACCGGCTCCTGACCCTCGGCGGCGATCGCTCTCAGGCAGTCGCCCAGCGGCAGTCCCGATCTCACACCGCGCACGATGACGTCGACCGCGTTCGGCAGTTCGGAGCTGAACGCAGCAAAGCGGCGACTCCTTTTGAAGGCAACGTAGCGCTGCGGCAACAACAGGCCGACGATCAGGCTCAGGCCCGCATGCAGCACGGGGTTGGGGCCCATGACAGAGGCCATCAGCAGATAGGCCATCGCCGCGGACAACCCACAGATGATCAAATAGGTTGTCCTGCTCCACCCGAGGCCGCTTTGGCCCAGCCGCTCGGTCAGCGACGGTCTGACGCTGCGCCGCGCCTTCGCCCTCTGCCTGTCCTCGATTTCCTTGAGCGTGTCCTCGATAGACCGCTTGCGGGATCTGCCGACGCCGCCCGCCTGCCCTGTCATCTCTGCGTGGGCGCCCACTGCGAGCTGGAACCGCCGTCTTACCCGTGCCTCGTGGATGAAACGCCGTTCGAAAACAGCATAAAGCGCGCCCCCCACGCTCGAAGCTGTCAGCAGGAAAACCAGAACGGGCAAGCTAGGGTGTGACATTTCGATTCCAGGCACAGGATGCGTTCAGAGGCTGCGGTCCTGCGCGGCCTCCAGAGCGGCAGCGAGACGTTTCTCTTCTCCGTAATATCTCGCCCGATCCCAGAAGGCAGGACGGACGACGCCGGTAGAGCGATGGCGGCCGATGAGGTTGCCCCTGTCGTCTTCGCCGCTTACCTCGTAGACAAACAGATCTTGGAGAATGGGAACCTCGCCTTCCAGGCCGATCACCTCAGTGATATGGGTAATACGGCGTGAGCCATCGCGGAGACGTGCGGCCTGCACGATAATGTCGATGGACGACACCGCCATCTCGCGTATCGTCTTGGTAGGAAGCGTAAAACCTCCCATCGTGATCATTGATTCCAGCCGCGAGAGAGCTTCGCGGGGTGTGTTCGCGTGAAGCGTGCCCATTGATCCGTCATGACCGGTGTTCATCGCCTGAAGAAGATCGAAGGCCTCCGGACCGCGCACCTCGCCGACGATGATACGCTCGGGCCTCATGCGCAGACAGTTCTTGACCAACTGCCGCATCGTGATCTCGCCGATGCCCTCTACATTTGGAGGACGAGTTTCGAGGCGTACGACATGCGGCTGCTGAAGCTGCAACTCTGCGGAATCTTCGCAGGTGATGATCCGTTCTTCAGGGTCGACATACGCTGTCAAGCAGTTCAACAGCGTGGTCTTGCCCGATCCCGTTCCCCCCGAAATCAGGACGTTGCAGCGGACACGGCCGATGATCCTGAGTAACTCTGCGCCTTCTGGCGTAATCGAGCCAAAGCGTACAAGTTGTTCAAGCCGTAGCTTATCCTTCTTGAATTTCCGTATCGTCAACGTCGGCCCGTTGAGTGCGAGCGGCGGCACTATCACGTTCACGCGGCTGCCGTCCGGCAGGCGTGCGTCACACATCGGGCTGGATTCATCGACGCGGCGCCCAACCTGGCTAACGATGCGCTGGCAGACATTGAGGAGCTGAGAATTGTCGCGGAACCGGATGTCGGTCTGGATCATCCTGCCGCCCACCTCGATGTAGATCGGATCGCTGCCGTTCACCATGATATCGGCGATATCGTCCCGCGCCAGAAGCGGCTCAAGCGGACCATAGCCAAGAACGTCGTTGCAGATTTCCTCGACCATCTCATCCTGCGCCGCTGCAGAAACGACGGTCTTCTTGGCAGCCAATATGTCCTTGGCGATGCTCAGTATTTCCTGACGTGCCTCGTTGGGCTCCATCAGCGACAGCTGCGTGACGTCGATGGCTTCCAGAAGGGCGCCGAAGATTTCCTTTTTCAGTTCGTAATAGACAGCGGACTGACCAGGCGCCGGCTTGCGCTTTTCCTCGATTGCCGCCGTCCCGGCCGGTTCCAGTTGCTGGGAAACCACGATCAGATTTGTCACCGGCGGTGGCGGATCAAGCGCTGCGGGTTGCCGGTGTTTGAGGCTGTCTCTCTTCCCGAACATTCTGTCATCCTTCTCTTCGCCCGGGGCGAGTGCCGCTTCCTTGTTTGCGTCCTGTGTCGAGACGGTGGTGCGGGGCCCGCTCACGTGATGGGCACTCGCCTCCACCGTGACCGAGGCCTCAATCTTTGCGGCGCCATCTTGGAAAGCCACGAGAGTTTTTTGCTGGCGTCCTGCCACTTAGAACCCGAGCCAATTGCACGAAGGGTTTGCCGTGTTCTGCGGAAATCTCCGCGATCATCTGTCCACCATTGCCTGCCCGGCTGAAAGCCCGTGGCGCGAAGCCAACCTTCGTCCTGAGGGGAACGCCGAGGGCCTTGGCGAAATCCTCCGCCCGGATCTCGTCCCGTCTTGCAACGCCAAATCGGTTGAGGACCAGCAGCGGATCAGGGTCGTTTGGCCTTGCCGCCTTTAGCAGATCCAGCATCGTACGCATGTTCCGCAAGTTCGCGAGGTCTGGTTCGGCCGTGACGATCACCTCGTCCGCCGACAATAGCGCCTGACGCACCCAAGGCGTCCACTCGTGCGGCAGGTCCAGGAGGACAGATGGAAAAGCAGCGCGCGCGCAATCAAGGATGCGGTCCAACACCTCCAGCGTCGGCGGAATGACGTCCCGCGACGCTGTAGCCCCGGCCAGGACGCTCAAGTTCGGAGCGGGATTGTGGAGGAGCCGCTCGACCATGGCCTCCTCCAGACGCTCCGCACCGGCAATCTGTTCGGTAAACCCG
>NZ_JACIYP010000022.1 GCF_014359905.1 Hoeflea sp. | reverse complement strand
CCTTTCGAGAAAGGCCTTAACAATGCAATAATATATATGGCGTAGTTATGGGGGGCCGGGCAAGCCAGTCATGACAACTGGGACGTCAAACCCTGACGTTCACGGCGATTGCTGTGTTATTTCAGATTTCGCCGAGTATCGTATGACGAGTATTCACAATAATGTCGGCGCAACCGCCGCACTTCAAACGCTTCGCGGCATCAACGACAGCATGCAGACCGTCCAGGGCCGGATTTCCTCCGGTTATCGCGTCGAAACAGCGGCAGACAACGCTGCCTACTGGTCGATTGCAACCACCATGCGCTCGGACAACAAGTCGTTGTCGGCGGTCGAGGATGCCCTTGCGCTCAGCGCCGCCAAGGTCGATGTGGCCTTCAACGGCATGGAAGCCTCTGTCGAGATACTGGACGAGATCAAGGCGCGTTTCGTGGCCGCGCGCGAGCCCGGGGTCGACAAGGGCAAGGTGCAGAAGGAAGTCACCGAACTCAAGAACCAGCTTGTCAGTAGCGCCCAGTCGTCCAGCTTCAGCGGGGAGAACTGGCTTTATCTAGCCACTCCCGAGGATGCTGCCAAAGCCACGTCCGACAAAGAACTCGTCGGCGGCTTCACCCGCGACAGTGCCGGCCTGGTGACGGTGCAGACCATCAAGCTTGACTATCGCGACGAGACACAGGTCGCAGAGCCATCCGACACCTGGGCGATGATCGATTTCATGTCGGCGCATATCGGTGACCTGGGAATCGCCACGAGCCCGAATTTCTCATGGGATGCAGGGTTTGCGACCGGGTGGGTGCTTCTCAAGAGCCCGAGCCCGCTTGTGGCCGGTTATCCGACTGTCACCGAGATGGAGCTCACCAGCTCGACAACTGATGCCGAGCTGGACGAAATGATCGTTGTCATTGACTCGATGCTGCAATACGCCATCGAAAAGGCCGCGACCTACGGTGCCGTGTCGATGCGGATCGACATGCAGTCCGAATTTGCGCAGAACCTGTCTCAAAGCGTCGACATGGGTGTCGGACGCCTGGTTGATGCCAACATGAATGAGGAATCGAGCCGGTTGAAGGCGTTGCAGACGCAGCAGCAACTGGGCCTGCAGTCCCTCTCCATCGCCAATTCGAACGCGCAGACTTTGCTGACCCTGTTCAACTGATCTGACCATGCCTCAGTCCGGCCCATCGGAGACATCGGTGGAGGGGGAGCAACCGGCAGACTGGTCTATTTGGTGCCGTACATCCGGTCGCCGGCGTCGCCCAGGCCCGGAACGATGTAGCCCTTCTCGTTGAGATGGCTGTCGATGGAGGCCGTGTAGATTGGCACGTCGGGATGCGCCTTCTGGAAATTGCGGATGCCTTCGGGCGCCGCCAGCAGGCACAGGAAGCGGATATTGCGGGCGCCGCGCTCCTTGAGCTTCTCGATCGAGGCGATGGAGGAATTGCCGGTGGCGAGCATCGGGTCGACCACGATCACCAGACGGCTGCTGATGTCTTCGGGCGCCTTGAAATAATACTCGATCGCTTCCAGCGTCTCGTGGTCACGGTAGACCCCGATATGGGCGACACGGGCGGAGGGAACCAGATCCAGCATGCCTTCGAGCAGGCCGTTGCCGGCGCGCAGGATCGAGGCGAACACGAGCTTCTTGCCTTCGAGCACGGGGGAATCGAGTTCGGTCAGCGGCGTTTCGATCCGCTCCATGGTGAGTTCGAGATCGCGGGTGATCTCATAGCACAGGAGCGTCGAAATTTCCCTGAGCAGCCGCCGGAAGCCCGCCGTGGAGGTCTCCTTCTTGCGCATGAAGGTGAGTTTGTGCTGCACCAGCGGATGATCGATAACTGTAACGCCGTCCATATTGTCCTGCCCTGACGCTCTGACCGGACGCCGCGTTGATTGCACGAATCAAGGCGCGGTGACTGTCCCGTCTGTAAAATTGCCGTCACCGGCTCCGGTCCTGAAGGTCATATCGGGAGCGCAGTGGTAATCCACTCCGAGTTAGACACCGAATGGCGGGTTCCGGCAACCGCCAGGAGCGGTTTCAGCCAAGCTGTCCCAAGAGAATTGTCCGGGTCGCATCGTCGACAAAGGCTGCTTCGATCGAAGTCCGGGTGATGGCGGTCAGTTCGGCCGCACCGTAACCCCAGGTATCGGCCGCCATCTGGTACTCCCGGCCGATCGAGGATCCGAAATGCGGCGGGTCATCGGAACTCAGCGTCACCCGCACGCCCGCGCGCCGCAAGCGGTCGAACGGGTGGCGGGACATGTCGGGATAGAGCTTCAGCGCCAGGTTGGAACCGGGGCAGACCTCAAGCACAACGCCCGCCTCTGCAATCCGCCTGACTAGAGCCTGGTCCTCGCTGGCGCGCACGCCGTGGCCGATCCGGGCAGGGCGAATGTGATCGAGGGCGTCGCGCACGCTGTCGGGTCCGGCCAGTTCACCGGCGTGGATGGTGATACCAAGGCCCGCATCGCGGGCGATCTCAAAGGCGCGGGCATAGTCAGCCACCTTGCCGAATCGTTCTTCGCCGGCCATGCCGAACCCGGTGATCAGCGGATGCGGCCTGGTGGCCGCCAGCCGCGCCGCCGCCTCGACCTTTTCCGCGCCGAGATGCCTGATCCCGACAATGATCATCCGGCATTCGATCCCGGTGGAGGCCTTGGCTGCGGCGATGCCCTGGGCCAGCCCGTCGAAATAGGCCGACGGCGACAAGCCCGCGGCGATGGCGTGATCGGGGGAGACGAAGATCTCCGCATAGATGGCGTCTTGTGCGGCGATCCCCTCGAGATAGGTCTGCGCCAGCAGGGCGTAGTCCTCCGGTTCGCGAAACAGCGACGCCGCCCCGTCATAGGCGACAAGAAACGCGGTGAAATCCGACCAGACATAGCGGTCGCCGGCAATGAAGCCGGACACATCGGCGGCGTATTTGCGCGCCTGCGCCCTGACCAGTTCAGGCGAGGCGGCGCCTTCGATATGGCAGTGCAGCTCCGCCTTCCTGACTGCCCCGGTCACAGAAAGCTCTTTCCACTGGCGCCTTCGGGCAGACCCAGATGCCGGCCCAGCGTTGCGCCGATATCCGCGTAGCTCGTGCGGATGCCGATGTCGCGCGCCGCCACGCCGGGTCCGAAGCCCAGCACAGGCACGCGTTCGCGTGTGTGGTCGGTGCCCCGCCAGGTCGGGTCGCATCCATGATCGGCCGTCATCAGCACCAGGTCGCCCGGCTTGAGCATCTTGGCGAAGCGCGGCAGCATGGCGTCGAAGGCCTCGAGCGCCGCGGCATAGCCGGCGACATCGCGGCGGTGGCCATACAGCATGTCGAAATCGACAAAATTGGTGAACACGAGATCGCCGTCGGCGGCGTCCTGCGTGGCTTTCAGCGTGGCCTCGAACAGCGCCGCATTGCCGCTTGCCTTGCGCATGTCGGTAACGCCCTGATGGGCGAAGATGTCGCTGATCTTGCCGACGCCGAAGACGCGGCGGCCGCTCGCCTTGACCTGGTCGAGCAGGGTGGGGCCAGGCGGCGGCACGGAGAAATCCCGGCGGTTGCCGGTGCGGTCGAAACCTTTTTCGGCGGAGCCGACAAAGGGACGCGCAATCACGCGGCCGATATTGAGAGGATCGACCAGTTTGCGCACGGTCTGACAGAGATCGAGCAGCCGTTGCAGCCCGAAGCTCTCCTCATGCGCGGCGATCTGAAACACCGAATCCGAGGATGTGTAACAGATCGGCTTGCCGGTTCGCATGTGTTCGGCGCCGAGGCTGGCGATGATCTCGGTGCCCGAGGCATGGCAATTCCCCAGGATGCCCGGCACATTGCCTTTGGCCATGATCGCGGCGACCAGGTCCTCACCGAAAGCCGGCCCCTCATCGGGAAAATAACCCCAGTCGAACATCACCGGCTGCCCGGTGATTTCCCAATGTCCCGAGGGCGTGTCCTTGCCGCGCGAGACTT
Organism: Hoeflea sp.; assembly: GCF_014359905.1. GTDB lineage: Bacteria > Pseudomonadota > Alphaproteobacteria > Rhizobiales > Rhizobiaceae > Hoeflea. The sequence goes on along the minus strand of NZ_JACIYP010000022.1, from coordinate 55,462 downwards.
CGCTGGCAGCGCCGTGGATGCCGCGCGGCCGGGCCACGCGCGCCCATCCCGCCGGCAGATTGCCTGTCGCAGCCAGCGCCGCTTCGGCCAGGCCGAGCGACTGCATGTGCGGCAGTGACAGCGGTCCCTGGCGCAGGCCCGGGCGGTCGGCGAGGCCGCCTGCGCATTGTTCGGCGATATGGCCCAGCGTATTGGCCCCGAGATCGCCATAGGCCTGCGCATCAGGTGCCCCGCCAATGCCGAAGGAATCAAGAACAAACAGAAATGCGCGCGCCATGCAGTGTCTCCAGGTGACCCGCAAACTAGCCGGATTCGGTCTGCGCCGGAAGGGTCGGGATGGTGCGGCCCCGGTAACCTTGTTTTCACCTCGTTCACACTTTCCGGGGGCATTCATGATATAATTGCTTTATGCTTGGGATGAAGCCTGCAGCCGCGTTTTATGGCATGTTCCGGATGCTCTGCTGGGCAGGATTGGGCGCGGGCGCGATCATGGCATCCGGCGCACGCGCGGATTACCGGGAAACCGTTCCTGTCCTGCGCATTGGAATGGTCGAAGCGCATGTCGCAGCGGTTTCGCCTCCCAAGCTCGAAGCAGTCCGATCAGCCTTTGCATCGGCGTTGCGGATACCGGTCGAGATCATCAGGATGGGCAGTTATGCAGCGTTGATTGACGCGCATGCCAGCGGTCGCGTCGGTTACGCCATTCACTCGACCAGGTCCTTTGCCGCGACCGATGCGGTGTGCGGCTGTGTGCGGGCGTTCCGAAGCCCGGTTGCCGCCGATGGGTCGACCGGCTTCCGGTCTGTGCTTGTGGTTCGCGACAGCGTCACCAGGCAGATTTCCGACCTGAGGGTGGCCTATTCCCGGGAAGAATCTGTGTCGGGCTGGCAACTTCCGCAGCAGGCGATCCAGACCGGCGGTCTCGAGGCGCCGCACCTGGTGCGCGCGGGCAGCGTCCGCTCGGTCATCGAGCTTTACCGGGCGGGCGAAGTCGACGGCTTCTTCGGCTGGATACCTGACCGGCCGGGCGATGCCGGTTCGGATGTGACTGCATTGTTTGGCGGCTGGAACCTGGTGGAGATCGAGGCCTCCGATTCGCTTCGAATGGTGTGGTCGTCGCAGCGCATCCCCTATGGCCCGCATGCGGTGCACCGGACGCTGCCGGACGATCTCGCCGAGGCCCTGGGGGCGTTCCTCGACCAGATGCCGATTTCCGCACCGGGTTTGCTGGATATTTTCGAACCGGTCCATGGCGGCGGGTATACGGTCCCGGATCCGGAAGACTACCGCCATATTCGCGGTCTTGTCGAAGCTCTGCCGGCGGATGACGCCGCCGCGCTTCCGGCGCAATGAAGTCCCGGTGTCTGTGTCGGGCGCCTTGAAATTCGTGCTCCGGCGGATCGGTGCGTCCTGCCCGGGCGGGAACCGCCTGTCGGGATCACATCATCACTTGCACTCATCGCAGGTCACGCTGTCACCGACGCGCTGACGAAGATGGTAGGCCTTCTTCATGTGAAGCGTCTTGATGTCGATGTCCTGAATTCCGGGCATGACCATCAGCAATTCGTGGTCGAACTCGATCTCTGTGCGCACCAGAAACGTATCGGGGACCGCCAGGTCTTTCGGCAGGGCTTGCGTGGATCCGACGGTGTAAGCCTTCGTATCGTCCTCCTGCCATGACCATGCGGTCTTGCCGACGCCCGCACTGTCGATCGAAATTCCGGTGATCTTCACCTTCATGCCGTCCGAGCGGAAGGGCGTCATCACACTTTGCGCCACATTGAGCATGGACCGGAGCATGGCCTTGTCCACTTCTTCCTCCTGCGTCACCAGGTCGGCCACGGTGCTGGAGGCGCGGGCCAGCTTCTTGTTGACGGACATGGCGACGGAAATTTCCAAAGACCCCATGTAGAGAACGATCAGCACCGGGGCGATAAGAGCGAATTCGACGGCGCCCACGCCTGCGCGGTCGCCGCGAAGCTTCCGGGCCGTGCGCTTCAGTCCAATCAGAATTCCCGTCATGACCGTGTTTCCTTGTGGGTTCATGCCTGTCTCCAAGTCCGGATCGGCGCTCACGGGTAGTTTTCGTTGCGAAACGCGGCGGTCGCCACCATCAGGTAGTCGCGCGGCATTTCGCCATCCTTCCGGATATTGGTGATGAAGGGCCGTACGAGATCCGTCATCACTTCCCAACGGTAATAGGCCCGCACGACGTTGATGGTCTTGGCCCCGCCGGGATCGTAGGCAAAGTCGGTCGTATCAAGATCCGAGAACTGGTCGTTGCTGACCTTGGGGATGTAATTGGGAATGGCGGCGAATGTCGCGAACTCACGGACGTCGAGATAGAGCTTCTGGTCTGCCGGATCTTCCTTGTCGACGCATTTGATCATCAGGCTGATCTCGCCGCAGAACAAGGCGCGAAACTGGTCCGCGGTTTTGTCCGTGGGGCGGCCCATGCCGGCCGTGATCTGGCCGGTGCGGATCTGCCGGCTCATGGTGTCGACGGCGTTTTCCAGCAATTGTTCGCCTGCAAAGGCGATGAAGGCTTCGATGGTGGCGAAGATCAGAAGGAAAAACGGAAATGCCAGAAGGCCGAACTCGATTGCGGCGGTGCCATCCCGGGATCGTCCCAAACGAGCAAAAAGCCGCCGCATCCGCCGCGGCGGCGCCTGCCGGTTATGTGTTTGATCGTCGAGGTTCATCGTCGGACTCCCGGACATGCAGTGTCAGGGAGCAACGCTAGTGCAAACTAGTTGAATTTTCGTAACGCGGGCCGGGACAAGACGCTGCGCGTGTTTAATCAAGCATCAACCGCAGGACGCGGCGTCAGCCCGGAACGCGTCAGTTTCAGGGCGTGGCCGAGGCCGTTGGCACATGTTCTTCGCAGGACGGCGAGCACGAATACACCGACCGCGACGTCTGTTTGAAAACCCGAAGCGTATTGGCCTCGTCGACCGACACCAGGATGCGCTCGTCGACGATGGCATCGCCAGCCTGATCGAGAATGACGAGGTTTGTCGTGCCGTAGGATTTGCCGGTCAGCACGATTGTCTGCGGATCCGAGACGGTCACGTCGGCGACATCGGAATTGCCGATAATCACCTTGGAGACCATGCGGTCGAGTTTGAGGATGCGGGCGTGATCCATGAACACCCGGATCACATCCTCCGTCGCCTGAACCTGAGTTGACGACAGCGCAGCCAGGGCCAAACCGCATGCGACAAGCATAAACCGGCGTCGAACAGGGATGGGGTGAGTCATGCCGTTACCTCGGGATTGCGAATATGGCTCCTAAAATCGCGCGGATTGGTGAATGAAGCCTTAAGGCCGGGCGATCCGGGCGAATTCTTTGGCAACGACCTGATTTCCGGCGTGCGTGAGACATGGCGGCCAGCCCTTGGCCGGCGCAACGCACTTTATAATAGCAGGAGCTGCATAACAGCAGGAACGGCACGACGGCAACGGGCGATGCAGCCGCGCGGCAAGGGTTTCCGGGAGGATGGCCGAAGGCGCCGGGGCTCGCTCAGCCGCGGAAAGTTTAGTTCATTTTTTACCATGCAGACGGCTTCGGGCGTGAAGGTTTTTGCTAACCATGTTCATTAAGCGGTTTGAAAACCACCTCTCCTATGATCGTGAAATCCGACCAACCGAAGCGTTAGGCGGAGTGCTGAAAACACCAAGTGGATGAAGGAACAGACCCATGAAGAATCTTCTGAACCGTTTTGTTAACGACGAATCCGGCGCAACGGCAATCGAGTACGGCCTGATCGCTGCCCTGATCTCGGTCGCTCTGATCACCGGCGCCACCACGCTCGGCAACACCTTGAGCAACCAGTTCAACAGCCTGTCGGACAAGATGAACGCTGCCAACAAGATCCACTAAGCAATCTTGGGCCGTATCGTGAAAAGTCGAAAGCCGCCTCTCGAGGCGGCTTTTCTCGTGGTCCGTTGCTGTTCTTTAAGGTCTTCCCGTTAGGCTCGGGTCAGAGTCAGGAGCAAGCCGATGATCGAGGCCGCAATTTTTGTGATTTTTCCGCTTTGCATGGCGATGGCGGCGTTCTGCGATATCATCTCGATGAAGATCCCGAACCGCGTTTCGGTCATCCTGGCGGCTTCATTCTTCGTGATTGCGCCGTTCAGCGGCATGGATCTGGCGACCTTCGGCTGGTCTCTGGTCGCGGCCTCAACTGTCTTTGCTGGCTGTTTCGCGCTGTTCGCCTTCAATGTGATGGGCGGCGGAGACGCAAAGATTCTCAGCGCCGCGGCGCTCTGGTACGGTTTCAACATCGATCTGGTCGCCTTGCTCGGCTTCACCGGGATCTATGGCGGTCTGCTGGCGCTGGTCGTGCTGATGATCCGCGCCAACCAGAACGTGCTTCTGATCTCGCCGATTCCGATCCCGATGCATTTTTTCAAGGATCGCGCCGGGATTCCCTATGGCGTGGCCATCGGGGCGGCGGCGTTCTCCACCTATCCCGACACCGAGATTTTTACGCGCGCGCTCAGCCACCTGTCCTGAAGCTTCGGCACGAGGCGCCAGATCCCGCCGCTGCGCGCTGCGACGCCATCCTGTAGGTTGCCAATGCACTTCAAGCCGCTCGCCGGGCATGGCGGGCGGCCTTGCTTTGGCGATGCCGCTCGCATCCCGGAAGTCCCGGTTTTTGACGCGAGGCGCTTCTGCTGTGGCCCTGAGCCCAGGGGCGCATCGCCCGTAATCTCGCGTTAACCCTGTTTGGTTGCGGCTCATTAACCATAATTACACGATTGTACATGCATTCTCTGACGAGCCTATCCAATACTCGTTTGAGGAATCAGCATGAAACCCGCCCGCGTCGTCATCATGGCAGTGGCTGTCCTGGCAGCAGGATTGGCCGGGTATCTGGCCATGAACCTGACCTCACCCACTGTCCAGGTCAATGAAATCTCCTCCGCGCCGATCATCGAGAAGATGCCGACCATTGATGTGCTGGTGACAACCGCCAGCCTGCCGGTGGGGTCGCGTCTCAACGAGGAAACCATCGAATGGAAGGGCTGGCCGGAAGATGGCGTGATCGAAGGGCTGATCCGCCGAGATGCTCGTCCCGATGCGATCGCTGAGCTCACCGGCGCCGTCGTTCGTCTGCCGATCTTTGCCGGCGAGCCGCTCCGGCCCGAGAAAATCGTCGATTCTTCGTCGCGGATCATGTCGTCGCTGCTTCCTGCCGGCAAGCGCGCCGTCGCCACCGAGATCTCGGTGGCGACCAGCGCCGGCGGCTTCATTCTTCCCAACGACCGGGTGGATGTGATCATGGTGCGCCGCAACACAGGGGAAGAAGGATTTCTGACGGAAGTGATCCTGTCCAATATCCGCATCCTGGCGATCGATCAGCGGATCGAAGAGGACGCCGAAGGCAACCGCACCGCGGTTGGAACCACGGCGACACTTGAGCTGACCCCCGAACAGACAAAGATCATCACCGTCGCCCAGCAGATGGCCGATCGGCTGACCCTTGCCCTGCGCAGCGTGGCCGATGTTCAGGAGTCTGACATTGACGGTGCGACATATCTACTGAGCGGCGAAGACGGCTCTGCAGCCATCCAGCTGATCCGCTCTGGCACCATAACCAAAGTTGGCGCCACCAACTGAAGCGGAGAATGAACGTGCGTCACATAGCAAAATCGCTCCTGTCCTCCATTGCCGGCATCGCTCTTGTGGGCACTGCCGTGTTCGCGGGCATCGCCGTGGATCCGTTCAGCGGCCGGCTCGTGTCCGCGGCTGCGGCATCGGAAAGCGTCATCAAGATCAGGCAAGCCGGCCCCGGTGTCACCAAGCGGATCAAGCTGGGTCTGAACAAGGCGATCGTGATCGACCTGCCCACCGACGCCCATGATATCCTGGTGGCCGACCCGAGCCTCGCCGATGCGGTGACCCGCACGTCCCGCCGGCTGTATCTGTTCGGCAAGACGGTCGGTCAGACCAATATCTTCATCTTCGGTCCCGGCGGCGAAGAGATCGTCGCCATCAATCTCGAGATCGAACGCGACGTCTCCGGCCTCCAGTCCCACCTTGCCCGGTTCCTGCCGGATTCGGACATCAATGTGGAAATCATTTCCGATAACATCGTGCTGACCGGCTCGGTGCGCACCCCGCAGGATGCGGCCCAGGCGGCCCGGCTGGCAGAAATCTTCCTCACCGGCGGCGAGGCCACGACGCGCAACATCACCGCCGACGGCACGGATGGCGGCTCGGCCGCGATTTTCGCCGAAGGACGGCAACAGTCCCAGATCGTCAACCTGTTGAAAATCGACGGCGAGGATCAGGTGACATTGAAGATCACCGTGGCCGAGGTCAGCCGCGAAGTGCTCAAGCAGCTCGGGTTCAACAATTCCGTGTCCAACAGCTCCGGTCTCGACGTTCTGACGATGAACAACGCCGCAGAAACCGCCGGCGCCGGCATCAGCGGGACCATCACCGGTTCGCTTGGAAAATACGGAATCGAAAGCGTTCTCAACGCCATGGAGCAAGCCAAGGTGATTCGCACGCTCGCGGAGCCGAGCCTGACCGCAATCTCAGGCGAAAGCGCAGCCTTCAGGTCCGGCGGCGAGATCCTGCGCAACGTCTATCAGCCGGACGGCTCGATCGCCACGGAATCCTACCAGTACGGCATCAAGCTCAACTTCACCCCCGTTGTGCTTTCGGCGGGTCGCATCAGTCTCAAGATCAGCACCGAGGTCTCCGAACCCCTGACCGAAGGAAACACGACGGAATTCCGCACACGGCAGATCGAAACCTCCGTGGAGCTTCCGTCCGGCGGGTCGATTGCGCTGGCCGGACTTGTTCGCGACACCCTGCAGCAGAGCATGCAGGGTGTCCCGGGCGCCAGCAAGATCCCGGTTTTCGGCACGATGTTCCGCAGCAGAGCCTATTCGCGCGTGGAGACCGAGCTGGTTGTGATCGCCACCCCGTATCTGGTCAAACCGGTGGCGCGAAATGCGCTGGCGCGTCCGGATGACAATTTCAATGCGCCCAGTGATGGCGCGGGCTTCTTCCTGGGCCGGGTCAACCGCGTCTTTGGCCGGATGGAAACGGAGCTCCCGCCTGGCCGGTATCACGGCGTCGTCGGCTTTATCTACAAATGATCAGGAATCGCACCATGTCGAGCAAGATCCCCGTTTCCCCAAATCCTGATCTCCGCCGGCTTACTGCGGCGGTTGTCCCGCTGCTGATCGCTGTCTCGCTGCTGTCAGGCTGTGCGGGATGGCCTGGCCGCAGCATCACCGTGGGCGCCATTCCGGATGACTACCGGACCAACCACCCCATCATCGTCGCGGAAAAGGAACACACCGTGGACCTCCCGGTCTCCACCGGCGATCGCAATCTCCCCATCGCGATGCGGGAAACGGTGCGCGGGGCGGCACACCACTATCGCTCCAGCGCGTCGGGCATCATCCGTGTCATGGTTCCCGTCGGCTCCGCCAATGCCGGGGCGGCGTCGGTGCTGGCAGGCCAGGTCGCCGATGTGCTGCGCAAGGAAGGCATTCCCGGCGAGCGCATTCTCTCATCTCCCTATCATGTGTCCTCTCCCAATGACGCGGCGCCGATCCGCATCGCGTTCATGGCGATCACGGCCTCGACCGGCGAGTGCGGCCGCTGGCCTGAAGACATGTTCGCCAACTCAACCGACAACAAGCATTACGCCAATTTCGGTTGCGCCACGCAGAACAATCTGGCCGCCCAGATCGCCAATCCCGGCGACCTCATCGCGCCGCGCGGCATGACGTCGATCGATGCTGAACGGCGGGCAGCGGTGATCGAATCATACAGAGAAAACGGCGCGGCCCCCGGCAATTGACCCGCAAATGCCCTTTGAAGCAGGACAACGGTAATGACCAATCTTGATTACGAAATCGAGCAGGAAAAGCAGCCGGAGCAGGCGGAGCCGGCCCCGGAGCGCGGTGATTTCGACCGCATTCGGCCTCTGCCCCGGATTTCGGTGCACGCCTTCATCGAATCCGAGGGCCTCGCCAAGACCATGGAGCGGTGTTCCCAGGACCGTCGCATGGCCAAGGTCAATCTGCGCATCAATTCCGGCGGCGTCTCTGCCGCCGCCAACATGTTCGCGAGCTCGCCGACGCCGAACCTGCTGATTCTGGAAACCCGCGCCGACGCCCGGACCCTGATCGAGGAACTCGGGGATCTTGCCGCTGTGTGCGATCCGGACACGAGAGTGGTGGTGGTCGGCCACGTCAATGACGTGTCGCTCTACCGTGAACTGGTCCGCAACGGCGTGTCCGAATACATCGTTGCGCCGGTGTCGATGGCGGATGTGATCAGCGTGATCTCCACGATCTTTGTCGATCCCGACGCGGCCCCGCTTGGACGGTCGATCGCCTTTGTCGGCGCCAAGGGCGGTGTCGGCTCCTCCACGCTCGCCCACAATTGCGCCTGGAGCATTTCAAACCTCTTCTCCAGCGAAGTCATTCTCGCCGATCTCGATCTCGCCTTCGGCACGGCAAACCTGAATTTCGACAACGACCCGACGCAAGGCATCGCCGAAGCGGTGTATTCGCCCGACCGGCTGGATGAAGTCTTTCTCGACCGCCTGCTGACCAAATGCTCGGAGCACCTGTCGATGCTCGCCGCGCCGTCGATGCTCGACCGGACCTACGATTTCAACGGCGATGTGTTTCTGCCCATTCTCGACATCATTCAGCGCAACGCGCCGGTTTCGGTGCTGGACGTGCCGCATATCTGGACGGACTGGACCCGGAAAGTGCTCTGCGCCGCCGACGAGATCGTCATCACCGCGACGCCGGATCTCGCCAATCTGCGCAACACCAAGAACCTCTTCGACACGTTGCGCAAACTGCGTCCCAATGATCACCAGCCGCTGTTGATCCTCAACCAGGTCGGCATGGCCAAACGGCCGGAAATCGCCCCTGACGTGTTCTGCGATCCGCTGGAAATCGAACCCCTGGCGATCATTCCCTTCGATGCCATGCTGTTTGGCGAAGCCGCCAATTCAGGGCTGATGATCGGTGAATCCTCGGCCAAGTCGCCGGTCGCCGAAGCCATGTCGCAGATTGCCCATGTCGTCACCGGCAGGGCGGAAGTGAAGAAGCGCAAGCGCACGGGACTGTCGTCCCTGATGGGCCTGCTGGGCCGCAAGTAAACTGTAAGTCTGGAGTGGAACGCACTATGTTCGGCAAACGCAGCAATGATGGATCAGGCAAGCCGGCGCCCGCGCCGGCGCCCAGGCCTGTGGTCCATGCCGAAGCCCAGGTGACCCGTGCGCCGGATCCAACGGCGTCAGCGCCGGCCGCCGCGCCAGCGGCATCCGCGCCGGCGCCCCAGCCCGTGCCGCAGAAATCCGCACCGCGCCGCGAAGAGCCTCCCGTCAAACGCAAATCGGCCCGCAACGAAGCCTATTATGACACCAAGAGCCAGGTGTTCTCCGCCCTGATCGACACCATTGACCTGTCGCAACTGGCCAAGCTCGATGCCGAAAGCGCGCGCGAGGAAATTCGCGACATCGTCAATGACATCATCACCATCAAGAACTTTGCCCTGTCGATCGCCGAACAGGAAGAGCTGCTTGATGACATCTGCAACGATGTCCTTGGCTACGGCCCGCTGGAGCCGCTGCTGGCGCGCGACGACATCGCCGACATCATGGTCAACGGCGCGGGCAAGACCTACATCGAAGTGGCCGGCAAGGTCCAGGAAACCGATGTCCGGTTCCGCGACAACAGCCAGCTCCTGTCGATCTGCCAGCGCATCGTCAGCCAGGTCGGCCGAAGGGTCGATGAATCGAGCCCGATCTGCGACGCCCGACTTCCCGACGGTTCCCGCGTCAACGTCATCGCGCCGCCGCTCGCCATTGACGGCACCGCGCTCACCATTCGTAAATTCAAGAAGGACAAGCTGACGCTCGACCAGCTGGTCAAGTTCGGCGCGATCACGCCCGAGGGCGCGGCGGTGCTGCAGATCATCGGCCGGGTCCGCTGCAACGTGGTGATCTCCGGCGGCACCGGCTCGGGCAAGACCACGCTGCTCAACTGCCTGACCGCCTATATCGACACCGACGAGCGGGTGATCACCTGCGAGGACTCCGCCGAACTCCAGCTGCAGCAGCCGCATGTGGTGCGGCTCGAAACCCGCCCGCCCAACATCGAGGGCGAAGGCGAGATCACCATGCGCGACCTGGTCAAGAACTGCCTGCGCATGCGGCCGGAGCGGATCATCGTCGGTGAGGTGCGCGGACCCGAGGTGTTCGACCTCCTGCAGGCCATGAACACCGGTCACGACGGATCCATGGGCACGATCCACGCCAACACGCCGCGCGAATGTCTGAGCCGCATGGAATCGATGATTGCCATGGGCGGCTTCACGTTGCCGGCCAAGACCGTGCGCGAAATCATCTCGGGCTCGGTGGATGTGATCATTCAGGCGGCGCGTCTGCGCGACGGCTCGCGCCGCATCACCCACATCACCGAGGTCATCGGCATGGAAGGTGACGTGATCATCACCCAGGACCTGATGAAATACGACATGCTGGGCGAAGACGCCAACGGCAACATCATCGGCGAACACCGCTCCACCGGGATCGGCAGGCCGCACTTCTGGGATCGGGCCCGCTACTATGGCGAGGACAAGCGCCTGGCCGCGTCGCTCGATGCCATGGAAAAAATGACCTCGTAAGGAGAACCCCGCGTGTTTGGTCTCGATACAGTTGTGCTTGCCATTATCGGCCTAGCCGCGCTTTCCGCGGGCGCCTTGGGATATGGCGTGCTCTACAGCCGGATCGAGGGCGACCGCAGGGCCGAAAGCCGGGTCAAACGGGTCAAGTCGGCAGAAACCGACCGCTCCAAGGCGAACGCGGCGCGCGACAGGCTCAACGAGGTCAACAAGCGGCGCAAATCGGTCCAGGATTCGCTGAAGAGCCTGGAAGAGAAGAACAAGGAGAATGACCGCCGCAAGTCGCCCGCGTTGAAGGACAGGATCGCCCAGGCGGGCCTGGGGATCTCCGTGCGGCGGTTCTACACGTTTTCCCTGATCCTCGGCCTCGTTGCCGGCTTCCTGGTCTTTGTCGCCTATGGCAGCCTCTTTGTCGCCGGCGGCGTGACGATCATTTTCGGAGCCGGCCTGCCGCGCTGGGTGATCGGCTTTCTGCGCAACCGCCGGATGAAAGCGTTTCTGAACGAATTCCCCAATGCGCTTGACATCATGGTGCGGTCGATCAAGTCCGGCCTGCCTCTGAACGACGCCATCAGGATGATCTCGTCCGAGGGGCAGGAACCGGTCCGCACCGAGTTCAAGCGCATCGTCGAAGCCCAGCAGATGGGACTGAACATACCCGAGGCCTGCGCCAGGCTCTACAACCGTATTCCGCTGTCGGAGGCCAATTTCTTCGCCATCGTGATCGCCATCCAGGCCCAGGCCGGCGGCAACCTGTCCGAAGCGCTGGGCAATCTCTCCAAGGTCTTGCGGGAGCGCAAGAAAATGAAGGGCAAGATCAATGCGATGTCGATGGAGGCAAAGGCCTCCGCCGCCATCATCGGCGCCCTGCCGTTCATCGTGGCGCTGCTCGTTTATCTCACTTCGCCCGAATACATCATGATCCTGTTCACCGACAGCCGCGGCCATCTCATTCTCGGCGCCTCGGCAGTCTGGATGTCGATCGGCATCATGGTGATGCGCAACATGATCAATTTCGACATCTAGGGGCTGACGAACCATGCTATCCGATATTGCCTCTTCTCTCACCGATCCGGCCTATCTGGTTCCGATCCTGGTTTCCGTGGCGGTCTTCGCCACGCTGTTCACCATCATGGCGCCCTATTTCGAGCGCGGCGATCTCGATGCGCGGATGAAATCGGCAGCCCTTGAACGCGATGAAATCCGCGCGCGCGAACGCGCCCGCCTGAACGCCGAACAGGCGCGCGGCGGAGACAAGAGCGCCGGCCTCAGGTCCCACAACAATGCCTCGGTGCGCGGCATCGTCGAGCAGCTCAATCTGAAAAACGCGCTGGCCGATGACGCCACGGTCGCCAAGCTGCGCGCTGCCGGCTACCGCACCCAGAATGCGCTCAACATGTTTCTGCTGGCGCGGTTCGTGCTGCCGTTCATTTTTCTCGCCGCATCGATCGTCTATGTCTTCGTTCTCGAAAACCTCACCGACAAGCCGTTTGGCGTGCGCATGCTGGCGTGCATCATCGGCGCCTATGCCGGCTTTTACACGCCCAACCTGTTCGTCTCCAATCAGGCCAAGAAGCGTCAGACCTCGATCAAGCTCGCCTGGCCCGATGCGCTCGACCTCATGCTGATCTGCGTCGAATCGGGCGTCTCCATCGAAGCGGCGATGAAGCGGGTAGCCGAGGAGATTGCAGTGCAATCCACCGCGCTGGCCGAGGAATTCGTGCTGACAACGGCTGAACTGTCCTATCTCCAGGACCGCCGCGTGGCCTTTGAAAACCTGGGCAGCAGGACCGGCCTCGATGCGGTGAAATCGGTGACCCAGGCCCTGATCCAGTCCGAGCGCTACGGCACGCCGATCGCCCAGGCGCTGCGGGTGCTCGCCCAGGAAAGCCGTGACCAGCGCATGACGGAGGCCGAGAAGAAGGCCGCGGCGCTGCCGCCGAAACTGACGGTCCCGATGATCCTGTTCTTCCTGCCGGTGCTGATCGGCGTGATCCTCGGCCCGGCTGCGATCCAGGTCATGGACAATTTCTCAGGCGGTGTGCCTCAGTAGCCAAGGAACCGGACCGGCTCTGCCGGACCCGGTGAATGGGCCGGACCCGGTGAACGGAGTGCCGGTTGAGGTCGGAAGCCGCAAGAAATCGGGCCGGGCAGCGCCTAGCTGCGCTGCCCGGCCTCGAGCATATCCGGCATGTCATGGCAAGAGAGATGAACGCTGCGATCCCGCGGAGCGGGCCTGCGCGGTCAGTTGGTGGTGGTCTTGTCCGAATCCTTGAGCTTGTTCCAGGCATTCTGCTGGCTCAGCATGGCGCGCAGATAGGTCACATTGGCGCCGGCCTGTTCGGGGGAAAGTTCAGCGCTGGCAATCTTCTCGGCTTCCGCGAACCGGCCCTGGAGGCCGACGACCAGCGCCAGGTTCTGGCGGACGCGGCTGTCTGCGCCCGGCTGCCGCACGGCAGAAGCAAGATAGGTCTCAGCGGTTCTCAGATCACCCTGAAGCACATAGGACATGCCGAGATTGGACAGGACCGAGGGTTCGTTGGGCTGAAGGTCGAGCGCCTTGCGGTAGCGCGCGCGCGCCGTGGCGGGGTCGCCCATCTGGTCGTGGATCGCCCCTTCCGCGGACAACAGCTGCCAGTCCGGACGATCGGGTGTCTGGGCGCGACGAATGGCATCGAGCGCCTTGTCGAACTGACCCGCCCCGGCCAGCGCCTTGCCATAGGCCGCGAGCACCGTCCGGTCGGTCGGATTGTGGATCGCTATCTGCTGCATCACCGCAAGCGCCTGGTCGGTTCGTCCGCCCATGGTCAGAACCGAGGCGTATTTCATCCCGACCGCCGCGTCCTTGGGATTCCTGTCATAGGCCGTGCCGATGCTTGCTGCGGCGGAATGCAGCTCGCTTGCATTCATCGCCGCAAGCGGCTGGTTCATCGAGGGAACCGACCCGGTGGTCAGGCGGCTCTTGGACGCGCATCCGGCGAGCGAGAGGCTTAGGGCGGCAATACACGCCGCGCCGAGCAGCTGGCGTGGGAGGGAGGAGCGTGTTTGGGTCGCTGACATAGGCCTGATCCCGGTAAGTGTGTGCCATGGCGCCACCTTTACCGATGCCGCCACAGTCTTCGCTCAAGCAATAATCTGTTAACCCTAATCAAGCGTTAACGAGTGATTCTCCGCCGAAGCACTGTGGAGGAAAAAAGGAGAGCCCATGCCGCCCTACAGCCACATCGATCGACCCTCCCCCTTTGCAGACATGTCGAGCGAGACCCTGCCTGTCTGGGCCGTGTCCCGCGCCGACATCGACCGCGCTCATTTCGACAAGACCGCGCTTGCCTGGGCAAAATCGGCCGGGTTCAAGGCCGCCGAAGGTTCGGTGCTGCTCGCGCCCAACCGCCACGGTAAGCTGGCCGGCGCCCTGTTCGGACTTGGCGAGGACGGCGACTGCCATCGCTTCATCGGCGGCAAGCTGGCCCGCGCCCTGCCTGCGGGGGACTGGCACATCGAAACCTCGCCCATTCCCGGGGCCGTGATGGCCCTGGCCTTCGGCATGGGCGCCTACCGGTTCGAGGCCTATTGCAAGCCGCTCGCCGAAGCGCCGCGCCTGGTGATTCCGGCGGATGCGGATGCGGACGCGATCCGACGCACGGTGGCAGCCGTAGGCCTGGCCCGCGATCTGGTCAACACGCCTGCCAACGACATGGGACCCGACGCCCTGGAGGCGGCATTCCGGGGGCTTGCAAAGCACTACAAGGCCAGGGTCAACGTCGTTGCGGGCGACGAACTTCTCTCCAGGAGCTTTCCGATGATCCATGCGGTGGGCCGGGCGGCGGCCCAGGCGCCGCGCCTGCTCGAGTTGCGCTGGGGAACGCAGGGTGCGCCGAAACTGACCCTGGTGGGCAAGGGCGTCTGCTTTGATACCGGCGGCCTCGACATCAAGCCGTCGGCTTCGATGCTGACGATGAAAAAGGACATGGGGGGTGCCGCCAATGTCATGGCGCTGGCCATGATGATCATGGACGCGGGCCTGCCCGTCGACCTGCGCGTGCTGGTGCCGGCGGTCGAAAATTCCATCTCGGCGTCGGCGTTCCGGCCGGGGGACGTGCTCGTCAGCCGCAAGGGACTGACGGTCCAGATCGACAACACCGACGCCGAGGGCCGCCTGGTGCTCGCCGATGCGCTGACCTATGCCTGCGAGGACACGCCCGATCTGCTCATCGACATGGCGACGCTCACGGGCGCCGCGCGGGTGGCGCTCGGGCCCGATCTGCCGCCGTTCTACACCGACGACGAGGCGCTCGCCCTCGACCTGGCGGCGGCATCGGACGCGGTGGCCGATCCGCTCTGGCGGATGCCGCTCTACAAGCCCTATGAGGCCGACGTCAAAGCCAAGATCGCCGATCTGACCAATGCGCCATCGGGCGGCTTTGCCGGTTCGATCACCGCTGCGCTGTTTCTCAAGCGCTTTGTGACGCCTCAGACGCGCTGGGCGCATTTCGATATTTTCGCCTGGTCGCCCAAGGAGAAGCCGCATGCTCCGGTCGGCGGCGAGGCGCAGGGCATACGCGCCCTGTTCGACGTGATCAGCAAGCGCCATGCCGCCTGAGCGACCGGTGACTTGCGCGGCTTTCCTGTTTCGGTCACAGTAAATCGCTACCGAAACGAAAAGGCGTGCGTGATGAACCTCGATCTCCGGCCATCCAACGCGCTCGGTTTGTGGCACGCCGCCACGCTCGAGCATGTTCGGGTCATCGGGCCGGACCTGACCATCAGGCAGCTGGCGATCCTGTTGCACATCTATCTCGCGCCGCCGCCGCACACCGTTCGCGGGCTCGCCGCCACGCTGGGCGTGACAAAGCCGGTGATCACAAGGGCGCTCGACACGATGGGGCAGATGGGGCTCGTGCGCCGGGTGCGGGACGATCGCGACCGGCGCAATGTCATCATCAAGCGCACGGTGGATGGCGCGCTGTTTGTCGAAAAGATCGGCGACATCATCATCGCCGAAGGTCGGAAACTCTTGTCTGCAGAGGGTTCCCGGACATGACTGGAAATCTCGATCGCCGCTCCCATGCCTACCGGCCGGATCTTGCCGACGTCCGGCTCAAGGGACAGGTCTCGGCCGCCCGCTACACCGAAGGCGCGCCGGCTCATGTGGCTGTTCCCGTGGCGGCTGTCAGCCCCAGGCCCGATCGCGGCTGCGGCATCGACACCCAGGCGCTGTTTGGCGAGACCCTGACGGTTTTCGATCAGTCCGACGGATGGGCCTGGGTGCAGCTCGAAGCCGATGGTTATGTGGGTTACGTGCGCCAGGAGGCGATCGGTGAGGGCGCTGCAACCGCCACCCATGTGGTTTCGGTCCCGCGCAGCTTCGTCTATCCGGGCCCGGATCTCCGCTTCCCGCATCAGGCCGCCTTGTCGATGGGCAGCCGGGTGAAGGTTACCGGGGCGGCGGAGACCAGGGCCACGCCCTATGCGCTTCTCGAAGACGGCTCGGCGATGATTGCCGCGCATCTGCGGCCAATCGGACAAGCCGCGCCGGAAGACGCGACGGCTGTCGCAGCAAGGTTTCTCAACACCCCCTATCTCTGGGGCGGACGGTCGGGTTTCGGTATCGACTGCTCGGGCCTGGTGCAGATGGCGCTGGCCATGACCGGAAAGCGCGCGCCGCGCGATTCCGACCAGCAGGCGGCAAATCTGGGCACGCCGATCGATTTGCAGCATGACGCTCTTGCGCGCGGCGATCTGGTGTTCTGGAAAGGCCATGTCGGCTTCATCGAAGACGCGGACACGCTGCTGCATGCCTCGGGAGGGACCATGTATGTGACCCGTGAACCGCTGCAGGCTGCGATCGAGCGCATCGGCAAGCTTTATGGCCTGCCCACGGGATATCGCCGGCCCTGAACCGGATTTAGCAGTCAGCCGGACCGGTTGGGTTCAATATCCTGCCTTCCGGTCCACCAGGTTGATCAGCTTTTCGCCACGATCATGCGCATTCATCTGCTGCACCATCGGCTTGATCAGCGAGGACGGCACCGAGGCGGCTGCCGCATGCGGGGTGATGGTCACCTTCGGATGGGTCCAGAACGGGCTGTCCGGGCTGAGCGGCTCCTGCTGGAAGACATCCAGCGTCACCGCCGACAGCAGTCCCTCATTGAGGGCTGCGAGAATATCAGCTTCGTTCTGTAGCCCGCCACGCCCGGCATTGATCAGCACCGGCGCGCCCAGCGGGCCGCGCTTGCTCATGCGCGCGAACAGGGAGCGATCGAGGATGTTTCGTGTCTCCGGCGTCAGCGGCAGCAGCACCACGAAAATATCGCCCGAAGCCAGGAACGGGCCAAGTCCGTCGGCGCCCGCGTAACAGGCGACGCCGTCGAGCTGCTTTTCGGTCCGCGCCCAACCCGACACCTTGAACCCAAGCCCGCGCAGCTTGGCGGCGGCGTCCCGCCCCAGTTCGCCCAGCCCCATGATGCCGACGGTGATGTCGGCCGCCGCCCTCTGCCCGCGATCCTCATCCCAGATCCGGCTTGCCTGCTGCGCCCGATAGCGCGGGCCCATCCGGTGATGGTCGAGCACCTGCCAGGCGACATATTCGCTCATCCGTGTGGTGAGGTCGGGCGAGACCACGCGGACGATCGGCACCTGCGGCAGATCCGGGTCGCCGAAGACATGGTCGACGCCGGCGCCCAGCGAGAAGATCGCCTTGAGATTGGGCAGTTTGGCCAAAAGCGCCGGGCGCTGCTTCCACACCACCGCGTAATGGATGCTGGGGTCCGACGCGCCGTCGGGCTCGAGCGTGACCGGCCGCTCGGGCGCGATCTTGCCGAGCTCTTCGAGCCACACGTCCGGCGACCAGCCGGTCAGCGCCAGCAGGATGCGCCCCTTCTCCGTATTCTCTGTCATGAAACTGCCTATTCGCTGACTGCCCCGCCTGACGCGGATTCGAGATTGAAGGCCGCCGCCATCAGCGCCCTGGTATAGTCGGTTTCCGGGCGATCGAAGATCTGGTCGGCCGTGCCTTGCTCGACGACCTTGCCCGATCGCATGACGATCACGTCATTGGCGAGCGCGCGCACCACCTTCAGATCGTGGCTGATGAACAGATAGGCCAGATTGTGCCGCGCCTGCAGGTCCCTCAACAGGTCGACCACCTGCGCCTGGACGCTCATGTCGAGCGCCGAGGTCGGCTCGTCCAGCATGACGAAACGGGGCTTGAGCACCATCGCCCGGGCGATGGCGATGCGCTGGCGCTGGCCGCCGGAAAACTCGTGCGGATAGCGCCAGCGGGTGGAGGCGTCGAGCCCCACCTCCTCCAGCGCTTCGGCGACGCGGGTGTCGCGCGCGCCTGCAGAAAGATCGCGCGCATGGATGGCAAGGCCTTCGCCGACAATATCGGCAATCGACATGCGCGGGCTCAAGGACCCGAACGGATCCTGGAACACCACCTGCATGGCGCTGCGGAGCGGCCGCATCTCCTTGAACGAGCGCGCATGAAGCGGCTGGTCCTCGAAATAGATCTCGCCCTCGCTGCGGATCAGCCGCATCAGCGCCAGCCCGAGCGTGGTCTTTCCGGAGCCGGATTCGCCCACGACGCCCAGCGTCTGGCCTGCCTTGAGCCTGAGCGACAGCCCGTCCACCGCCTTGATATGGTCGACGGTGCGCCGCAGGAAGCCCTGCTTGACCGGAAACCAGACCTTGATGTCCTCGGCCCGCATCACGTCCGGGGCGTCGGGCTTGCGCCCGGGCGGCTCCCCCTTGGGTTCGGCGGCGAGAAGGTGCTTGGTGTAGGCGTGCTTGGGGTTGGTGAAGATGTCCTTGGTCGGGCCGGTTTCGACGATCTTGCCGTCGGTCATCACACAGACCCGGTCGGCGAACTTGCGGACGATGCCGAGATCATGGGTGATGAACAGCATCGCCATGCCGTGCCGGTGCTTGAGGTCGCGCAACAGCTCCAGGATCTGCGCCTGCACGGTGACGTCGAGCGCGGTTGTCGGCTCGTCGGCGATCAGCAGTTCGGGCCGGTTGGCGAGCGCCATGGCGATCATCACCCGCTGCCGCTGGCCGCCCGACAATTGATGCGGATAGGAGGCAAGCCGTTTTTCCGGCTCGCGGATGCCGACCTGATCCAGCAGTTCCAGCACCTGCCGCCGCGCCTCGTCGGGCTTGATCAGCTGGTGCAGGTGCAGGATCTCCGAAATCTGCTTTTCCACCGACTGCAGCGGATTGAGCGAGGTCATCGGCTCCTGGAAGATCATGGTGATGTCGTTGCCGCGCACATCCCGGATGTGAGCCTCGGGCGCAGACAACAGATCCTGCCCCTTGAACAGGATCTGGCCGGAGGGGTGGCTGGCCGACGGGTAGGGCAGCAGCTTGAGCACCGAAAGGGCCGAGACCGATTTGCCGGAGCCGGATTCGCCCACCAGCGCCACCGTCTCGCCGCGCCGGATGTCGAACGAGATATGATCGACCGCCATCTGGCTGTCGCCGCCCTGATGGAACGCCACCGAAAGGTCGCGCACCGACAGCAGCACGTCATCGTTTCCCGCCGTGGCGCCGCTCATTGGCCCTGCACTGCTCATCGAAACGTCTTTCGCGGATCGAAGGCGTCGCGCGTCGCCTCGCCGATGAAGATCAGCAGCGACAGCATGATCGAAATGGTGAAGAAGGCGGTCAGCCCGAGCCAGGGCGCCTGCAGGTTGCGCTTGCCCTGCGCGATCAGTTCGCCCAGCGAGGCGGATCCCGGCGGCAGGCCGAAGCCGAGGAAGTCGAGCGAGGTCAGCGTGGTGATCGAGCCCGACAGGATGAAGGGCAGGAAGGTCAGCGTCGCCACCATGGCGTTGGGCAGCAGATGCCGGAACATGATGGTGCCGTTGCCGACGCCGAGCGCGCGCGCGGCGTTGACATATTCGAAATTGCGGGCGCGCAGGAACTCCGCCCGCACGATGCCCACGAACGACACCCAGGAAAACAGCAGCATGATTCCGAGCAGGATCCAGAATCCCGGCGGCAGCACCGCGGCGATGATCAGGAGGATGTAGAGCACCGGCATCGAGGACCAGATCTCGATGAAGCGCTGCATCAGCAGATCGGTCCAGCCGCCGAAATAGCCCTGCACCGCGCCGGCGGCGACACCGATCAAGGCCGAGCAGATGGTGAGGATCAGGCCGAACAGCACCGAGATGCGAAAGCCGTAGATCATCCGCGCGGCGACGTCGCGGGCCTGGTCGTCGGTGCCGAGCCAGTTCATGTTGCCCAGCGTGCAGCCCGGATCCGCGTCCTTGAGCGGGTAGGCGGAGCAGGCAACGCCGTCCTCGAGCATCCAGAACGGTGCCGTCGGCGCCGAATGCGGAATGTAGGAATTGGCGGTGGTGTAGGAATAGCGGATCGGCGGCCAGATCAACCAGCCATTGGCCTCGATCTCGTCCTGGATGAACGGATCGCGATAATCGGTGCGCGCCAGGAAGCCGCCGAATTTCTCCTCCGGATAATCGACCAGCACCGGATAGAGGATTTCGCCCTTGTAGGAGGCCAGGATCGGGCGGTCATTGGCGATGAACTCGGCCAGCAGGCTGGCGATGAACAGGAACAGGAACAGCCACAGCGACCAGTAGCCGCGCCGGTTGGCCTTGAAATTGGCCCATCGGCGCCTGTTGGTGGGCGACAGCCAGCCTTTCGGCCGGCCCCTGGCGTCAAAGGACTGGGAGTTGCTGGAAGCGGGCGCGTTCATCCGACGTCCCGCTTTTCGAAGTCGATGCGTGGATCGACCCAGGTGTAGACCAGGTCTGAAATAAGCCCCACCACCAGCCCCATCAGCGAGAAGATGAACAGCGTGGCAAACACCACCGGATAATCGCGCCGGATCACCGATTCGAAGCCGAGACGGCCAAGCCCGTCGAGCGAGAAGATGGTTTCGATCAGCAGCGAGCCGGAGAAGAAGGCGGTGATGAACGCGCCGGGAAAGCCGGCGATGATGATCAGCATCGCATTGCGGAACACATGCCGGTAGAGCACCTGGCTCTCGGTCAGCCCCTTGGCCCGCGCCGTGGTGACATATTGCTTGCGGATCTCGTCGATGAACGAGTTCTTGGTGAGCAATGTCGTGGTGGCAAAGGCCGACAGCGACAGCGCGATCAGGGGCAGCGCCAGATGCCAGAAATAGTCGACGATCTTGCCGAACAGGCTGAGCTCGGCAAAATTGTCCGACGTCAGGCCGCGCAGCGGAAACCAGTCCAGGAACGATCCGCCGGCAAACAGCACGATCAGCAGGATGCCGACCAGAAAGCCGGGCACCGCGTAGGCGACGATAATCAGGCCGGAGGTCCAGACATCGAAGCGGGAGCCGTCGGACACCGCCTTCTTGATGCCGAGCGGGATCGAGATGATGTAGGACAGGAGCAGGATCCAGACGCCGAGCGAAATCGACACCGGCAGCTTCTCGATGATCAGGTCGAGGACGGAGACGCTGCGGAAATAGCTCTCGCCGAAGTCGAAGCGGATATAGTCCCACATCATGGCCAGGAACCGCTCGAGCGGCGGCTTGTCGAAGCCGAACTGTGCCTCGAGCTTCTTGATGAATTCCGGATCGAGCCCCTGCGCGCCGCGGTAGGTCGACGAGGCCGAATCGCCGAAGTCCTGCTCGGTGCCAAAGGTGTCGCCGCCCCCGGCAATCCGGTCGATGGCCGAATCGCCTTGCCCGGTCAGTTCGGCGATCACCTGCTCGACCGGCCCGCCCGGCGCGAACTGGATCACCGCAAACGAGATCGCCATGATGCCGATGACGGTCGGAATCATCAAAAGCAGACGGCGGAGAATATAGCTGCCCATCAGACGCGGGTCCCCCCGGACATGGCCCTATTGTCGCCCCTGATCTGCTGTGGTGTCGTCAATCTCGCGTCCTTCAAGCCGGAAATCGCGGTCTGCGGCTGATTCGTCTCAATGTCATACAGAATCGAATGTCTCAGGCGGTGCAAGGCCAAAGCGCCTCACTGTCCCTCTTCCATCCACCACACCTCGGGGAACCCGATCCCGTAATAGGGAAGCTCTTCGGGATGAGCGAGCGTCTTGCGATAGGCCACCTTCACGGCCTTGCTGTAAAACAGCGGGATCACGTAATGGTGGGCGAGAAGCACCCGGTCGAGCGCCTTGACCGCGGCCACCTGTTCCTTGCGATCCGTCGCGAAGATCACCATCCGGATCAACTCGTCGATCGCCGGATCGGAGATGCCTGCGAAATTTCGCGATCCTTCGCGATCCACCGAACTCGACCCCCAGTAGCCCGCCTGTTCGTTGCCCGGATTGAGCGTCTGCGCCCAGACATTCCAGATCATGTCGTAGTTGAAGCTTCTGACCCGGTTTGTGTATTGCGAGCCGTCAACGGTCCGGATCCGCGCATCGATGCCGAGGTCCTTGAGGCTGCTGATATAGGGAAGCACGGATCGCTCGAGAGAGGCGCTTCCCAGCAGGATCTCGATCGAGAACTGTTCTCCGGTTCGGCTGTTGACCAGCTTTCGGTCCTTCAGTTCATAACCGGCTTCCCGGAAAAGCGTGAGCGCCTGCCTCAGGTTGGTGCGGGCCTGGGCTTCGCCGCCCACCGGATTGGTGAAGGGGGTGGTGAAAACCTCCGGCGGGACCTTGTCCTTCATGGCTTCGAGGATTTCCAGTTCCCGGCCTTCGGGCAGGCCGGAAGAGGCAAGCTCCGTGCCCCAGAAATAGCTGTCGACGCGCGTCAGCATGTTATGCGCCAGGGTCTTGTTCAGGCCCTCGAAATCGAAGGCGAAGTTGAGCGCCCTGCGGACGCGGACATCCTGGAATTTCTCACGGCGCATGTTGGGCACCAGCGCCTGCATGATGCCGACGGCGCGGAGCGGGTTCTCGATCTCCTCGCGGACGACCTCTCCGGTCGCGATTGCCGGAAAATCATAGGCCGTGGCCCAGTGGCTGGCTGAATTGTCCTGGTAATAGTCGATCCTCCCGGCGCGGAAAGCCTCGAACTCGACATTGCGGTCGGTGAAGTAGACATATTCGATGGCGCCGAAATTGTGCTGCCCTGCATTGACGTTGATGTCCTTGCCCCAATAGTCGTCGCGCAGTTCATAGCGCAGCGTCGACCCGGCGGTAACCGAGGCGATCCGGTAGGGACCCGATCCCATCACCGGTTCCAGGGTCGTGCGGGCGATATCCCTGGTGGCGCCGTTCTTGTCCTCTCCCTCCCACCAATGCTTGGGAAGGACCAGGATCTGGCCGAGGATGTGCGGCAGTTCGCGGTTGTTGGTCTCGTCGAACAGGAACGTCACTTCGCGATCCCCGGTCTTCTCTGCGGAGGTGACATGGGCGTAATAATTCGCCTGCAGCGGGTTGAGCTCCTTGGCCCTGGTGAAGCTGAACACCACGTCCTCCGGCGTCACCGGCTCGCCATCCGCCCATCTGGCGTCCGCCCGCAGCCTGAATGTCACTTTCGAAATGTCCTCGGGAAAGGTCATGCTTTCGGCAAGCAGGCCGTAGGTCGCCGAGACCTCGTCTTCCGAGGACTTCATCAGCGTGTCGAAGACGAGGTTGAGGCCCGCCGCCAATTCGCCCTTGGCCAGGATCGGGTTGAGACTGTCGAAGGTGCCTTCTTCCGAGAGTCGCAGTGTGCCGCCCTTCGGCGCATCCGGGTTCACATAGTCGAAATGCTCGAACCCTTGCGGATATTTGGGTTCGCCGATCATCGAGACCGCGTGCCGCCAGCCAGCGTCCTGCGCCAGGGATGCCGGGGCGAAGATGGCCAGTGCGGCCAGCGCAAGCAGGAAAGGGGCAACGCGGATGATCATGGCGACAGGTCCTCCTGAGGTAATTTCATTCGGAAGAGAATAGGCCACTTCTGCGGCACTTGCAGGGCCGGATCAAAAAAACCGTGCAACAGCCACAAAAAAGCCGGGCATCAGGCCCGGCTTTCAGTTGCATTTCAGCTGGGGACCTATTCGGTCGGAGCCGGCGTTGCAGCCGGCTCTGCTGCAGGCTCGGCAGCAACGGCGGGAGCGGCCGCTTCCGCAGGAGCAGCTTCCTCGGCCGATGCGTCGGTTGCTTCGGGCAACGGCGCAGGCGTGTCCCCCAAGGTGCGCAGATAGGCAAGGAGATCGGCGCGGTCTTCGACTTTCTTAATGCCTGCGAAGCCCATCGCGGTGCCCGGGATATGATTCTTCGGAGCCTCGATGAAGTCGCTGAGGTGCTGGTAATCCCAGACGACGGTTCCGCCCTGCGAGAACTCGGTCATGGCGGCCGAGTAATTGAAGCCCTCATGCGTGGCGACCGGGCGGTTCACAATGTTCCACAGGCCCGGTCCAACCTTGTTGGCGTTGGCTGCGTCATTGGTGTGGCAGGCGGCGCATTTCTTGAATTGACTCTCGCCGCTGACCGGATCGGCGCTTGCGAGCAGCGGCGCGATCTCGGCAGGTCCTGCCTCCTCGGCTGGTTGGGCTGTCTCGGTGGTGCCATCGGCCACTTCGATCATGAAGCCCTGGGTTTCGGGTACCGGCGCGTGATAGATGCCGTCCGAAACAATCGAAAGGGTCATCACAACAAACAGGATGCCCAAAAAGGCGCCTGCCGCCGAGTTGAGATATGAAGAGTCCATGTTCCCTCGCTCCGTTTCAGTTCGGCGTCCCGCCCGGTTTCCCGCATTATCCGAACCAGTCTTGAAATCGCGCGGAACCTATGTCTTTTGCAGGTCCGTTGCAACACTGTTTGTGGCCGCGGCTGCGAGTCAGAGTTTTATGCGCGCCGAACAAACGAGGATATGAACCAGGATGACAGAATCTCAAGAGCAGACGCTCGTCATCATTCCCGCCCGGATGGCCTCCACGAGGCTGCCGGGAAAGCCGCTCGCCGACATCTGCGGCGTCCCGATGGTGGTCAGGGTGGCGCGCCAGGCGATGCTTGCCGGTATCGGCCGCGTCGTGGTGGCCACGGACTCGCGCGAGATCGCAATGGCCGTCGAAGCTGCAGGCTTTGAAGCGGTCATGACCCGCGATGATCATCAGTCCGGATCGGACCGGGTATTTGAAGCCGCCCAGAAGATGGATCCCCATGCACGGGCGCAGATCATCCTCAATGTCCAGGGCGACATTCCGGCGATCGAGCCCGAGACCATCCGCCGGTCGGCGCTGCCGCTCATGAAGTCGCCAGCCGACCTTGCCACGCTGGCCGTCGAGATTGCCGACGAGGCTGAAAAGACCAATCCGGGCATCGTCAAGGTTGTCGGCACGCCGATCGGCGACCGGATGTTGCGCGCGCTCTACTTCACCCGCGCCACCGCGCCCTATGGCGAGGGGCCTCTGTATCATCACATCGGACTTTATGCATGGCGTCGCCCGGCGCTCGAGCGCTTCGTCGCGCTTCAGCCGTCGATGCTGGAGAAGCGTGAATCGCTCGAACAACTCCGCGCGCTGGAGAACGGCATGCGCATCGATGTCGCCATCGTTGACTCGGTTCCCCTCGGTGTCGATACTCCCGCCGATCTGGAGCGCGCCCGCCAGATCCTCGCGTCGACCTAGACGCGCCTCTTCAACACGGACATTCATGATGACAGCTTCCACCAACCGCATCGCCTTTCAGGGCGAGTTTGGCGCAAATTCCGACATGGCCTGCCGCGACATGTTCCCCGGCATGGAGCCGCTCCCCTCAGCCTCCTTCGAGGATGCGTTCAACGCGCTCGAACAGGGCGAGGCGGATCTGGCGATGATCCCGATCGAGAACACCATCGCCGGCCGGGTGGCCGACATCCATCATCTGCTGCCCGAATCGCGGCTGCACATCGTCGGCGAATATTTCATGCCGATCCATTTCCAGCTGATGGCGCTGCCCGGCGTCGACCGCTCGGAAATCCGCACGGTGCACAGCCATGTCCACGCGGTCGGCCAGTGCCGCAAGGTGGTGCGCGCCAATGGCTGGAAGGCCGTCGTGGCCGGCGACACCGCCGGCGCCGCCCGGCTGGTCTCGCAAAGCAACGACCGCACGATGGCGGCGCTCGCGCCGCGGCTGGCGGCCGACCTCTATGGTCTCAATATCCTCCAGGAGAACGTCGAGGACACCGAAACCAATGTCACCCGCTTCGTGGTGCTGTCGCGCGAGGCGAAAATCCCGCCGCGGCCGGTGGCCGGCGAGGTGGTGGTGACCACATTCGTCTTCCGGGTGCGCAACATTCCGGCGGCGCTCTACAAGGCCATGGGCGGCTTTGCCACCAATGGCGTCAACATGACCAAGCTCGAAAGCTACCAGATAGGCGGCCGGTTCTTCGCCACCCAGTTCTATGCCGATATTCAGGGCCATCCCGACGAGGCGCCGGTGGCGCGCGCCATGGACGAGCTAGCCTTCTTTTCCAAGGAACTCAGGATCCTGGGCGTCTATCCGGCCCATCCGTTCAGGCTGGAGCAGAACGGCTCCCAGGCGGAAGAGGCCGAAGGCTGAGGGCTCTCAGCTTTCCCGGGAATTCTGCAGTCCCCAGTCCAGCCAGTCGCGCATCAGCCGGTGCGCGATGGCGCCGGGGGGAGGCGCCGAGGCCTTGTCCTCGCCCAGTGCGTTGGCCAGCATCGCCTCGGTCTCGCTGCGGTCGAACCAGCGGCAATCCTCGAGTTCGGCCGTGTCCGGAACGATGTCCAGGCTTTTGGCTTCCGCATAGACGCCGATCATCAATGAATGCGGCATCGGCCAGGGCTGGCTGGCATGATAGCGCACACGCCCCACGGTGATGCCGGATTCCTCGAGCGTCTCGCGCCGCACCGCATCCTCCATGGTTTCGCCCGGCTCGATGAAGCCTGCCAGGCAGGAATACATGCCGGGCGGGAAATGCGGACTGCGGCCCAGAAGGCAGCGGTCGCCCGTCTCGTCAATGGTCAGCATGATGGCGACGGGGTCGGTGCGCGGGAAGACAACATGGTCGCATGCGCCGCACCGCCGCCGGTAGCCGCCCGATTGGGGTGTCATCGGACCGCCGCAGGCGCCGCAAAACCGGTTGGCCAGCGCCCAGGAAACCAGGCTGGCGCCCAGCGCATAGGCGCCGAGCGTTTCCTCGTCCATCAGCGCCTGACGATACACGGAACGGGTGTCGATGGCCTTGAACGGTTCAGGCAGATCGTCGGGGGCCATCCGCACGGGAATGGCGATGCGGGGCGCATCGGTCGCGTCCCAGCCGATCAGCACCGCGTCTTCATGATGCGGCTGCATCGCGGCGACCTCATCGGCTGCCAGCAATCCTTCCGGGGCGCTTCCGTTGATGCGCATCGCCAGCCGGCCCTGGGTGATGGCGAAATAGCGCGTCGCCGGATCGTTGAGCGCCTCGCCCAGTTCGCTCTCCTTCCGATGTTCGGAGCGGCGATCGAGGCGGTTGGACGAAAAGGCGACAAGACGGCTGGCTTCGCCATGAGGGGCGTCATGGTCAAACAGGGAAAAAGTCATGGATCAGAGGGCCTCGAGAAGTCTTTCGGTAAATTCGGTGCGGGCGTCCCTGTTCCAGGGACTGGCCTGGCCATGGCCCCAGACGGGTCCCGGCCAGGCCGGGTCGCCTTCATTGCGCGCGATTATGTGAAGATGGAACTGGCGCACCTGATTGCCAAGCGCGCCGATATTTGTTTTCAGGCATCCTGTCGCCTGCTTGAGCGCCTTGGCGGCGATGGCGGTCTCGAAGGTCAGCATGGTCTGGTCAAGCGGGGTCATGTCGAAAATTTCCGAAATGCCGCTCCTCTGCGGCACCAGAACCACCCAGGGCCAGCGGCTGTCCTCGATCAGCCGGAGCTGGCACAGGCCCAGTTTCATCAGCAGCGTGGAATCGCGCTCAAGACGCGGATCAAGAACAAAGT
This sequence comes from Hoeflea sp., assembly GCF_014359905.1. Classification (GTDB taxonomy): domain Bacteria; phylum Pseudomonadota; class Alphaproteobacteria; order Rhizobiales; family Rhizobiaceae; genus Hoeflea. Next base: position 27,958 of record NZ_JACIYP010000022.1, on the reverse strand, counting down.
TGGACATGGGCAGGACCACTAATCGGGGTTGGAGCGCAACTCTAGCAGTTTTTTTCGGCCTTGGCTTGCTTTTGCCGGTCCGATTGACGATATGTGCAGTCGGGAGGTTGGTGGTGGACGAGCCACTCGCCAACCGGGTCAGGTCCGGAAGGAAGCAGCCCTAACGAGCTAGGCACGGGTCACCGTGCCAGCCTCCCACCCTTTCTTTCGCCCGCGCCGGAAATGGCAGGCCCGTCATTGACGGGTTTCAACCGGGGTGCAAATTTGGTGCGAACGGCCATCGGGCCAGCGCAAGGGCGGCACGGAAATCATGGAAGACAAAACCGGCACGAACACAGCGGCATCGGCGGCCACTTCCGAGGCGCAGGCGCCCTACCGGGTTCTGGCGCGCAAATACCGTCCCAAGGATTTCTCCGATCTCATGGTCGGCCAGGAGCCGATGGTGCGCACGCTCACCAACGCCTTATCCACCGGTCGCATCGCGCAGGCCTATATGCTCACCGGCGTTCGCGGCGTCGGCAAGACCACGACGGCGCGCATTCTGGCGCGCGCGCTGAACTACAAGACCGCCGAGATCGACAAGCCGACCATCGACCTGACCGTTCCTGGCGAGCATTGCCAGGCGATCATGGAAGGCCGCCATGTCGATGTCATCGAAATGGACGCCGCCTCGCATACCGGCATCGACGATATCCGCGAGATCATCGAGCAGGTGCGGTACCGCCCGGTGTCGGCGCGCTACAAGGTCTACATCATCGACGAAGTGCACATGCTCTCCAACCAGGCCTTCAACGGCCTGCTCAAGACCCTGGAAGAGCCGCCGGCGCATGTGAAGTTCATCTTCGCCACCACCGAGATCCGCAAGGTGCCGATCACCGTGCTGTCGCGCTGCCAGCGCTTCGATCTGCGCCGGATCAGCGCCAGCGATCTCGTCGGCCTGTTTACTGCAATCCTCGCCAAGGAAGGCGTTGAGGTTGACGACGAAGCGCTGGCCATGGTCGCGCGCGCCGCCGAAGGCTCGGCCCGTGACGGCCTGTCGCTGCTCGACCAGGCCATCGCCCATGGCGCCGGCCGCATTGAGGCCGAGGCGGTACGCTCCATGCTCGGGCTCGCCGACCGGTCCCGCATTGTCGGCCTGTTCGGCTCGCTGATGGAAGGCGATGTGGCGCCAGCGCTCGCAAACTTCCGCGACCAGTTTGATTCGGGCGCAGGTCCCTCGGTCATCCTCACCGATCTGGCCGACTTCACCCATCTCGTCACCCGGCTCAAATTCGTGCCCGAGGCGGCCCAGGACCCTTCGCTGACGCAGACCGAACGCGAGGCCGGCGCCGACTATGCGGGAAAATTGTCGACCGCGATCCTCTCCCGGGTGTGGCAGATGCTGCTCAAGGGCATCACCGAGACCGACACCTCGAGCAGGCCTGCCGCCGCGGCCGAAATGGCCCTGATCCGGATCGCCCATGCCGCGAGCCTGCCCTCGCCCGAAGACGCAATGAAGGCCTTCCAGGCCTCAGGCGGCGCGCCCGCCATTGCGCCGGGACCGCCAACGGGCAACGGACCCTCCGGGGGCGCCACTGCGCGGGCGGTGGGCGAGCGCCGCATGCCGCAGGGCTCGGGCGGCGGCCAGCCCGCGATGCGGCTCGCTCATTCCGCCGAACCGACGATTGCCGCGCCCGCTGTTGCCGAACCCGTGCAAGAGGTCACCATCGGCTCGCTGGAGGACATGGTGGCGCTGGCGGAAAAATACCGCGACATTGCCATGAAGGTGCAGATCCGCACCAATGTGCGCCTGGTCCGGCTCGAGCCGGGACGGCTGGAAATCAGCCTGACGCCGGATGCAAGCCCGAGCCTGCCGGGCGAATTGATCAAGAAGCTCAGCGACTGGACCGGGGCCAAATGGAGCGTGTCGCTCAGCCGCGAAGAGGGCGCCCCGACGCTGTCCGAGCGCGAGACTGCCAAGCGCGACGCGCTGGTCAGCGACGCCCGCCAGGATCCCGATGTCGCGGCCATCCTGGCGCGGTTCCCGGGCGCCCGCATCACCGATGTGCGCATCGCCGTCACCGAGGAGAGCCTGGCCGAGGTGGCGCTGTCGCCATCGGAAGAGGGCGACATCCTGCCGGACGATACCGAACCCGGCGATGAGCCGGACTAGTCTGGCGTTCATGAACGCCGCGGGCCAGGAACAGGGCCGGCGGTCCACAAACAAGAAGGAGAGACCCCGATGAAAGACATCATGGGCATGATGGGCAAGCTCAAGGACATGCAGGCCAAGATGGAACGCATGCAGGAAGAGATTGCCGAACTTGAATGCGAGGGAACCGCCGGCGGCGGCATGGTCACCGTCAGGTTGTCCGGCAAGGGCGTCATGCTGGGCATGCACGTTGATCCTTCGATGTTCAAGGAAGATGATGTGGAGATCCTCGAGGACCTGATCGTGGCCGCCCACAATGACGCCAAGGGCAAGGTCGAGACACTGGTCGCCGAACGCACCAGGGAACTCACCGCCGGATTGCCGATTCCCCCGGGCATGAAACTGCCGTTTTGATAGCGGTCGCGCGTAGCCGGAGATCAAGATGCAAAAACGCGTAACCGGCCCTGAGATCGAGCGCCTGATCCAGCTTCTTGCCCGCGTGCCGGGCTTGGGGCCGCGGTCGGCGCGCCGTGCCGCGTTGCATCTGATCAAGAAGAAGGACCAGCTGATGGGGCCCCTGGCGCTGGCGATGAACGAGGCCTTCGACAAGGTCCGCATCTGTTCGACCTGCGGCAATGCCGACACGTCCGACCCTTGCGCGGTCTGCACCGATGTGACCCGCGACCAGAGCACCATCATCGTGGTCGAGGATGTCGCCGATCTCTGGGCGCTCGAGCGCGCCGCGGCCATGAACGCCGGCTACCATGTGCTGGGCGGCACCCTGTCGCCGCTCGACGGCATCGGCCCTGACGATCTGACAATCTCGAAGCTTGTCGACCGCGTCGCCAAGGGCGGCGTCCGGGAAATACTGATCGCTGTCAACGCCACCGTCGAAGGCCAGACCACGGCGCATTACATCACCGAGCAATTGTCCGGTTTCGAGATCAAGATCACCCGGCTTGCCCACGGCGTGCCGGTCGGCGGCGAACTCGACTATCTCGATGAAGGCACGCTGGCCGCCGCCATTCGCGCCCGCACCGCATTTTAGCAGGCCCGGCATGCCGCGTTTCTTCAATCCCGATACCATGCCGAAGCCCGCGTCGAACTATGTGCAGGCGGTGGAGATGACTGTTCCGGGGCGACGTCTCATCGTTTCCGGCCAGATCGGCGTGACGCCCGATGGCGAGATGCTGGAAGGTTACCGGCCCCAGGCCGAGCAGGCCTGGCTGAACGCGCTGTCGGCGGTGGCCGCCTCCGGCATGAAGACCACCGACATCGTCGCGATCCGCGTCTATGATGTGGCGCCGGGCGATGTCAGCGCCTACCGGGAGACCCGTGACGCGATGCTCGAAGGCCACGCGCCTGCCTCGACCTATGTGATTGTCGCAGGTCTTGCGCATCCCGGCCTGCTCACGGAAATCGAAATCGAGGCTTTTTGCGAGGCATGAGTCGCGGCGGCCAATTGCGCCGTTTTCCTGCCATGCCGCTCGGGTTAGTCTTGCGGCATGATTCGCACCCTGATCCTGACCGTCTTTTGCATCGCTGCCGCCTTTGCGGCCCAGCCCTCCCATGCGGCCACAAAGGCGGGCGTTGAAGCGCAGTTCCGCCAATGGCTTGAGGCCGATCTCTGGCCGGAAGCCAAACGTTCAGGCGTCTCCAAGCCGGTGTTCGACCGCGCCTTTTCGGGGGTCAGTCTCGACTGGGATCTGCCGGATCTGGCGCCTCCGGGCTTTCCCAAACCAAAGCAACGGGCCCAGAGCCAGGCGGAATTCCGCAGTCCCGGCGCCTATTTCAGCGAAAAGAGTCTCCAGGGGCTGGCGGCCTCCGGCCGGTCCTTGATGAAGCAGCACGCCGGCACGCTGGCCCGGATCGAACAGCGCTATGGCGTCCCGGCCTCCATCATCGTCGCCATCTGGGGCAGGGAATCGGGCTTCGGCCGGGCAAAGATCCCCCATTCGGCGGTCCGGGTTCTCGTCACCAAGGCCTTCATGTCGACACGGCCGGACCTGTTCCGCCGGGAAATCCTCGCGGCGCTCAAGATCCTGGAGCGCGGCGACATCCCGGCGTCAGTGATGAAGAGCTCCTGGGCCGGCGCCATGGGCCAGCCGCAGTTCCTGCCGTCGAGCTATCTCGACCATGCGGTTGATTTCGATGGCGACGGCAAGCGTGACATCTGGAATTCCACGGCCGATTCGCTGGCGTCCATCGCCAATTACCTGGCCCGGTCGGGCTGGGTGCGCGGCCGCGACTGGGGCTTCGAGGCCGTCATCCCCCAGGGCGTGACCTGTGCGCTGGAGGGCCCAGACCGAGCCCGGCCGATAGCCGCGCTCACCGACATGGGCATCATCCGCATCTCGGGCAGGCCGTTTCCCGACCACGAGCGCCGGGCGCCGGGCATGGTGCTGGTGCCTGCGGGAACCCTCGGTCCCGAATTCGTGGTGACGCCGAATTTCTACGTCATCAAGGAATACAACAATTCCGATCTCTACGCCCTGTTCATCGGCAATCTCGCCGACCGGATCGCCCATGGCGGCGGCGCCTTCGTAACACCCTGGGGCAGCACCGGCTCGATGCTGCGCTCCGACATTGCCCGGCTGCAGTCATCGCTCGAAAAGCAGGGCTACGATGTCGGCGGCGCCGACGGCCTGCCCGGCTACAAGACCAGGCGCTCCATCGGGGAATGGCAGGGCAAGAACGGCGAGACACCGACCTGCTTTCCAACGCCTGCCTTGCTCAAATCACTTCGTTGAATCCGGCACGCTGGCCGTCACCGGGGCAGGATCCGGTCAAGCCTGTCACCTGTAGGCGCCGGTGATCTTCCTGTATTGGTGCCTGAAATAATTCGACATCATCTTGCCGTTGCCGTGAAGCGCGCTGGTCAGCGCACTGCCCTTGGCAGCCTCGTTTTCGACAGCCGCATCATCGATGGTGCCATGGCGGAAAATGATCCCGGTCGGCGAAATGATTTTTTCCGGCACCAGGCCGGCGCGCGCAGCCGCGACAATCAGATTGTGGTGGTTGAAACCGAGAAGATGGGCAAAATGCAGCGCTCCGAATCCCTTGTTCCCCCTTGCCGATCCGAGATCGGGGACTTCGACATAGACCCTTCCGTCGGGGGCGGACCATCGGGCCATCTGCTTGAGCGCATCCACCGGGTTGCGCAAATGCTCCAGCACGTGGAAGCAGGTCACCAGGTCGAAACGCTCCGGATACTCAACCTCCTGCCATCCCTTGATGCTGATTCGCTCGCCATGCAGCGATTGGGCGTGGCTGCCATAGGTTTCGCCGGGTTCAAATCCATGGGCGTCATGGCCAAGCGCCAGCATCGCGGTGACGAATTCTCCGGACCCGCAGCCGAAATCGAGCGTCCGGGCGTGCGCCGGCAGCAGGCCTTCGAGCTGGTTCACACGGATCGCGGCCTCGTTTCGCCGCTTGGCAAGGTGCTTTTCCTTCGGTGCGGTTGACGCCGCCTGATAGTCAAACCGGTAAAAATCGGAGTAGTAGGCATTCAGCTCCGCATCGGTCGGCATGGGGTTGGTGTAGAGCAGGCCGCAATGGTTGCACGCCACTGTCGTCAGCCGCTTCAGCCTCCGGTCAATTCCTGCCACTCGGGTGCTCTTGCCGTGACCGCATCCCGGGCAGGGCATCGCGTGGCCTTCGTAAGGGTAGCGGGTGAAGGGCAGAAAGAATGACAACAAGCTGTATTTCATGGTCTCAGGTCCGGTGCGGCGCTCGATTTGACGGTCCATTACGCGACAAATCCGGGCCTGGGAAGGCATCAGGCGAATTTCGCAGGAGTGGCGGCGACGCACTGCAAAGCTGATTGGCCTTGCGCTGCATGGCTTTTTGGACCTTGCATGGACTGAGGAACTGCATATGTGAAAGGAGAAGCGTTCAAATGGATTTTGCGCGCCGCAGCGGCGTCGGACGTACGGTTTTATGGATTGGAGAATGAAATGATCGAGAAACGCGAGTTCTATATCAACGGTGAATGGGTGGCCCCCCTTGCCGCCCGCGACTGTGAGGTCATCAACCCCTCGACCGAGGAAGCCTGCGCGGTGATCTCGCTGGGCTCGACCGCTGACACCAACGCCGCCGTCGCCGCCGCAAAGGCCGCGTTCGACTCCTGGTCGCGGACCGATCCCGAGGTCCGGCTCGACTATGTCAAGAAGATCCGCGAAGCCTATGTCGCGCGCGCCGAGGACATGGCGCAGGCGATCAGCCTCGAAATGGGTGCGCCGATCGAGATGTCGCGCGGCGACCAGGTCCCCTCGGGAACCTGGCACATCGACAATTTCATCACCGCGTTCAAGGACATCGAATTCATTCGTCCGCTCGGACCCCACGCCCCCGATGACCGCATCGCCATGGAGCCGATCGGCGTCGTCGGGCTGATCACCCCATGGAACTGGCCGATGAACCAGGTGACGCTGAAGGTGATCCCGGCCTTGCTGGCAGGCTGCACCATGGTGCTCAAGCCATCCGAAATCGCCCCGCTCTCGTCCATCGTCTTCGCCGAGATCGTCCATGCCGCGGGCCTGCCGAAAGGCGTGTTCAACATGGTCAATGGCGATGGCGTGGGGGTCGGAACCGATCTGTCGACCCACAAGGATGTCGAGATGATCAGCTTCACCGGTTCGGCCCGCGCAGGTGCGGCCATCACCAAGGCCTCCGCAGACACGTTCAAGCGGGTCTGCCTGGAACTCGGCGGCAAGGGCGCCAATGTGATCTTCGCCGACGCCGACGACAAGGCCGTCGAGCGCGGCGTGCGGCATTGCTTCAACAACACCGGCCAGAGCTGCAACGCGCCGACCCGCATGCTGGTCGAGCGCACGATCTATGACCAGACCGTGGAAAAGGCCGTCGCGGTCGCCGCAACCGTCAAGGTCGGCCCGGCGCATGAGGAAGGCAAGCATATCGGCCCGGTCGTCTCGGCCGCCCAGTATGAAAAGATCCAGGGCCTGATCCAGAAGGGCATCGATGAAGGCGCGCGGCTGGTCGCGGGCGGCGTCGGACGGCCCGAGGGCTTCAACCGCGGCTATTTCGTCCGCCCCACCATCTTTGCCGACGTGACCAATGACATGACCATTGCGCGCGAAGAAATCTTCGGGCCGGTTCTGTCGATCATCCCCTTTGACGATGAGGAAAACGCCGTCGAGATCGCCAATGACACGATCTATGGCCTGACCAATTATGTGCAGAGCCAGGACGGCGCCAAGCGCAACCGCATGGCGCGGCGCCTGCGCTCCGGCATGGTCGAAATGAACGGCAAGTCGCGCGGCGCAGGCGCGCCCTTCGGCGGCGTCAAGGCCTCGGGCCGGGCCCGCGAAGGCGGCGTCTGGGGCATCGAGGAGTTCCTCGAAGCCAAGGCGATCTCCGGCTGGGCCAGCGACGTCGGCTGACCCGCTCCGCGGCCCGCGCGGCTCGACGAAATTGCGGCTCGCCCCTGCCGGGGCGGGCCGTTTTCGCTTCGGAGGCTTTGCCGCGCCGGTGTCCTGCGCCCGGCAAATGCCGTCTGCGCCGCGCGCAGCACTTTGACACCGCCCGTCCGGCAGCGTAAGGGCGGATGAAGCCGCCATCGAGGACCCGTCGCAACCGCATGGCGGGCCGCGCGGCAGATGCCGGACAAAGGACACGATCACCATGCCCTGGCTCTATCTCATTCTTGCAATTGCCGGGGAAGTCGTCGGCACAACGGCTCTCAAGGCGTCCGACGGGTTCACCAAATGGGGCTATGGCGGGATTTCGATCCTGGCCTACAGCATCGCCTTCTATCTGCTGTCGATCGTGCTCAAGACCATGTCCGTGGGCGTGGCCTATGCCATCTGGTCAGGCGTCGGCGTGGCCTTCGTCACCGTCATCGGCATCGTGCTGTTCGGCCAGAAGCTGGACTTCTTCGGCTATCTCGGCATTGCCTTGATCGTCTCGGGCGTCGCCGTGCTCAATATCCTGTCCGGATCAGCCACTCACTGAAACCGGGATCGTCCGTTCGGCATGGCACGCCTGCGCGGCGTCTTGGTCACCCCGTCTGCGATCCGGCAAGCCGGAGCACTCTCCCGGCGGTTTGCGCAATCAGGTCGCGGGCCAGTGGCTCGCTGGCTGCCTCGCTGTAGATCCGCATCTCCGGTGCGTTGCCGGAGGGCCGCAGATGCACCATGCAGCCATTGTCGAAGCTGACCCGGAGACCATCGGTCAGATCGACCGCCACCGGACGCCCGATGTCCTCGAAGAAACGCGTCCGCACCGCCTCGTCGGCGGACAGCTCGGCCACCAGCGCCTGGCTTGTGGCGGTGGGGAAATTCTCGATCCGGTCGCTGGCGGCTACCGGCAGGCCAAGACCTGCCACATGGGTCGAAAGGCTTTGGCCCGCCGCCCGCGCTGCGGCGAAGGCGCACAGAATTGGCAGCACGCTGTCGCGCGTCGGCAGGGCCGCAAGCCGGCAGGAACCCATCTCGATTTGATTTCCGGTTAGCACACCGCCATTGGCCTCGAAGCCGATGACGCGCTGCCTGCCCTGGCGCAGCGCATCGGCCATGCCGGCGATCACGAAGGGCGAGCCCACCCTGGTGCGGTGGACTTCGGCCGCGCAGCGGCTCTCGATGCCGGAATTGGAGGTGACCGGCGTGACCACAGCGTCGGCGCCAAGATACCGCGCCACGATCAGACCCAGCGCGTCGCCCCGGATGACCTCGCCGGTCTCGTCGACCACCAGCGGCCGGTCGCCGTCGCCATCCGTCGAGACCAGCCCGTCAAGCGAATGGGAGTGGACCCATCCTGCCGCCAGGGAGCGGGTTTCCTCCGACACGGCTTCGGTGTCGACCGGAATGAAGACGTCTGATTTTCCGAGCCGGACGATGTCCGCGCCCGTCTCCTCCAGGATGGACGCCAGCACGTCGCTTGCCGCGGAACTGTGCTCGTAGAGCCCGATTCGCAAGCCGCCCAACAGCCCTTCCGGACAGGAGCCGCGATAGCGCTGGATGAAGGCTTCAGCGGCGAGGACGGAGTCGTCGCGCAAGACTGTCGGCGGCGATGCAGGCGGTCCTGCCGCGCAGTCAGACGCAAGACGGGAGATCCCGGCTTCATCCTGCTTGTCGATCTCGCCGTCGGGACGATAGAACTTGACGCCGTTGCGGTCATCGGGGATGTGCGAGCCGGTGATCATCAGCGCGGCCGCGCCATGGCCCATGGCGTGCAGCGCCAGCGCAGGCGTTGGCAGAACGCCACACTCGACCGGCTCCAGCCCCTCGGCGATCAGGGCGGAGGCGCATTGCTCGGCAATCTCGGGACTGGAGGCGCGCATGTCGCGGCCGAGATACACCGGCGCGCCGGCCTGCACGATGCCGTTCTCGACGAGATGGCGGCCGAAGGCGCGGGCATGGGCGGCGGCGGTGCCGTCGGTCAGGTCGCCGACAAGCCCGCGCAGCCCGCTGGTGCCGAATTTCGCTGCCATCTCAATGTCTCTCCGATTGTTGCGCGACGACACCGGCCACTACTCATCGCGTGGCAGCATGTCCTCATGCCTGAGATACTCCACCAGCGCGCAGAACACATGGTAGAACGTGCTGGCGGGCATGTCCTTCGAGATCACCCGGCCCTTGGGATCGATCTGATCATACCAGCCTCCCGGCGTCGGCGCCGTCAAATAGCGGTTGAAGATGACGTCCAGCATCCGGATGAACAGCGTCTCGTCACCCGGCAAGCCTTCGGCGCGCGCCAGCAACCCGGCCTTGAGGGCCTCCGTCTGGCACCACAGCCGGGCGGTTCCGACCATTGCAGAGCCGTCGGGCGCCATCGAATCGCACACCGCGTCGGTGCCGCGGGCGTGGCCGAAGGCGTGGCTGGTGGCGTAGAGCTTGCGGCAATATTCCTTAAGGTCCGGTTGTTCGGCGAACCGTGCCTGCCGCAGCAGCAGCCACACCCATTCATAATGGTGCCCCGGTTCGACGCGGGCCGGCTTGTCGGTGCGCACCGACCAATCGCGCTCGAAATGCTCGGTCACGCTCCAGCTTTCCGGATCGAAGAACACCGATTTGAACAGATCGACGGCGGTCTGGGCGCGGTCGAGAAACGCCTGCTCGCCGGTCACCTCATACCAGGCCTGCATGGCCTCGAGATAGTGCATGTGCGGATTGGCCCGGCGGTAATCGAGACGCAGGCTCGATTCATAAAAGCCGCCATGGGTGCGGTCGACCAGGTTCTGGTCCATATAGGCGATCGTCCGGTCAGCCCATTCGCGCGCCTCGGGCCATTTGGTCGCGCGCCACAGCCAGGCGAGCGCCAGCAGGACAAAGCACTGGTCATAGGTGTCGCGCTGCGGGTCCCTGACCGTTCCATCCGTGTTCCACAGGTGGATCCAGCCGCCATCCTCGTGCCAGCCGGTGGTCGTCAGCGTGGCGAAGCAATGGGTCAGGATCTCGCGGGCGCCGCCGTCCCAGCCCAACAGTTCGGCATTGGCGAAGCAATAGATCTGCCGGGCCAGGACCCTCAATCGCTTGAAGCCGAGATCGGCCGGGCTGCCGTCATGATTGAGCGCTTCGTGAACGCCGCCATGCACATGGTCGATGCCGGCGCCGGCCCAGAGCGGCAGCGCCGTCTCGAACAGCCATTTGCGGATCACCCGCGGCGAGGGCACCGGCCGGCCGGAATGGGCGACCGCCAAGGGGGGCCATTCGCCGGTCTGCTTGACGCGTCCGGCGATGTCCTTGACCAGATGCGACTTGTCGCGATGCACGATCAGCAGCGCATCGGGCTGGGAGACGACGATGATGTTGTCGAGCCCCGCCACCGCCAGCAGCCGGTCCTCCGAGCGCAGATAGCTGTTGGCGACATCGATGGTCAGCACGTCGCCAAAGCGCGCATTGCCCGCCTCGTCCAGCGGCGAGCCGTCATGCAGCTGGTTCCAAGAGCCCAGATCGTTCCAGTCGAAACTGGCCTCGACAACCCCGATGCGGCTGGCATTCTCCATCACCGCGTAGTCGATCGAGACCTTCGGGCTCGCGGCAAAGGCCTCCGGATCGAGCCGGTGGCACTTACCCTCGACCTCGGCGCGCGCGACGGCCAGCTTCGCCTGCGCCCAGACCTGCGGCTGCTGGCGTTCAAGCTCTGCGCCCATCTCGCCGGCGCGGAACATGAAGATGCCGCCGTTCCAGAAGAACCGGCCGGACTGGAGAAAGCGCTCGGCGGTCGCAAGATCGGGCTTTTCGCGAAAGCGCGAGACATCATAGACCGGGCCGTCGCCAGGCCCGCGTTCAATATAGCCATACTGGGTTTCGGGCCGCGTCGGCGTGATCCCGATGGTCATGATGCCGCCGCGCTGCGAGAGCGCTTCGGCGCCGGTGCGGATCACGTCGAAAAAGGCAGCCACATCGGAAATCTGGTGATCCGACGGCAGCACAAGCACCATCCGGTCCGGATCTGTCTCGGCGAGATCGGCGATCGAGGCGGCAATCGCAGCCGCCGTGTCGCGAATCAGCGGCTCGAGCACATAGCGCTCGACCTCGACGGCTCCGGTTTCGCCCTGTTCCGTCAGAAGCGATTCGAACGCGATCCCGCCGACAATCCTTGTGGGCAGATAGCGCAGGCCCTCGCCTCGAAAGTCGACCCGTTCGAGCGTGTTGGTGAGCAATGTCTTGTCATTGACCAGCCGATGAAACTGCTTGGGCTTGGAATCCCGCGACATCGGCCAGAGCCGGGAACCGGCGCCGCCGCACAGGATAACTGGCGTGATGGTGTGGATTGAGCCCATGAACAGTTCCGATTCGCGCCGCCTACCGGCGGTATTTCTGGGTTTGGTGATTAGACCGGGAAATCATGAAAAAAACTCTCATACAACAACTGACATATGCCGAAAACGCATAAAACCATGATCCGCCGCCTGCCTGGATGTGTCTCAGCCTTGTGCTTCCGGGTTTTCCGCCTTGACCGGCCGCGACATCAGCGCAATGCGCGCCTCGTCTGCCGACATCTTGCCGGACAGCACCAAATCCGCCGTCCGCATGACCGGGCAGGAAATCTGATGCCTGTCGGCAATCTGATTGGCGATGGTGACGGTGTAAACACCTTCCGCCAGCTTCAATCCCGACACATCCCGGCCGCTCCCGACCGCGATGCCGTAGGAGAAGTTGCGCGACAGTTCCGACGAGCAGGTGAGCACCAGGTCACCCAGCCCCGACAGGCCCATCAGCGTCTCGGGGCGCGCGCCCATCGCCACGCTGAGACGGGCCAGTTCCGCGTAACCCCTGGTGATCAGGGCGGCCTCGGCACTGGCTCCCATGCCGCCGCCGCGGCAGATCCCGACGGCGATCGCCATCACGTTCTTCAGAGACCCACCCACCTGCACGCCGGTGATATCGTCGGAGGCATAAAGCCGGATGGCGTCGCCGGAGAGCGATTCCGCCAGGGCCTGCGCGTCCGCGAGGGTAGGCATTGCAAGCGTCACGGCGGTCGGCAATCCGCGCACGACATCGGCGGCAAAACTCGGTCCCGAGAGGACCCCGACAGAATGATCCGGCAGCTCGTCGGCGATCACTTCGGTCTGCATCTGGCCGCTGCGATTGTCGATGCCCTTGGCGCAGGCAATCAGGACTGCGGCCGCGGGAAGATGCGCGGCGGCCTGCGCGGCAACGTCGCCGGTCGATTGTGCGGGCGCCACGAACAGAACGATGTCGGCCTTTGCCAGTGCCCGGTCCATGTCAGGGGTCGCCTCAAGCGCGTCGGGAAGGCGGGCGTTGCCGAGATAGGCGCGATTGGTATGGGCGCTATTGATTTCGTCACAGGTGCGGGAATTGCGGCCCCAGATCCGCACGTGATGGCCCTGCCGCACAAAGGCCGCCGCCAACGCGGTTCCCCAGGCGCCGGCGCCGAGAATTGAGATGCGGGACATTGTATAGCTGTCCTTCATGGTTGGCTCGGGCCGGATCCGGCCTCAAGCCCATCCAATACGGGCCGGCGGCCATGGTGGCAAGAAGGGCGGCCTTCACCGGGCGGTGGCGGCCTGCCTCGCGGTGTGTGCCGTTGCGCCTAGGGCCATCGCCGTCCGGCGCCAGAAATCCGACATCAGGGCCGGATCGCGCAAGCTTTCCAGCTCCCGCCAGTGCGGGAAGGAAGCCGCGAACATTCCAGGCGACATGCGCTGATCCTTGTAGGGATTGAGCGCGCCGCCGGCGTCGAGCACGATCTCATCCAGCGCATCAAGCATCCTCAGCGTCCGTGCGCCGGAATTGGCGAAATCGAGCGTCAGCGTGAAACCCGGCCGCGGAAACGACATCAGGCCCGGCGAGCGCGTGTCGCCAAAACGCTTGAGCACGGTGAGAAACGAGGCCGCACCATGCTTCTGGGCGCATTCGATGAGCGAAATCGTCGTTTCCCGGGCCGTCGCTGACGGAAACACGCTCTGGTGCTGAAACAGGCCGCGCGGGCCGTACAGGCGGTTCCAGCCGGCAATCGCATCCAGGGGGTGAAAATAGGAAGCCCAGCCGACAATTCCGGTCGTGGGCTGTTTCGGGGCGCGGCCGTAATAGAGCCCGTTGAAGGCCTTGAGCGTGAGCCGGTTGAGCAGATTGACCGGCGGCGCGAAGGGAACAGCGAGTTTCGGCGCTGAGGGAGGCCGCGCCGCGCCGCCATCCTCGGCATGATCCCCGGCCATCATCACGCCGCGCCCGAGATTGGCGCCGCGGGCAAGCTGGTCGATCCATGCAACGGAATATTCATGGGCAGCGTCAATGGCGTCGATGGCGTCGAAATAGCCGTCAATGGAGGCAAACCGGAATGCCGTCTGACGCACATTGGCCGAAGCGACCCGCATCAGCCGGATCGTGGCGGATTCGATGATGCCGGTCAGGCCCATGCCGCCGATGGTCGCTTCAAACAGCGCCTGGTTGGTCTTCGGAGTGCAGGTTCTGCTTCCGCCGTCGCTGTCAAGCAGCACGAAGGAGATCACCGATCCGCCGAATGTGCCGCGACGATGGTGGTTCTTGCCATGGACGTCATTGGCGATGGCGCCGCCGAGCGTGACCTGCGCCGTTCCCGGGGTGACTTCCAGAAAGAAGCCGTGCGGCATCACCAGCGCCAGAATGTCGGACAACAGGACGCCCGCGTCAGCGGTCAGAAGACCGGTGTCCGGATCGAAGGCGCGAATGGCGGCGCCCGGCCGCATCGGGATCAGGCGGCCGCGGTCATTGTGGCAGCTGTCGCCATAGGAGCGGCCGTTGCCGAAGGGCAGCAACCCGTCCCGCGCACCGCCCGCAAGCGCGTCCACTCCGGCTTCGGGGCGCAGATGGCGGACCACCCGGCCCCAGCTGTCATGTTTGCCGCCGCTTGCCATCACATTTTCCAGGCGGCCATGATCACGAGGCAGGCGCCGGCGACCGTGGTGAGCTGACTGCGCCAGTCGCGCATGATGAAGACCACCGGGTCCTCGTGCATCTGCGAACGGCGGGCGAGGATCCAGATCCTGAGCAGCATGTAGAGGATCAACGGACACAGCGGCCACAGCAGAGCAGGCTGGGGATACATCGAGGCAACCTCCTTGCTGTCCACATAGAGCGCCAGAACCATGGCCGCGGAAAACGCCGAGGCAACACCTGCCTGGCCGATCATGTCCTTGTCAGAGCCGACATAACTGCGGCCCTTGAGCCGCGTCCCGGCGTCTTCGGCGAGTTCGTTGAGTTCGACATAGCGCTTGACCAGGGCCAGGCTGAGAAAGAAAAAGATCGAGAACGCCAGCAGCCAGAAGGAGAGTTCGACCCCGGTGGCTGCCGCGCCGGCCACAATGCGCACGGTGTAGAGCGTCGCGAGCGTGAAGACATCGACCAGCAGCTTGCGCTTGAGCACAAAGGTGTAGGCCGTCGTGATGATCGCATAGATCGTCAGGACGGCCCAGAACAGGGGCGGCAACAGGCTCGCCAGGCCGATCGAGGCCAGCACAAGCACCGCCGCGGTGACGCAGGCCACCGGGATCGATACGGCACCGCTCGCGAGCGGCCGCAAACGCTTGCGCGGGTGATGCCGGTCATTGGCGAGGTCGGCTATGTCGTTGACGACATAGACCGCCGAGGCCAGGAAACTGAACGAGAAGAAGGCGGCAAGTGCAGCCAGCACCAGTTCGGCATTGGCATATTCGTGGTTCAGCACCAGAGGAACCGCGATCAGCACGTTCTTGAGCCATTGATGCACACGGATCGACTTGAGGATGGCGAGACGCGAAGTCTTCGCCAGGGGCAGAATTTCCGCCCCATGGCTGACGCCCCAGCGTCTCGCGGCCCTGTCCGGCGCCACGATGATGGCCTGCCGGGCCGCATCTAAGACCTTGACGTCGTCCTGGCTGTTGCCGGCATAGTCGAAGCCGCCATCGCCGCACAGAGCGACAAGCCTGTCGCGTTTGCGGCGCGACGTGAGGTTCTCGGTTCCGGTGGAATGCAGGACCCGGTCGAACAGGCCAATATGGTCGGCGATTGCGCGGGCAGTCGATTCGGCGGCGCCCGTGACCAGCCAGACCGGCTGGCCTGCCGCGCGCGCGAGCTTGATCCGCTCGATCACTTCTGCACGGTAGGGCCAATCCCCGCCTTCGCTCTGGTAGCGGGCGGCGATTTCGCGCTTGAGCACCGCCTTGCCGGCGATTGCCCAGGCAATGGCGGCAAAGATCAGCCATGGCCGCCGGATCAGCACCGAAGCCAGCCCTTCCCAAAGCGTGTCGGTGGCGACCAAGGTTCCATCAAGGTCAATACAAAGCGGCACGTGCCGGTTGTCGCTCACAGCGTCCATGATTGTGTCCCTGCCTCTGTCAGACCCGACTCTTGAGGCAAAAACATTTCATTTCAGGTAAAATGCGGCGGACCGGCCGGGATTGGGGGCGCCAGGAGCCCCAGATTCCCCCTGTTTGGTTAGCAAAATCCTGCCAAGCCCCGCAGGGACGTTTCGTTCGGTCAGACGGCCACTGGTCGCTGCAGGGCTTTCCGAGCGCAGGAAAGCGGACCAGATATCCGAACTCTGAAAGAAAATGGTGGAGCCAAGCGGGATCGAACCGCTGACCTCCTGCATGCCATGCAGGCGCTCTCCCAGCTGAGCTATGGCCCCGGGACGCTGGGGATTGATGCTTGCGCGCAATCCCCGCGAGACGCCAGCCGCTCGAAAGTGGCTGGCAGGTGCGGCTTCATACTTCTGCGGCCGCACAAGATCAAGGTGAAAATTCAATCCTTTTTGCAGTTCCGAAAAACCAGACGGCCTCCGGTCCCGGATCGAACCACCTTACTGGTCGTCGTCGTCGTCATTGACGCCGATGATGTCGCTGACGTCGTCATCGTCGTCATCGTCGTCGTCTGCCAGGAAAGTGTCGTCGTCGTCGTCATCAATCTCGACATCATCATCGATGTCGGGAAGGTCCTCGGACTTGCCGGTGCTCGTGGTGTCCTCGTCAGCCTCTTCAAGCGAGACGATTTCCACGTCGGTCGACTCACCATCGACCTCGGCCACTTCTTCCTCTTCCTCTTTCACTTTCTCGATAATGGCGACTTTCGCCGTCTCTTCGAAATAGGAAGTCGGATATTCCTTGCCCGTATAGGGCGATACGATAGGTTCTTTGTTCAGATCGTAGAATTTGCGCCCGGTTTCGGGGCAAACGCGTTTTGTTCCAAGTTCCGGTTTTGCCACTGTCGAAGCCTCTTGAACTGGCAGGAAGCTGAGGGCAAGCGCGCCCGGCTTCCCGCTTCGGCGGGTCCGGTCCCCATAATGATGTTGAACGCGGCTGTCAAAGCCATTCTCAATGAAATATGAACCAATCCGGATGACGTGGCCCCTGAGCCTGTGCTAGTCAGCCAATCGCATGCGCCGGGCCTCCGGCCAATCCCGACCAGACCAGCCGGAAGACTCGCCATGGGCCACGCCACCATAACGCCACGTCCTGCCACCGCCGCGAGGAGCCCCGCGCTCAGGGGCGATATCCGCATTCCCGGCGACAAGTCGATTTCCCACCGGTCATTCATGTTCGGCGGCCTTGCCGAGGGAGAAACCCGGATCACCGGCCTGCTCGAAGGCGAGGACGTGATCAACACCGGCAAGGCGATGCAGGCCATGGGGGCTCGGGTCCGCAAGGACGGCGCCACCTGGATCATCAACGGCGTGGGCAACGGCTGCCTGCTGGCGCCCGAAGCGCCGCTCGATTTCGGCAATGCCGGCACCGGCTGCCGGCTGACCATGGGGCTGATGGGCCCCTATGATTTTGAAACGACGTTTATCGGCGACGCGTCATTGTCGCGCCGGCCGATGGGACGCGTGCTCGATCCGCTGCGGCAGATGGGCGTCCAGGTCACGGCCGAGGCCGGCGACCGGCTTCCTGTCACCCTGCGCGGGCCCCGCGCGCCGGCCCCGATCAGCTACCGGGTTCCGATGGCGTCGGCCCAGGTCAAGTCGGCGGTGCTGCTGGCGGGCCTCAATATTCCGGGCATCACCACGGTGATCGAGCCGGTGATGACCCGCGACCACACCGAAAAGATGCTCAAGGGCTTTGGCGCGGCGCTCGATGTGGAAACCGATGCGGACGGCGTGCGGACCATCCGGCTCGAAGGCCGCGGCGTGCTCAAGGGGCAGACCATCGACGTTCCGGGCGATCCGTCGTCCACGGCCTTTCCGCTGGTGGCGGCGCTGATCGTGCCGGGATCGGACGTCATCATCCGCAACGTGCTGATGAACCCGACCCGCACCGGACTGATCCTGACGCTGCAGGAAATGGGCGCCGATATCGAGGTCCTCGATCCCCGCCAGGCCGGCGGCGAGGATGTTGCCGATCTCAGGGTCCGCGCATCGGAGCTCAAGGGCGTGAGGGTGC
The DNA here is from genome assembly GCF_014359905.1 of Hoeflea sp. GTDB lineage: Bacteria > Pseudomonadota > Alphaproteobacteria > Rhizobiales > Rhizobiaceae > Hoeflea. The sequence goes on along the minus strand of NZ_JACIYP010000022.1, from coordinate 10,007 downwards.
CTGTCGACCGGGCGCCGTCGATGATCGACGAATATCCTGTGCTGGCGATCGCCGCGTGTTTCGCCACTGGCGAAACCATGATGCCGGGCCTTGTGGAGTTGCGGGTGAAGGAAAGCGACCGGCTGGCCGCCGTGGCGCGCGGGCTGGAAATCAACGGCGTCGACTGCACCGAGGGCGAGGACTGGCTGTCGGTGCGCGGCCGTCCCGATGGCAAGGGTTTTGGCGCGCGATCCAGCGACGCTATCGTTGCAACCTGGCTCGATCACCGCATCGCCATGAGCTTTCTTGTCCTGGGGCTTGCCAGCGAGCATCCGGTCCATGTCGATGATTGCGCCATCATCGCCACCAGTTTTCCCGAATTCATGGACATGATGACCGGCATGGGCGCCGAGATCTCACAGAGATGACCCTCCGCACAATCGACTTCCATTATGACCTGATCTCGCCCTTCGCCCATGTGGCGCTGAAGCGGTTCGGTGAATTGCCGGCGGATGTGGCGGTCCGGCCGGTCCCGGTGCTTCTGGGGGCGATCCTTTCCCATTGGGGCCAGCGCGGGCCGGCCGAAATCTCGGCCAAGCGGCTGCACACCTATCGGTTGTCGGTGTTCCTGGGCCGGAAATACGGCCTCGACATGCGGTTTCCGCCGCGCCATCCGTTCAATCCGTTGAAGGCGCTGAGACTGCTTGCCGGATCGGACGCCGATCTCGCCACGGTCCAGCGCGCATTCGACTTTGTCTTCGAACAGGGCCGGGCACCGGACACGGACGAAGAGCTTGCAGCCTTTGCCGAGGCGACGGGCCTTCCGGTATCGCTGGCGGATGATGCGGCCGCCAAGGCGGCGCTGCGGGCCAGCACCGACCGGGCGATCGAGCGCGGCGTCTTCGGCGTGCCGAGTTTCGTCTGCCAGACGGCTTCCGGGCATGAGGTGTTCTGGGGTGTTGACGCGTTTGACATGCTTCTGGCCTGGCTTGATGATGAGGCCATGTTCGACCGCGAGCCCTATCGCCATCTCGATGCAGTCACGGTCGGGATCGAACGCAAATGAACGGCCGCCCGGCAGATGACAATGCGCCTGGTGGGCTCACTGCATCCTCAGCCGGGATCTAGCACCATGTATTTGCCGCCGCACTTTGCCGAGCCAGACGAAACCGTCATGCGGGCGTTGATTGCCGCCCATCCGCTGGGCCTGCTGATCTCTTCCTCACCAACGGGCGTGCTTGCCAATCCGGTACCGTTCCTGATCTCCGTCAGCGATGGCGCCACCCTGCTTCGCGCCCATCTGTCGAGAGCCAATGAGCAATGGCGCCATATCGGGAACGGGGCGGACGTGCTGGTGGTGTTCCAGGGGGCGGACACCTATGTGACGCCGTCATGGTATGCGGCAAAGGCCGAGCACGGCAAGGTGGTGCCCACCTGGAACTACGCGATGGTTCAGGCGCGTGGGACGGCGCAGGTGCATGAGGGATCCGACTGGCTCCGCCCTCAGGTGGGCGAGCTGACCGACACGCACGAGGCAGGCCGGCCGGAGCCCTGGAAGGTCGATGACGCGCCGGAGGCCTTTGTCGCGGCCCAATTGCGCGGGATCGTCGGAATCGAAATCACTGTCGATCAATTGGCCGGCAAATGGAAGGTCAGCCAGAACCGGCAGGAGGCCGACCGGCGCGGCGTGCACGCCGGATTGAGCCGCGACGCAGAGGACGAGATGGCGGAACTGGTCGCTCTCTATGGTGGACTTGCAGACAGATGAGGCATCCGCAATGACACACCGGACTATCGTGGCTCCGCATATCGTTATCGCGGTCGATGGCCCGGCGGCGGCGGGGAAGGGCACCCTGTCGCGCCGGCTCGCCGACCACTATGGGCTTCGTCATCTCGATACCGGCCTGACATATCGCGCCACGGCAAGAGCGCTCGCCGAGCGCGGGCTGCCGCTTGATGACGAGGATGTGGCGGCCAGGATCGCCGCCGAACTGGACCTTTCGGATCTCGACCGGTCGGTGCTTTCAGCCCACGAGATTGGCGAGGCTGCCTCCAAGGTCGCGGTGATGCCCAAGGTTCGCAAGGCCCTGGTCGAGGCGCAGCGTAGCTTTGCCTTGGTGCCGCCCGGTGCGGTGCTCGATGGCCGCGACATCGGAACGGTTGTCTGTCCCGATGCGCTTGTCAAATTCTATGTGACCGCCAGCCCCGAGACCCGCGCCCGGCGGCGTCACGATGAGATATTGGGCAATGGCGGAAATGCCGATCTTGCGGAAATCCTGGCCGACATCGAAAGGCGCGATGCGCGCGATACCGGCCGGACGGATTCGCCGCTGCGGCCCGCGTCCGATGCGCACTTGCTAGATACGACCGAAATGGGTATAGAAGCCGCGTTCGAAGCTGCGCGTAACCTTGTGGATACTGCGCTCGAACGCTGAATGAACGCCAGCGAGCCTGTCCCGCGCTGTATTTGTCCCGCCTCGATGAAGGTATGGGACAGGCGGGCATCGCCGGTCCGACCAACACCAACCAGGCGCATCCGACCGCACCATGATTACGCGGTCGCCAGGAGAATTCATGTCACAAACTGAATCCATGACAGAGGAATTCGCATCTCTGTTTGCCGAATCCCTTGCCACGCAGGACCTCGCCGAAGGCTATGTCGCCAAGGGCATCGTCATCGCCATCGAGAAGGACGTCGCCATCATCGACGTCGGCCTCAAGGTCGAGGGCCGCGTGCCGCTGAAGGAATTCGGCGCCAAGGCCAAGGACGGCACGCTCAAGGTCGGCGATGAAGTCGAAGTCTATGTGGAGCGGATCGAAAACGCCCTGGGCGAAGCCATGCTGTCGCGCGAGAAGGCTCGCCGCGAGGAAAGCTGGATCCGTCTCGAAGAGAAGTTCAACGCGCAGGAGCGCGTCGAAGGTGTCATCTTCAACCAGGTCAAGGGCGGCTTCACCGTCGATCTCGATGGCGCCGTGGCCTTCCTGCCACGCAGCCAGGTCGATATCCGTCCGATCCGCGACGTCTCGCCGCTGATGCACATCCCGCAGCCGTTCGAAATCCTCAAGATGGACAAGCGCCGCGGCAACATCGTGGTTTCGCGCCGCACCGTGCTTGAAGAAAGCCGCGCCGAACAGCGGTCTGAAATCGTGCAGAACCTCGAAGAAGGCCAGACCGTTGAAGGCATGGTCAAGAACATCACCGATTACGGTGCGTTCGTTGATCTTGGCGGCATCGACGGCCTGCTGCACGTGACCGACATGGCATGGCGCCGCGTCAATCACCCGTCGGAAATCCTTTCGATCGGCCAGACCGTCAAGGTCCAGATCATCCGCATCAACCAGGACACGCACCGCATCTCGCTGGGCATGAAGCAGCTGGAAAGCGATCCGTGGGATGGCATCGGCGTCAAGTACCCTGCCGGCAAGCGCATCACCGGTACCGTGACCAACATCACCGACTACGGCGCATTCGTCGAGCTGGAGCCGGGCATCGAAGGCCTGATCCACGTTTCGGAAATGTCCTGGACCAAGAAGAACGTGCACCCCGGCAAGATCCTGTCGACGACGCAGGAAGTCGACGTGGTCGTTCTCGAAGTCGACCCGAACAAGCGCCGCATTTCGCTCGGCCTCAAGCAGACGCTCGAGAATCCGTGGGAAGTGTTCGCCCAGAGCCACCCTGCCGGCACCGAAGTCGAAGGCGAAGTCAAGAACAAGACCGAGTTCGGCCTGTTTATCGGCCTCGAAGGCGATGTCGACGGCATGGTTCACCTCTCCGACCTCGACTGGAACCGTCCGGGCGAACAGGTCATCGAGGAGTTCAACAAGGGCGACATGGTCAAGGCGGTCGTGCTCGACGTCGATGTCGACAAGGAACGCATCTCGCTGGGCATCAAGCAGCTTGGCAAGGACTCGATCGGCGACGCCGCCGCTTCGGGCGACCTGCGCAAGAACGCCGTCGTTTCGGCCAAGGTGACCGCGGTCACCGATGGCGGTCTCGAAGTGGTTCTGGTTGATCACGAAGACCTGTCCTCGTTCATCCGCCGCTCGGACCTGTCGCGTGACCGTGACGAGCAGCGCCCCGAGCGCTTCTCGGTCGGACAGCTGGTCGACGCCCGCGTCACCAGCTTCTCCAAGAAGGACCGCAAGGTCGGTCTGTCGATCAAGGCGCTGGAAATTGCCGAAGAGAAGCAGGCCGTCGCACAGTTCGGCTCGTCCGACTCGGGCGCCTCGCTCGGCGACATCCTCGGCGCAGCCCTGAAGAAGCAAAGCGGCGACGAATAGTCAGCCCTCTCTTCACGAGCCTCGAAGCATCAACCCGCCGGAGCGATCCGGCGGGTTTTTTCGTGAGGGCGGACTCCTTGATTGGCAGGAGCTCGGCGCTTGCGTCACCCTCGCCCTTGTGGCGAGGGTTTACAGACGGCCGCCCCGCTACGACTGGTCCAGCGGCAAACCCGAGGGTCCCGCAGATCCTCTCACACGTCGCTTCGCTTGTCTTGGGCGGGCCCGAGGATGACGAAACGAGGGGGCAAACCGCACCAAAACGTGGACAAAATCCAGCTCCATCCCCAACAATTCCAAAACCCGATCCCAAAATACCCCGGAGTTTTTCCCCGCCTTCCGCCGCCATGCCACACTCATGCCACTCCCGCCGCCGGATGGACCCGAGACGTTCTGGTCCGGGCGGGAGGAAGGCCTCCTGGCCCCGTCGTAACGTGCGGCGGGATCCAGGAGGAGGCGGAGGCCGGCGTGCTCCGCTGGCAGCCGATCCTTCGGGGTCGGCCAAGCCAGCCACCGGATCAGCCCTCGCATACGGGTTTCGCGGTCGCGCGAAGCAAGCGTATGGACGGCGGGACGGGCCTGTGGCGGATTGTGGGGTCTCTGGCCCCGGGATTCGTGCCGGACGCGTACACTTCCTTGCCGCACTGGCCTCGTCCGGGTCGGAGCGGCAGGCAACGGCAACCGCCTGTCGGATGCGGACATCATCCGGCAAATCTCGGGCCGCGCGCGCGCTGCGCCACCCCGGTGCATGATTTCCATGCACCACATACCCAAATTCCGAAGGCAAAGCCCGCGTGCGGCCCTCCGGACTGCTTCTACCGTTTCATCCCGGCGGGGTTGCCCGCGCGGGATCGCAGTCGCGTGCCGGCGGCCCGCTCAGCTGCGCGCTAACCATCGGCAGTGTAGCCACCCCGGCAGACCCGCAGGTATAGCCCGCGGAGTTGCGACCGCGCTCTGAACCAACCGGTTGCGAGCGCCCGGACCTTTGTCCGGACGCTGCAATGGCTGTGGCAGCCTATTTGGCCGTGATGACGACCATGATCAGATTTCCATCCATGCGGACGGGGCCGTCTTCCGTGGCGCCGAGCGTGTATTCGAAAACACCCGTGCGCGTGCCGCCTTCTTCGCCATGAAGCATCAGCATCAGCTTGTCGCCGCTTGCGACCGGCTCGGTCAGGATGGCCGCCACGTCCATGTTCTCACCGGCCTTGAGCGGCGCATGGCCAACCACCGGACCGGGCTTCATGTCGTCACCCGTGCGGTGGACCACAAGCCAGCCATTGGCGGGTGCGATGACGGAGGAGGCGGTGACCGTGCCACCCGCCACGTCCTGGTCTTCGCCCATCACGCCCATCCCGGCATGGCTTGCGGCCCAAGCATAGGATCCGCACAAGCCGATGGCGAAGCTGGTGGTGGCTGCGAGAAGTGTCTTTTTCATATCAGTCTCCTTTGAAATCGAGCGGCGCACAGGCGCCGACACCAAAAGAGACGAAGGCCGGCCGCAGAAAGTTTCAAATTCCGGAGAAATTGCAGAACTGGAAAAAGCGGGATTTCGTTTTCCCCGCGCGACCGGCGATGGACCCACCCAAATCAGTTGTGCGCGAAAATATCGGTCTCTTCCCAGCCCAGAAGGTCGAGCTTGGCGCGGGTCGGCAGGAACTCGAAACAGGCCTCGGCATGGGTCTCGCGCCCGTCGCGCTTGAGCCGCCCGGTGAGTTTCTCGGTGAGCGCATGCAGGTGCAGCACATCGGAGGCGGCATAGTCGAGCTGTGCCGGCGTGAGCGTCTCGGCGGCCCAGTCCGAGGATTGCTGCTGCTTGGACAGATCGATGTCGAGCAGTTCCTTGGTCACGTCCTTCAGCCCGTGGCGGTCGGTGTAGGTGCGGCAGAGCCGGGAGGCGATCTTGGTGCAGAACACCGGCATGGTGGTCACGCCGAAGGCATTGTAGAGCACCGCGATATCGAAACGGCCGAAATGGAACAGTTTGTGCTTGTTCCGGTCAGCCAGCAGCGACACCAGGTTGGGCGCGCTTGTCTGTCCCTTGGCGATCTGGATCACGTCGGCCGAGCCGTCGCCCGGCGACAGCTGCACCACGCACAGCCGGTCGCGGCGCGGCACCAGGCCCAATGTCTCTGTGTCAACGGCGATGTCGCCTGTGTACCGCGCCATCGCACTCACGGAAATGTCGCCCTTGTGGGTCCGGATTTCGGCCATTGTGAACGTGTCCTGTTTTCGAGTTGCCCGGCTATAGCGCGAGGTCTTATCGTGACGCAAGAAAACGGCCGGGCAAAACTTGCCCGGCCGTATCAGTCACTTCGTCCGCAGGCCCCGGGCGCATGTCGCGCTCGGATGGATTCATTTGAACGACACCGTAGATGTATCGATTCAAAGCGCCAGGGCGACCTTCGCGCATCCTATAGGATCCGCGGCGCTTGGTGCCCGTCAGTAGGGGCAGGCATTGTCCGACATGTAGTCGTGCACGGTGATCTTGCCCGCGATGATATCGGCCTTGGCGGCTTCCACCGCAGCCTTCATTTCCTCGGTGACCAGCGGCGCATTGTTGTCGTCCATGGCGTAGTCGACGCCGTCCTCGGCCAGGCCCAGCGAGCTGAAGCCATAGGTGAACGCGTCATTCTTGGCGTCCATGAAGGCATTGTAGACGGCCACATCGACGCGCTTGACCATCGAGGTCAGAACATGGCCGGGCTGCAGGCCGTTCTGGTTCGAATCCACGCCGATGCCGAGCTTGCCCGCGTCGGCCGCGGTCTGGAGCACACCGATGCCGGTGCCGCCGGCGGCTGCGTAGATCACGTCGGAGCCCTGATCGATCTGCGACTTGGTGATTTCGCCGCCCTTGACCGGGTCGTTCCAGGCATCCGGCGTCGTGCCGGTCATGGCCTCAAGCACCTTGGCGTCGGGATTGGTGGCCATCACGCCGCCCTTGTAGCCGCAGGAGAACTTGCGGATCAGCGGAATGTCCATGCCGCCGATGAAGCTGACCGTGCCCGTCTGCGACGCCTTGGCGGCCATCACGCCGACCAGGTAGGAGCCTTCCTGCTCCTTGTAGACCACCGAACGGACGTTTGGCGCTTCCACCACCATGTCGATGATGGCGAAATCGATGTCCGGATATTCCGGTGCGATCTTTTCAAGCGCACCGCCCCAGGAGAAACCGGCCATGACGATCGGGTTGTTGCCGTCCTTGGCAAAGCGGCGAAGCGCCTGCTCGCGCTGGGCGTCATTGGCGATCTCGAAGTCGCGGTAGTCGATCCCCGTCTCGGTCTTGAACTTTTCGGCGCCGTTATAGGCCGCCTCGTTGAACGACTTGTCGAACTTGCCGCCGAGGTCATAGATGATTGCCGGCTTGATGTCGGCCGCCATGGCGGTCGCCGACATGGCGGCCATAGCGAGGAAGCTCAAAAGCGTGCGTTTCATGATGTGCAGCCCTGTAGGTTATCTGTTGATCTTTATGGGTCCTCCCGCATGCCCGAACGGGCAGACCTGCGGAACTTGCCGGCCGAGCGAGACCGGAAGCGCTTATCCTTGCATGGCTTTGGGCAGAAATCCAACGCCGATTTTCCAGCCCGCCAGGGGGAAGCCGCCTGTGCTCGCGGCGGCTGGCGAGCCTCAACCGGTCACGCTTTACCCCAGGTCGGGGCACGCAACTCCGGTTCCCTTCAGCCCGGTTCGGGCACCCGGATTCCTGGCCGCATGTTGCTGGTGGTTGGTTTCCGCATAATAGAACCCGGTGTCAGGCGCAATCTGCGAGACAATCCGCCCGCCGTGACCGGCTGCCGTCAGTGCCGTCTGGTAGGCCTGGCGGGCTGCTTCGGCTTGCTCGAGCTGCAACGCACTTGTGGTGAAGATCGCCGATCGGAAAAAGGTGCCGATATCATTGCCCTGGCGCATGCTCTGGGTCGGGTCGTGGCTTTCGAAAAAGATCCTGAGCAAGGCGCGGTAGGTGATTGCGTCCGGGTCGAAGACCACCTGGACCGTCTCGGTGTGCCCGGTGAGGCTTGTCATCAGCTCCTGGTAGGTGGGGTTGGGGGTCAATCCGCCGGCGTAACCGGCCGCGGTGACATGAACCCCATCCAGCGGCCAGAACAGCTTCTCCGCCGCGGAGAACCGCCCCATGGCGAAATAGGCGATCTCCAGGCCATCCGGGAAAGGTCCCTTCAGGGGCCGGCCATTGACGAAATGGGTGGAGGCCGTTTCGACCGGATGGGCGCGCCCCTCGAGCGCTTCCACAGCCGTCGGCATCGTCGTCTTTCGCTGAAACATCTCGACGAGAAACATGGCACCTCCTCCTGCCGCAGCGGCAAGGCATTGCAGATGGACCTTACGCCAACCGGCGGCGGCGGGCAAAGGCCGCCCTCAAGTCAAATGGTCAGGCCGCAAACCGGCCCGCCGGCCTGGCCCGGCGATGGCCTGCCAGATAGAAGATGAGCGACAAGACCAGGAACACCGCAAACGCAGGCTGCGCCAGGATCCAGAGCGCGCCGGAATCCCAGACCCATGCGGGCAGATAGGTCGCAAACAGACCCTGGACCTGCGCCAGCGTGCCGGGGCTGTTGCTGGACCAGGTGTCCATCAACGGGGTCAGCACCGGTTGCCCGGCGGCCACGGATTGAATGGCGTCGACCAGCCCGGCAATCACCGCGAACACCAGGAGAATCATGCTCAACAATCGTGCCACAAACCGCATGCAAATCTCCGGTACAGTCAAATCCAAGGGCCCACCAGGTCACCCGCGCCCCATGTCACCCACGCCTTTGACATAAAGGCCGGAAAACATTCATGCAATGGCCGGCATGCATTGCCACTGGCGGCGCGTCCAAACCAGCAAGGCGTGAACCGGTTATGGCGAAAAACGGGGGATCAAATGAGGGCGCCGTGGCGTCTGTTTTGATCGGCAGCGCTTCAAGCCCCACATTGTCGTCCTGCCGGCCCGAATAGCGGTTGCCAAGAACGGCGTCTTGGCTATAGTGCCGCCCGATCCGGACCGGAGATTTACGGCGACAACAACGCCGGCTTTTCCGAAAGGGCGACCGCCTTGACAGCGGCCGGCATGTCCGGGTACTTGCCCGTCAGACGGATATGCGGAGAGGTGGCCGAGTGGTCGAAGGCGCACGCCTGGAAAGTGTGTAGGCGGGGAACCGTCTCGAGGGTTCGAATCCCTCTCTCTCCGCCAGCCCCTCGGGGCCCCCAAAGCGGACATTCCCAAGTTTTTGATAGATAAGGTTTTTTTGAAGCGGGCCGCCCAAAACAAGGGTTGTTCCAAATGTCAGAAACTCGAATTGTATCGTTCCGCAAATCGTCGGGTGTATCATCCGAGAACGCGGAAATTATCTCCGCGAAGCAGGGCAAAAGAGCCCGCCCACGTTCCTCGCCCGGTCTTTACCTGATCAAAACCGGTTCGGCCTATATGTTTCAGATGCGACTGCCCAAGGAGATCGCCCCACATTGCAAGCGACCCATTCGCATCGGACTGGGCGTCATCCCCAAGGCCGAAGCTCGAAGAGTCGCCGATCAATTGGCGGCTATTGCACGACAGAAATTCAAAGAGATCGGGATTGCGATGGCGGAAGTCGATGAATCAGAATTCTGGCCGCTGATGGAAGACATGCTCGGGTTTGCAGAGAGGGACTGTTGATTTCCACCGAGAACTGACCCCGTAGCACAGGATATTTCCATCGAGAATTGACCCATGTTTGAACCTTGCCCTGCGTGTTTTCAGCGGGGGCTACGGA
>NZ_JACIYP010000219.1 GCF_014359905.1 Hoeflea sp. | reverse complement strand
GGATCAAGGCCATCCTGCGCCGTTCGACGAAAGCCGAACCCTATGCAGGTACACTTTCGGGCCGACGTATCGCATTTGCCCATTGGATTCTGGACACGGACAGTCGGGTACTTTCGAACGAGGACGGTGAGCAAATCGATCTGACCAGCGCGGAATTCAAGCTTTTGACCGTCCTGCTGGAACGTCCTCGTTTTGTCCTCAGCCGCGATCAGTTGCTCGATCTGACGGCAGGCCGCGCAGCGTCAGTATTTGACCGGACCATAGACAATCAGATCAGCCGACTGCGCCGGAAGATCGAGCTTGATCCGTCGCGGCCGCGCATCGTCACGACTGTGCGCGGCGGCGGCTATTGCCTGGCTGCCGATGTCCACGAGTTGAGCTGATGCCGCGCCCCTTCGATAATCTTCGTGGGCAGTTGGTCCTGCTGATCGTCGCGGCGCTTGCTGTCGCACAGACGATCAGCCTGTGGCTGTTCGTCGACGAGCGTGGTCTCGCCGTGCGCGCCGCCTTGGGTTTCGAAGCGGCAGGCCGGGCCGCGAACGTCGCGCTCTTGCTCGAAGAGGCGCCGGAGTCCTTGCAGCAGGCGATCCTGAGAGCGGCGAATTCCCCTTTGGTACGTTTCGATCTTTCGGACATTCCCGCTGTCGATCATGAAAGCCATGCAGACGGTGGAGCCGTAGAGGCGCGCGTTCGCGGACTACTAGGTGGCGCGAACGATCGAGAAATCCGCGTGGAATTGCACGAGGTCGAGCAAGGCATTCCGCCGATGCCACATCTCGCGCCGGAGATGGCCGAAATGCATCTCGCGATGATGCGGGGCGAGCTTTCCGCGATCGAAATGCAACTGTCGATCGCCCTGGCGGACGGGCAGTGGCTGAATGTCGGAACAAGGTTCGAGCGGCCGCCGTTGCAGTGGCCATGGGCTTCAATCGTCAGTTTCGGAATCACGGCGGCGATCATTCTAGTCTCGGCCTGCTGGTTTCTTCTGACCCGGCTAACCGGACCGCTTCTGCGCGTTTCTCGCGCAGCCGACAGGCTTGGAAAGGGGGAAGCCGTCGATCCGTTGCCACTGATCGGTCCGAGCGAGGTGCGCGGCCTCACGCAGGCCTTCAATCGGATGCAGGCGAGACTGACGCGTTTCGTCGCGGACAGGACAAGACTTCTTGCGGCATTGGGCCATGATCTGCGCTCTCCGCTGACCGCCATGCGGGTGCGGGCGGAGATGGTGGACGAGGACGAAACGCGTGAAAGTCTTGTCGCCTCAATCGAGGAAATGCAGGAGATGGTCGATGCAACGCTTGCCTTTGCACGGGGCATGGCCAGCTCCGAAGTCTACGAGACGGTGGATCTGAAAACCTACCTGAAGCAGTTGCAGGCCGACATGATCGACGGCTTCACCCTTGATACAGCCAACAGCATAAGCGTTCGCTTGCGTCCCCAATCGGTGCGCCGCGCCCTGCGCAACATCATCGAGAACGCGCAGCGCTATGGCGGGGGGGCGGAGGTCACCTTCGTACATGACGCCGAATACGTCCAGATACGGGTCTCCGACAACGGACCTGGGGTTCCCGAAGCCGAACTCGAGCAAGTGTTCGAGCCGTTTTTCCGGCTCGAAAAATCCCGCTCGCGCGAAACCGGTGGGACCGGTCTTGGCCTGTCGATCGCGCGAACGATTGTGCGGGCCCATGGCGGCGACGTAGCGCTGACGAACCGCACCGAAGGCGGTCTTCTCGTGACCGTCACTTTACCACTCGAAACAGAACCTGATCAGCAAGAAAGGAACACCTCATGATAAAAATGGTATCCGCTGTAACCCCGTCAGCCCTAGTATTGTCCGCCGGAGCCGCGCTCGCCGATCCTGCGGACAGTTGGGGCAACGGTTTCGGTCACATGATGTGGGGAGGTGGATTCGGCATGGCTGGCGGTTTGATGATGCTGTTGTTCTGGGGGGCGATCATCGCATTGATCGTGTTGGCCGTCCGCGGGTTCTCGGCCGGGTCCCGCTCAGGCGGCAAATCCGACGCGGCCGAGATTCTTCGCGAACGCTATGCCAAAGGTGAGATTGACGAAGAGGAGTACGAGCGCCGCAAGGCGAAACTCGAATTGTGACGCCAAGGCTGATGCTTTTGATGCCCACCGAACTATGAATCATTAACTATCGACCTTCCCGCCATGGAACGCTGTGTCCACTAAGGGAACGGCCGAATGATTGGGAAATCGGACAGGTTGTTTTCGCCTTCGGCTTCGACACCGCAGTGTTCCAAACCGTGCTGCCCATGAGGGTTGCAATGTTCCATGGATGCATATTGCGCGCCGTTCGTGTTTACAGGCCTCGCATTCAGGTCATTTTGGCACGGCAACAAATCGCGTGATGTCAGTAAGCCGAAGGTAGATATTTGAGGATCACGATCTGGTGACAGCCGGGTTCGCGCGCACTTTTTTGCGATGCTACGAACTGATACAAAATTCACTGTTATGTCAGACGAGCTCGCTTGACCCTCCAGTGCTGGAAGGTGGTTTATGCACACCTGATAGGCAAGAAATCAGTAGCAGGAATGCCATGGTAGAGCAGGCACCCTTTGTAATCCATAGACGTCGTTTCGTACTGGCTGCGGCGAGCGGCGTAATCGCGTTGGCTGCGCCGTCGTTACTCCGGGCGCAGGGAGTGGAAACGACGCGTCGGAACTTATCGTCTTTCCGCACGCACGAGTGGCGGGACCATTTCGAGTCCCTGGACAAAGGTATCATCATTTCGGATACGATCACGAAAGTGTTGCAGCATTGGACCACCGATGGCGAAATGCGAATCTATCCGACATCGGTTCCCCTGACCGATGAGTTGACAAAGCGGGGCTATACCGAGGTTGTCGAAAAAAGGGAGAACCCGAGCTGGGCGCCAACGCCGTCGATGCGTGAGCGCAACCCCGAATGGCCAGCACTTATTCCAGGCGGAGACCCCGCCAATCCGCTGGGCACCCGTGCGCTCTATCTGTCTTGGCAGTATTACCGGATCCACGGAACGCAGGATACTCGGAAGATCGGGCGCAAGTCGTCGAACGGATGTATTGGCCTCTACAACGAACATATCGAGGAAGTCTTTGAACGAACGGCTCTGGGAACGCAGGTGAAGCTGATTTGAGCAGAGTGGTTCTCGCGAGGGACAGTAAAGAATGAACAAGATGCTTCTGGCCATTCTGGCCCTTTTTTTGATCGGGGGCCTCGCCGTTTATTGGAACGCGGCCCCATCCAGGCAACAGTCGGCCGGTCACTCGATGGTGCCACCGGACACAAGCGGCGTGGCCCGAGGGGCACCCATCGTGGAGGTTTCGGTGCCGACGGACCTGTCAGCGAATGCACAGATCGGAAAAGGCGCATTCGAGGCGAAATGTGCCGAATGCCATGGCGCCAACGCAGCAGGTCAGAATGGTGTTGCGCCGCCACTTGTGCACAAGATCTATGAGCCTTCACATCATTCGGACATGGCTTTCGTCTTGGCGGCGAAAAACGGTGTCCGGTCGCATCACTGGAATTTCGGGAATATGCCTCCGGTCAAGGGACTGACAGACGCTGATGTCAAGATGGTCACGCAATTCGTCCGGGAACTCCAAGAAGCGAATGGCATTTTCTAACAGATTAAAGGGTAAAATTTTTTTTTACCGGGAAGTTGGCCAATCGCCACCGACCGCGACTCTTCCAGAGCTTCTTGCCGTGCGCGGCTGGACCGTCGCGGACCTGAACTATGATTTGCTCGGCAGTTTGACTCGGCAGGGCAACGTGTTCGGTGGAATTCGGCGCGGTCGTGTAAACCGAAACTCGGTTCCTCCCTATTTTCGACTTGCCTGCGATGTCGGTCAATCTTCTGGCTATCAGGTTGCTGAAAGCAGAAGAGAAAATCACCTTACGGGTGTCGCAGCCGAACTACGATCAAAGCGACGGGGCGCGCCAGAGCTCCATACTATTTAAGGCTAGGAGAGAACATGATACGTCGGGATTTCCTTTTGCGTAGCGCTTCGGCGGCCGCTGTCCTTCCATTGCCCAGAGCGGGGCGCGCATTGACGCCTCAATTTGACGAATTCAAAGCTCAAGTGAGCGCGGTCCAGCTCGCGCCGCCGCCTTATCCAAAGACGGAAATATGGGGCTATGACGGCATGATGCCCGGCCCGGAGTTGCGGATCGCGCAGGGTGCCCGCGTTCAGCGAAAGTTACTGAACGCGCTGCCACAGGCAAGCTCGGTCCACTGGCACGGAATCCGGATCGACAACGCGATGGACGGCGTCGCCGGGCTGACCCAAGCCGCCGTCGAACCGGGCGAGAGTTTCGATTACGACTTCGTTGTACCTGATGCCGGAACCTATTGGTATCACGCCCATGCGAGGTCCTTCGAACAGGTCGCCCGAGGGCTTTACGGCGCGCTGATTGTTGAGGAAGCGGAAGCTCCGGAAGTGGATCGCGAGGAGGTTCTGATCCTGGACGATTGGCTTCTCGATCCCGAAACCGCACAGATCAATCCCGACTTCACCTCTGCGCATTCCCGCAGCCACGCAGGCCGCATGGGAAATTTCGTTGCGACGAACGGACAGTAAGGTCTTGCGATCGATGTGCGTCAGAATGAACGGCTTCGACTGCGTCTGATCAATGCGGCCAACGCGCGGATCTTCGTCGTTGATATCGCCGGAATGGAAGGCTGGACCATCGCGTTGGACGGGATGCCACTGGCGCAACCCCAGAGGCTCGGCGAACCCCTCATTCTCGGCCCCGGCCAGCGCGCCGATCTGATCGTCGACGTGACTGCCGACTCCGGTGAAACGGCCCATCTGGTGCGCCTCGACAATGGGGAAGGTATGTCACAAGTTGCCCTTACCGTGACCGGTCGGGCGTCCGCCGTACGCCGGGATGACCCCCCTGCCCTGCCGAGCAATGCGAATATGGATGTTCCGGGCCTAGACAATGCGGTTCCCGTTCGCCTTAACATCGAGGGCGGTGCGATGGGCCGGATGCAATCGGCGGTCTTGAACGGTGAACGGAAATCCTTCCGCGATCTGGTCGACGAAAACGAATACTGGGCCTTAAACGGCACCGTCGGAATGCCCGATGCACCGCTTGCCGGTCTCGCTCTCGGGCAGACCGTCAAGCTTGAGATTAGCAACGACACGTCCTTCCCGCACGCGATGCACTTGCACGGGATGCATTTCCGCGAAATCGGCGAGGATGGCACATTGGGGCCGCTCCGGGATACGATAACGATGTTCCGGGGCGAAACGCGGACCGTTGTCTTTGTCGCCGATAATCCAGGCGACTGGCTGTTTCACTGCCACATGCTCAGCCACGCGGCCGCCGGCATGATGACATGGATGCGAGTGACGTGATGCGAAGATACCTGATGCTGTCGGTGATTTTTCTGGGCGGTGGCGGAGCCGCAGCCTGGCTCATGAGCACGGCCGGTGTGCTGACCGAATCCACGCCGGAAGCCGCCGACATTGCACAGGGTGAAGATCTTTACAGAGAATATTGCGCGGCCTGCCATGGTGCCGATTTGGAAGGACAGCCGGATTGGCGGTCGGCCGGACCAGATGGCGTCCTGCCTGCACCGCCGCATGACGAAACCGGTCATACCTGGCATCATCCCGATGGCGTGCTGTTTGACTACACCAAGCTGGGCGGCAAGGCCGCTCTTGCCCTCCAAGGGGTCGAGTTCGAAAGCGGCATGCCCGGGTTCGGCGACCAGCTGTCGGACGCCGAAATCTGGAACATCATCGCTTACATCCAATCAACGTGGCCGGAGCGTCAGCGCGCTATTCAAGCCGAACGAAGTGCTGACCAG
>NZ_JACIYP010000218.1 GCF_014359905.1 Hoeflea sp. | reverse complement strand
ATCAAGAATGACGTCGCCAGCGAGGACGACTGTACAAAGGTCATCGACACCGTGCGCGCCAAGGCCGGGCGGCTGGACATCCTGGTGAACAACGCCGGCATCCTGGTCCTGAAACCGCTGCACGAGACCTCGCCCGAGGAGTTCGACCGGGTGATGAACGTCAACGTGAAGGGTGTCTATCTGGGCATCCGCGCCGCCGTGCCGTTGATGAAGGAATCGGGCAAGGCCTCGATCATCAACATCTCGTCCATCTACGGCATCGCCGGTGCCGCGATGGCGGGGGCCTACATCACCTCCAAGGGCGCGGTGCGGCTGATGACCAAATCCTGCGCCGTCGATCTGGCGGATACGGGCATCCGGGTCAACTCGATCCACCCCGGTGTCATCGACACGCCGATGACCAAGGATCTTCTGCATGCCGATCCGGCAACGCGACAGGCGATCCTTGGACCCACCCTGCTGAATCGGCCGTGCCGGCCCGAGGAAGTCTCGAACGCGGTGCTGTTCCTGGCCTCGGATGAGGCCTCGTTCGTCCACGGTGCCGAACTGCTGGTCGACGGCGGATACACCGCGAACTGACCGTTCCGGGTCCGCCGCGAATGCGCAACCCTGAGAACCCGAGAACTGCCGGCAACTTGCCTGTCGGCAGTCAACAATCGGGACAGTCGGAAAGCGCATTCCGCCTCGGACAGTCGCGGCGCTGCGGGCCAAGTCGAGAAATTGGACATCAATAGGGAGGAAATGATGATGTCGAAGCCAGAAAAGAAGGTTCGGTATTCTGTACTTGTGGCGGCCGGGCTTGCTGCCCAGTGCCTGATGTCAGGGACCGCCGCGCATGGGGCGGACGCGCAGCCGCGCGACTTCGTGCCCGCACCGGCAGGAACGCACCTTGGATTGGTATATTACCTTGGCGGCACCTCGGACACTTTGGTTGACGGCAATGGCAATGACGTGGCGGGCTCGAGCCTCGACACGAACGTGGGCCTTCTTCGCTATGTCTACTTTTTCGACGTCGCCGGAATTCGTACCGACGTGAACGTGCTGCAACCCTTCGGGGGGCTGGACAATATGAGCATCGGCGGAACCGCCGTCGGAACCAAGGACATCTCCTTCGGGGACACGACGCTTGTCGGTACGATCTGGCCGCTGAACGATCCCGAAAACGGACGCTATTTCGCCATTGCCACCTATCTCACCCTGCCGACCGGCGAATATTCTGCCACTGAGCCCGGCTTGGGTTCGAACCGATGGTCCTTCGCCATTCAGCCAGGCTTCGTGTTCAATATCGCCCCCAAATGGTCGGTCGATCTTGTGGGGGACGTCACGATCTACGGTGACAACGACGAAGGCCCGGGTGGAGCGAATGTCGAGAAGGATGCAAGCTATACCGCGCTCGGCTGGATCAACTACAGCGCGAGCGACAAGACGATGTTCTCGGCTGGGGTCACGACAAGCTGGGGCGGTGCCGAAACGGTGGGAAGCATCAAGGGCGCGGACGTGGAATCCACCACCGTTCGGGTGGCCTGGTCCCAGATGCTCGACCCGACAACGCAGTTCCTGATGGAAGTCGGGCACGATGTGGACGCGCAGAATACGTTCGAGCGCGACACAACGCTGACCCTCCGGCTCGCGAAGTTCTTCTGAACGGTGCGGGAGCGGTGGGTCGAAATATTCCTGGGAAAGGCGGAAAGCGTCGATCGTCCGGAAACGAGCGGTGCTTTCCGCCCCATTCCAGCAACTGCAAATCCAAAAGCTACATCATTGATGAGCTGTAAGGGAGGAAAACATCATGCATTGCCAATGTGTTCATGAATTCGGTCAACCCCTGCGTCCAGACGACAGGCCGGACATGACCCCTCGCGGAACGGAGGTCATCTTGTCCGTGACCGCGGCCGGCGTCTGTCACACCGATCTGCATATCCGCGAGGGGGGGTATGATCTTGGCCACGGCCGCAAGCTGGAATTTTCCAAGCGCGGGATCGCGTTGCCGCTGGTGATGGGGCATGAAACGGTCGGGGAAGTGGTCGCCGCTGGCCCGGATGTCGGCACGCTCGACAGGGGAAAGAAATATGTGGTCTATCCCTGGATCGGCTGTGGCACCTGCGCGATCTGTGCCTCGGGCCAGGAGCAATTGTGCATGAAACCGCAGTTTCTCGGCATGCATGTCGATGGCGGTTATGCCACGCAGATCCGGGTGCCGCATCCGAAATATCTTCATGAGATCGGAGATATCCCACCCGAAAACGCCGCACCGCTGGCCTGTTCGGGGCTTACGGCCTATGGCGCGCTCAAGAAGGTCGAGGGCACACTGAAGGACCATGCGCTTCTGGTGATCGGCGCTGGCGGCCTTGGGCTGATGTGCGCGCAACTGTTGCAGGCGCTGGGGGCCAAGGCGCCCGTCTTCGTCGATATCGACCCTGTCAAGCGGGCGTCCGCCCTTGCCGCGGGGGCCTGTGCGGCGGTCGATCCGCGCGCCGCGGATGCGGTGGCGCAGATTCATGCCGCCGCCGGCGAGGCGCCCCTTGCGGCGATCGACTTCGTCGGCGCCGAGGCGACGGCCGGGCTTGGCTTCGACGCTCTGGGCAAGGGCGGAACCTATGTCATCGTCGGGCTGTTCGGCGGGGCTGCCCCTTGGGCGCTTCCCCTGATCGCCGTGCGCGCGCTCACGATCCGCGGCAGCTATACGGGCTCCCCCGGAGAGTTCGCGGAACTGATGCAGCTTGCCCGCAATGGCGCGATCAAGCCGATTCCCACCACCTGTTACAAGCTCGACGAGGCTGAGGACGTGCTGAACAGCCTCGCCGGTGGCAAGATCGTCGGCAGGGCAATTCTGGCCGGTGTGTAAGTGACTTGACTGAAGGCACCACGAAGGCGGGCGCCCGGGGGACCAACATGGCAACGACCTATCCTGATACTCAACTCCTGATCGACGGACGGTGGCGCGATGGCGCGCTGGGGCGGCGAACAGCCGTTTATGATCCGGCAACCGCAGAGGTGATTGGCCATTATGCGATGGCCGAACCTGCCGATCTGGAGGAGGCGGTGCAGGCCGCGGGCAGCGCCTTCGCGGCCTGGCGGGATGCCGGCGCCTATGCGCGCGGCAGCATCCTGCGCCAGGCGGCCGTGCTGCTGCGCGAGCGCGCCGATACCCTCGCGCCGTGCATGACGATGGAAATGGGCAAGCCCCTTGCCGAGGCGCGCGCCGAGGTGATGTCGTCCGCCGATCTGCTCGACTGGTTCGCCGGCGAAGGCCAGCGCGCCTATGGGCAGGTGATTCCGGCGCGTTCGCCGAACGTGACCCAGATGGTGCTCAAGCAGCCGGTGGGTCCGGTCGTGGCCTTCACGCCATGGAATTTCCCGATGTCGCAATTGGTGCGCAAGCTCGGTCCGGCGCTGTCGGTCGGCTGCACCGTCGTCGCCAAGCCGCCCGAAGACACGCCGGCCTCGCCGGCGGCACTTGCACAGGCGCTGCTGGATGCCGGGCTCCCGCCGGGCGTTCTCAATATCGTTTACGGCGAACCGGCTGACATCGCGAACTATCTCATTCCACATCCGGTGATCCGCAAGGTGTCCTTCACCGGCTCGGTGCCTGTGGGCAAACAGCTTGCGGCCCTGGCCGGCAAACACATGAAGCGCATCACGATGGAACTGGGCGGCCACAATCCGGTCATCGTCTGCGAGGACGCGAATGTCGAGGCGGCGGTCGCGGCCGTTGCGGGTTTCAAGCTCCGCAATGCGGGCCAGGTCTGCATCTCGCCCACGCGCGTGCTGGTCCAGCGGGGCATCTACGACCGCTTCGCCGCGGCGCTGGCCGAGCATGTGAAGAAGGTGCGGACCGGATCGGGGCTCGAACCGGCCACGGCAATGGGCCCGCTGGTCAGCGAGCGCCGGGTCAAGGCCGTCGCCGGCCTTATCCAGGAGGCAGTGAGCGAGGGGGCGCAGGTGCTGGTCGAGGGCGATGCGGCACCGCGGGCCGGGTTCTTTCAAGCCCCGACCGTTCTCACCGATGTCAGTCTTTCATCGCGCATCCAGAACGAGGAACCCTTCGGGCCGGTCGCGATGCTGTCGCCCTTCGATACGATCGACGAGGCGATCGCTGAAGCGAACCGCCTTCCCTATGGCCTTGCAGCTTATGCGTTCACCTCGTCGATCCGCAATTCGCAAAGGTTTCAGACCGAGCTTGAAGTTGGCATGCTGGCAATCAACCACACCCTTCTGGGATTGCCGGAACTCCCGCTTGGTGGGGTCAAGGACTCCGGTTACGGGTCTGAGGGCGGCTCGGAAGCCATCAACTCATATCTGATTTCAAAGCTGGTGACGCAGGCCGCCGTCTAGGATGACCGCCCGTTGGCGCCGTCCGGCAACCTCTCGGCTGCCGGTCTGGCGCTCCTCGGTCGGGTGTCACCCTGCGCTGTCGCCATGAAAGCCGGCGGCGCGGCGTTTTTCGGGGGCCGCAGCTTCGGCAAGGATGGCGCGCGCCCGCTGGCGGACGGGTTCGTCCACCATGGTGCCGCCAAGTTGGACCGCGCCATCGCCGCTGGCCAGAACGCGTCTGGCCCAGTCGATCTGTTCGGCCGTGGGGGCGAAGGCGGCCAGCACGGGTTCGATCTGGCGGGGATGGATGCACAGCTTGCCGCCCATCCCCAGATCACGCGCGCGCCCCGCGTCGCGCGCCGTTTCGGTCGCGTCGTCCAGCGAGGTGGTCACCCCGTCGAGCGGCCCGGGCAGATCCGCAAGACGCGAGGCGAGCACCAGTTCGGAGCGTGCAGGCAGCAGCACCTCGGGGGTATGCGCGCAGCGAAGATCGGCGCAGAAGTCGACCGAACCGAAGGCAAGACGGATGACGCCCGGCACAACGGCAATCGCCCGGCATTGCGCAAGGCCGCGGGCGGTTTCGACAAGGGCGACCAAGGGTATGTCGGCCAACGCGGCCACGATGCGCCTGAGATCGTCGGGTGCCTCGGCCTTGGGAACCATGACGGCCGAGGGGCGAAGCGCCGCCGCCGCCGCAAGGTCGTCTGCATGCCAGGCTGTCCCGGCGGCATTGATGCGCAGGATCACCGGCAGGGTGGTGAAATCACGGCGCAGCATAGCGCGGGCGGCGGCCTTGGCGGTGGGGGCCACGGCATCCTCCAGATCGAGGATCACCGCATCCGCCCCCGAGGCCGCCGCTTTCGCGAAGCGTTCGGGCCGGTTGGCGGGCACGAACAGGGGGGCGCGGACAGTCGCCATACGGTCGGGGGCGATACGGTCAGGGGTCACCATTCCGCCCGCGCCTCCATCGCCACCGGCCCGCCCTCGGCCGCGGTCCAGAGCCGCAAACTGTTCCCCTTGTCCTGCGCATTCAGGGTGAAGCCGGCGGTGTCGAAGAGGGGGGAAAGGCCGCGAAAGCCGATCTGCGCGGGGCGCTTTCCGCGCAGCGCTTCGGCGAATTGCAGCAGGAGCGTGGCCTGCAGCGGCCCGTGCACGACCAGCCCCGGATAGCCCTCCTCCGCCCGGGCATAGGGGGCGTCGTAATGGATCCGGTGGCCGTTGAAGGTCAGCGCCGAGTAGCGGAACAGCAGCGTCGGGCTTGCGTCGATCGCCCGGCGATACCGGCCCTCCGGCGCGGCCTCGGCAGCGGGAGGCGCAGCAGAGGGGGGGGCACCAGAGGCGGGCGCAGCGGGACCGGCTGCGCGATAGATGATGTCCTGCCGTTCGGTGACGGCAAGCGCGCCGTCGCTGTCGATGCGATGCTCGACCGTGACGAGGCACAGGGGGCCGCTGCGGCCTTGCTTGGCGGTCACATCGCGGACCACCGAGCGGCGGGTGACCATGTCGCC
>NZ_JACIYP010000217.1 GCF_014359905.1 Hoeflea sp. | reverse complement strand
GGCGCGGTGCCCGGAGCCCGAAGGCTGCAGCAGGAAAAATCCACCATTGTGGAAGGCATCCACCGTGAACCCGGACGGCGCGGCCGCTTCGGTTGCGGCAAGGTCCTCGCCGCCACGTTCGGCATGCATCTCCGTATCAGCGGGGCGCGGCCCGCTTTGGTCAGGGCCGGGCGTCACTGTCGGTCCATGGCCTGAGTTCGGCTTCCAGCCCGGCGTCGATGATGATGCGGCGGGCCTGGCCGGCCATGGCCGGGTCCACCAGAATGCGCCGCGGGATGACGCCCACCGACCCTTCCAGTATGCTCATGCCGGCATCGGCAACCATGCAGCCGATGCCGGCGTCGCGCATCAGGCTTTCCACAAATGAAATAAGCACCGGGTCATTGGTGCGGATGAGATCGTGCATCGGGTCTCCTTGCAGCGCCGCCCATTCATTGGAATGCGCAAGGGACGCTGTCACGCTTTGAATGAATGCATATACGTTGTCGCTCACATGAAATCATTCGAGCGCGACATGCATTGTCATCCTTTTGTTTCATTCCATTGTATCAGGTATCAAGCCTCATCCGCGCCAATTCGCCGCTTGCCGTGATGAGTGGTGCTGAATAATGTGCCGGGAACGTCAAATCAGGAGTCTGTCGCATTGGGTGTCGTCATTTCACTGGAAGATGGAAAGCACAGGGACGCATCGGTCAAGCCGCTGGTCGACAAGACGCGCGCCGACATGGACCGCGTCAACCAGTTGATCCTCTCAAAGGCCGGATCGAATGTCGCCCTGATCCCGGAAATAGCGAACCACCTGATCAGCTCGGGCGGCAAGCGGCTGAGGCCGATGCTGACGCTGGCTTCGGCAACCATGTTCGGCTACGCCGGCGATGCCCATGTCAAGCTCGCCACCTCGGTGGAATTCATGCACACGGCGACGCTTCTGCATGATGATGTGGTCGACGAGAGCGACCTGAGGCGCGGCCGGTCGACCGCCCGCATGATCTGGGGCAATCAGGCGAGCGTGCTGGTGGGCGATTTCCTGCTCGGCCAGTCCTTCAAGATGATGGTGGAAGTGGGCTCGCTCGAGGCGCTGGACGTGTTGTCCTCGGCAGCCGCAGTCATCGCCGAGGGCGAGGTGCTTCAGCTTTCCGTCGCCAAGAACATGGAAACCACCGAAGACGATTATCTTTCCGTGATCCGCGCCAAGACGGCGGCCCTGTTTTCGGCGGCCTGCGAAGTCGGCCCCATCATTGCCGGCGTCGGCAAGGCGGAGCGCAATGCGCTGCGGTCCTACGGCATGAATCTGGGACTTGCCTTTCAGCTGATCGACGACGTGCTGGACTATGGCGGCTCGGCCCATGATCTGGGCAAGAATGTCGGCGACGATTTCCGCGAAGGCAAGATCACGCTTCCGGTGGTGCTGGCCTACCGCCGCGGATCCGAATCGGAACGGGCCTTCTGGCGCGAGGCGATTGAAGGCGGCAAGACCGACGATCAGGCGCTGGAGAAGGCGATGGGCCTGATCACCAAATATGGCAGCCTGAAGGACACGACCGCGCGCGCCGAGCATTATGCCTCGATTGCGCGGGACGCGCTGGCGCCGCTGCCGGATTCGGAGGAAAAGTCGGCGCTCATGGAAGTCATAGCCTTTTGCGTGAACCGGGCGACTTGACTGCCGATCCGGACCGCGGCTCCACCCGGCCTTGCCGCCCTGCTCCAAAAAAGCCATTGTGTTGGGTAAACGTGCATCAGCAACTGGCCGGCGCACGGCCAATACGAACATGAGGCAGAACTTGATGCGGCGAATTTTAACAGCCCGGTTTGCGGCCAGTGTTGCGCTGGGTGTTTTTCTTTCGATGAGCGGAGCGGCAGGCCCCCTGATCAGCCTGGCGGCTGCGGCGGCCCAGGAAAAGGCAACCGAGCAAGACGCAGAAATCCAGCCCAACTTTCTCGGCTTTGCCGGAGCGTTTCTGGCCGGACAGACAGCCGATGTCGACAACGACACCGGCCACGCCATCGAGTTCTACCGCAAGGCGCTGGAGTTCGACCCGGAGAATGGCGACATCAAGCAACGGCTGATGGTGGCGCTGTTCACCGACGGGCGTTTTGACGAAGGCATTGTCTTGGCGCGCGAACTCAAGGACGATCCGGCGGTCGCGCAGGTGTCGAACCTGGCTTTGATGGTCGAGGCCACAACCAAGCGTGAGTACCGCAAGGCCGCGAGCCTGATCAAGCCCGATGAGAACAATCCGATCGACATCCTGCTCAACACGCTTCTGAAAGCCTGGACGGAGTATGGCGACAGCAGGGGGAACGAGGGCATGAAGTCGATCCTCGCGCTCGAGGGGCCGCCCTGGTATCCGGTGTTCACCCGCTACCATGCCGGGGCCATGGCGCTGGCCATGGGCAACAAGGCCGAGGCGAGAAAGCACTTCACCGATCTGATTGCCGACCCTCAGGGCGGAGGTGCGGCGCCCGACACATACATTCGTGGCCTGATGGCGCTGGCCGCAATGGAGGCGCGCGAAGGAAACACCCGCGCAGCCCTTGACGCCCTGGCCAAGGGCGAGGATTTTTCTCCCAGCTACGCGCCGCTGGCGGCACTCAGACAGCAGATCGAAGAGGGCGGCAAGCCCGAAACCGGGATGAAGACCGCCCAGCAGGGCGCTGCGGCCGCCTTCTTTACCCTCGGCAGCGCCTTGAACCGCGATGGCGCGGAAGAGACCGTCGCCGTCTATCTTCAGTTCGCCCGGGTGCTTGACCCCTCGGACGCCGCGACGCTGGTGATCCTCGGCGGCCTCAAGGAAAGGCTCGGCAAGACGGAAGACGCCATTGCGATCTATGAGGCGGTTCCCGAAACCTCGCCGATGCGCCGCGTGTCCGAGCTTCAGCTCGGGCTTGCGCTGGCCGACCTCGACCGCGGCGACGAAGCCAAGGAGCATCTCAAGGCGTTGATCGCGGCCGATCCGAAGGATGTCCGCAGCTATCTCGCCTATGGCAGCGTCGTGTCGGTGGAGAAGGACTATGCCGAAATGGCGCGCACCTACGAGAAGGCCATTTCCGTCATCGGGCCGACACCGACCCGCAATGACTGGAACCTGTTCTTCCAGGCCGGGATCGCCAATGAGCGCCTGAAACAATGGCCGAAGGCGGAAGCCCATTTCAAGCGCGCCCTGGAGCTTTATCCGGACCAGCCGCAGGTGATGAACTATCTCGGCTACTCCTGGATCGACATGAACATGAACCTCGAGGAAGGCATGGACCTGATCCGCGCCGCCGTCGATCTGAGGCCCAATGACGGCTATATCGTCGATTCGCTCGGCTGGGCGCATTACCGGCTCGGCCAGTACGAGGACGCGGTGCGTGAACTTGAGCGCGCCGTGGAGCTCAAGCCGGCAGATCCGACCATCAATGATCACCTTGGCGACGCCTATTGGCGTGTCGGGCGGGAGCTTGAAGCCACATTTCAGTGGAAACGGGCTCTGGCCGATGAGCCCGATGCCGATCTCAAGCCCAAGATCGAGCTCAAGCTGAGCGAAGGGCTGCCGGCTGCTGCCCCGGAAGTCCCAGCCGCCGCCAATGGCGCGATCAAAGCTGGTGATACCTCCCTGTGAGCCAGCGGTGCGATGCAAACGCGTGACGCGCCGGCCAAGATCAATCTGGCGCTTCATGTCACCGGACGGCGGGCTGACGGCTACCATCTGATCGAGAGCTTCGTCGTCTTCACCGAGCTTGGCGACCGCGTGTCGGCAAGGCCGGCCGGCAACGACGGCTTTTATCTGGACGGCCCCGAAGCCGGCGTGCTGTCGTCGGAAGACGCCAAGGGCAATCTGGTTGTCCGGGCGCGTGAAGCGCTCCGCGAGGCCGCCCGGCACTCCGGCAAAGTGCTTGCGCCTGTTGAGATCGTGCTCGACAAACGGCTTCCCGTGGCGTCGGGCATCGGCGGCGGATCGGCGGACGCCGCGGCGACGCTCCAGCTCCTCTGCGAATTGTGGGAATACAGGCCGTCCCGGGAGCACTTGTCCCGGATCGCGCTCAGGCTGGGGGCGGATGTGCCGATGTGCCTTTTCGGGCAGCCATCGATCGCCCGCGGCATCGGCGAAACGCTGGAACCTGCCGGGCTCGGCTTCAAACTGGATCTGGTGATCGTCAATCCGCGGATAGGGGTTTCGACACCTTCGGTCTTCTCGGCGCTCGACAGACGCGAGAACGGGCCCCTCCCCTTACCCCGAGGCCTTGGCGACAGGACAGAGTTCATCGCCTGGCTTGCGGCCACGCGCAATGACCTCGAACCGCCGGCGCGACGACTGGTTCCCGAAATCGGGGAGTGCCTGTCGGCTCTCACCCACTCGGGCGCGCTGTTTGCCCGCATGTCGGGATCGGGCGCGAGCTGCTTCGGGCTGTTTGAAAGCCCACAGACCGCGAGCGACGCCGCAAACCGGCTGCGGCAGCAGAAGCCCGGCTGGTTTGTCGCCGCGACGCGGACGATAGCCCAGGCCTGAACGGAGGCACTCCGCCTCAGGAAGACAGCGCCAGAACAGCCGCCGGCACCATCTCGCATTTGAGCCGGGTCATGGCGAGGCCTCGACCGAGACTTTCCAGCGACTGGGCTGTTCCCGACGTGGCCATCGCCTGGGACTTGGGGAGCAGCACGCCATGCTCGAGCGCTGACACGCGGCGGCGCAACCGGTCCATGAACGGAAGCCGGTATTCCCGCGACGGGGCGAACCGCGCCGCCTGGAGGCCTGCCGCGATATGCTGGCCGATATGGTCCGTCCAGCCCAGAAGCGGCCGCGCGCCCGGTTCGATGAGCAACAGCCAGTCGGCGCGCGCCGACCGCACCGCCTCACGCAGATTCGGGTTGTCGAGAAATTTGCACCCCGCAGCGTCGGCGAGCAGCGCGGTGCCGTCGCGCGACCCCCGGTCGACGATCACCACCTCGGCGACGAGACCTTCGACTGCACCATGGACAAGGGCCGCGAGCGTGACCGCCAGCGCCTTTTCCTGGTCCTTGCATTCGATGAAAACACTGATCATTTCCCCCTTTTAAATCATGCGCGGGCGATATGCCAGACAGCCATAGGGCGCAAAGCGGCCCCCTTTCCATGCAGATCTGCGTTTTTGTTCTTGCTCTGTTCCTCTTTTTGCGATAGGAAAATAATCACGAACAGGGCGAGATTTTCTTGCCCAACCAAATTTCCGGTCCCATCGGGGTCGCATGGAGGTCTTATGCCAAGTCTTTCAGCGTTGAAACAAACCGCCTTCGCGCCGGGTCTGCAGGCGGCTGAAGCCAATGCGCTCGTGGCGGCGAGTGGCATGCGTGTGAACGACGACCGCGTGCGCGGCCGCGGCGCCGGGCTCAACATGTCCGGCCGCTACGAGCTCAGCACCCGCGAAGTGTTTGACGACGGCTGGAGCAGCCTCGAGGACCTGGCGCCGTTCAAGACCGAGGTGCAGATCGAAAAGCCGCGCACCGTCATCACCAAGAACCAGTCTCCCGACCTTTCCTTTGACCGCTCGATCAATCCCTATCGCGGCTGCGAGCATGGCTGCGTCTATTGTTTCGCCCGGCCGACCCACGCCTATATGGGCCTGTCGGCGGGCGTCGATTTCGAGGCAAGGCTGTTTGCCAAGCCCGATGCACCGCGGCTTCTGGAGCGGGAGCTGTCACGTCCGGACTACAAGGTGCAGCCGATCGCCATCGGCACCAACACCGATCCCTATCAGCCGATTGAAAAGCAGTGGCGCATCATGCGGCAATTGCTCGAGGTGCTGGAAGCCGCCGGCCATCCGGTCGGCATCGTCACCAAATCGGCGCTGGTGGTGCGTGATATCGATATCCTGTCGCGCATGGCCTCAAAAGGTCTGGCGCGGGTGGCCTTGTCGGTGACGACGCTCGACCGGAAGCTGGCGCGCACGATGGAGCCGCGGGCGGCGACGCCGGAAAAGCGGCTTGAAGCGATA
>NZ_JACIYP010000216.1 GCF_014359905.1 Hoeflea sp. | reverse complement strand
CTGGTGCTCGATCCCCGGTCGGTAACCGATTAAAGGCCTCGCGGTGTCAATGAGCGGCCCCGGCCTCGGCCAGATGGTCTGTCTCGTTGGCGAAATGCGTGAACTGCACGTAGGCGTCAACATACGCGCGGCCCTGCTCGACAGTGTCCTCCGCTGTCTGGCGCTTCTCATAAGCGACAGCAAAGCGTTCCTCGACACCGTGCCGGATCGCCGACGCAAGTTCGTCCGCCAACGGCGCGACGTTGCCGTCATCCAGAGCCTGGTCGGCGGCTGCGATGGCTGGCTCGACGCTGCCCGTCGGCTTGAGCCCGGTGAAAGCCTCACCCTCGCTCGCGCGGTGGACCCGGACCAGGGTTTCGAAGAAATACCGGTCGGCAAGGGCCTTGGCGGCGTTCGATTCATCGCGAACCGCCAATGTCATATCGAAAGCACTTCTGATCTTGTCCTCGTCCTTGGCGGTGACCCACTTGAGGGTTGGCGTCACGTCCTGCGTCTCAAGCGCGTGCTGCGCATCTTGGACAACGGGACCGTCCATGCTGTCACAGTGAGCGAGAACGGGGCTGGCGAGAAAGCCGAGGGCTGCGGTTAACATGAGTAGCCTGCGCATGATGATGCTCCTATCGTTTGCTGTTATGGGGCGCGGCGCCCTTGGCGCCTTGCCTTGACACACAATCTATGCTGTCGATTCAGGCACAGCTATTGGCAAAAAACGAAAGCATGCATTGCAAGAATGCACAGCACGAAACCGCGTCGGCCTTTGCCAGTTTCTTGCGATGGTTCGCGCAGCAAAAGCGGCGGGGGTATATTTACCGTGTTTTTCGGTCCTGCGGTTTCCCGGTCCGGTCATTGGCCGGATCGCTTCAGCCGGGCACCGGTCTTGCCTTGCGGTTCACATCGTGGTCGAAGGTCGCGCGCGACAGGATGTTTCCGTCGCTGTCGATGGTCAACCTCAGGCTTCGGCCCGCGTGGCGGAAGGTCAGGCGGAAGCGACCGGCATCTGCCCCGACCCCGGTCTCGCAACCGCTGCTGATCGCGCCGTCGCGCATCCGTGCGGGCACCTCGGCCGGGGCAAGGCCGAAGGCGGTGGCAATCACCTCGGCCTCGACCACGAACCCCTCGGCGCCTATGCTCACCACGCTCATGGCGCTGCGCGCCCCTGGCCCGCCGCCGCAGCGATGCGGGCCAGTTTGACAGCCGGGCCACGGGAACAAGCCGTGACCAGTATGGGCTGTCGGCGGCCCATTCAGATCACGCCCTGCGCGCGCATTGCCTCGGCCACACGGACGAAGCCGCCGATATTCGCGCCCAGAACATAATCCCCCGGTGCGCCGTATTCTTCGGCCGTTTCGGCGCAGGTGTCGTGGATGTTGCGCATGATGACGCCCAGCCGGTCACGGGTCTGACCGAATGTCCAGCGGTCGCGGCTGGCATTTTGCTGCATCTCCAGCGCCGAGGTCGCAACCCCGCCGGCATTGGCCGCCTTGCCCGGTGCAAAAAGGATGCCGGCCTTGCGGAATGCCTCGACCGCGTCGGGTGTGCAGGGCATGTTCGCGCCTTCCGCCACCAGCAGCACGCTATTCCCGATCAGCACCCTGGCATCGCGCGCCGTCAGTTCGTTCTGCGTGGCACAAGGCAGCGCAATATCGCAGGGCACATCCCAGATCGTGCCCTTTCCGGTGGGGATGAATTTCGCATCCTTGCGGGACTTCACATAATCGCTCATCCGCGCGCGGCGCACTTCCTTGATCTCTCGGACCAGGTCAAGGTCGATGCCGTCTTCATCCACCACATATCCGCCGCTGTCAGAGCAGGCGATGATCTTCGCGCCAAGTTCCATGGCCTTTTCCATCGCATAGATCGCCACATTGCCCGAACCCGAGACGATTGTGCGATACCCTTCGATGGTCTTGCCCTGCCGTTCCAGCATGGATTCAACGAAATAGACCGTGCCATAGCCCGTCGCCTCTGTGCGCGCCAGCGAGCCGCCAAAGGTCAGGCCCTTGCCGGTCAGCACGCCCGCCTCGAACCGGTTGGTCAACCGGCGATACTGGCCGAACAGCCAGCCCACTTCGCGCCCGCCCACGCCGATATCGCCCGCCGGCACGTCGGTCTTGTCGCCGATGTGGCGGAAAAGTTCGGTCATGAACGACTGGCAGAACCGCATGATCTCGCCATCCGAACGATCCTTGGGGTCGAAATCCGACCCGCCCTTGCCGCCGCCAATCGGCAGACCGGTGAGCGCGTTCTTGAATATCTGCTCGAAGCCGAGAAACTTGATGATCGACAGGTTGACCGAGGGGTGAAACCGCAGCCCGCCCTTGTAGGGACCAAGCGCGGAATTGTACTGTACGCGAAAGCCGCGGTTGACATGGACCTGGCCCTTGTCATCGGTCCAGGGCACGCGAAAGATGATCTGCCGCTCGGGTTCGCACAGCCGGTCGATCAGTCCGTCCGCAAGATAGCCGGGATGCTTGGCGATCACCCGGCCAAGGCTTTCGAACACCTCGCGCACCGCCTGATGGAATTCCGCCTCAGCGGGGTTGCGGGCCAGGATGGTGGAATGGATACTCTCAAGTTTTTCGTCTACAGCCATGGTCTGCCTTTCATTCTCTGCTTTGGCTTACGTCGCGCAGCACCTAATGGCAATTCCGCGTGAGGCGGGATGATGCGGAAAATTGACACGGGGGACAGAGCCGAAGCGACACGGCGCTTTCAGACGGCGTCGGTTTGGGCCTTCTTGACGGCGGTCCGCGCGAGCTTGATCGCCCGATCAAAGCCCTCGGTCGGGGTGATCAGCGTGGGCAGCCAGTTTGCCATATTCTACTCCTTCGGTTGTGCGGTCGGTTGTGCGGGTTCGTCCCGGTCCCCGTCTGCGGGGATGACGCGCCATGCGGCACCTTCGGGGTCGTCGAACTGATCGTGGCGCAGCGCCCATAAGAAGGCGCCAAGCCCGATCGCGCCCATACAGAGCGATAGCGGAATCAGAACCATCAGGCTCATGGCGTCGCCTCTGCCGCCCCGATGGCGCGCCAGGCCGCCCAGGTTCCGTGACCGAGGACGGGATAGATCACGATCAGGCCCAAAAGCCCGGTTGCCGCCGACAGGGCCAGCCCCGCCGCCACGATCACCCCCCAGGCCAGCGCCGGGCCGAGGTTCTGTGTGGTCATGGCAAAGCTGACCCCAAGCGCGGTCAGCGCGTCGCGCCTTTCGGCCATCAGCATCGGGATCGAAAACAGGCTGATGGCAAAGGCGAATGCGGCAAAAAGCCCGCCCACCGCCGAGCCGGTCGCGATCAGCGCCCAGCCGCGCGGGGTGGTCAGCACATTGACCAGCGCCTCACCCGCGCCGGGAAACGGGCTCAGCCCGAACAACAGCGCATAAAGCAGATCAGCGGCGCGCAGCCAGAACAGCACCAAGAGCCCCAGCATCAGCCCGGCATAGGCCAGTTGCCCGCGCGACCGGGGCCGCACAAGCAGCATCGCGCCAAGGCTGACCGGTTCACCCGCGGCAAGGCGGTGGCTTTTCTCGTATAGCCCAAGGGCCAGGAACGGCCCGACGATCAGGAACCCCGCGACAGAGGGCAGTGCGAGATAAAGCAGGCCGGTCGCGTGCAGTCCGATCAGCACCGCCCAGGACAGCGCGAACAGGATCAATCCGTAGGCAAGACTCGGCCCCGGATTGCGGCGGAAATCGCGCCAGCCCGCAGCCAGCCAGTTCAGCGCCGCGCGTGCGGGCAGGTTGCGCGCATAGGCGGTCGGGGGGCGGCGCGGCGGGTGAAGGGTGGGAAGCGGCTCCAGCATGGCGGGTCTCCTCAGCAGGCGCGTTTGGCGGGCATCCGGTCTGGCGCGGGGGCCACGCAGCCGGTTTGCGATCGAAACGCGACGGCGATCAGATGCGCGTTCGCCGCAACGAAAAGCCCGGTGAACAGCACCGCACCCAGGATCGCGAGGCGCTTTTGCAGGGCAACGCTCATTGTCCGGCCCCGGCGTCAGCCTCACCAAGGCGCGCGACGTAAAGCGCGAGCAGGTTGATTTCCGCCGCGCTCAGGCGATCTTCCCAGGTGGGCATCACGCCCTGACGGCCCTCCTTCAGTGTCGTCAGGATCGACTCGCGGCTGCCACCATAGATCCACCGGTCATCGGCCAGAACCGGCGCCCCGATCCCAAGGCCGCCCGCGCCGCCCTCGCCATGGCAGGCGGCGCAGTTGTCGGCAAAAAGCGTGGCACCGGGACTGTCGGCATCGGCCTTGCCGGATGAGAGCGCCATCACATGATCGGCGACCGCCGCGATATCGTCGGGCGGCAGCATGCCGTCGCGGCCGAAGGCGGGCATCTGGCTCATACGGGTATCGGGATGGGGGCTATTGATGCCCACGCGCAGGGTTTCGGCAATGGTATCGGGGTCGCCACCCCAAAGCCACGCGGCGTCGGCAAGATCGGGAAAGCCCGGCCCGCCCGTGCCGACAGCCCCGTGGCAGGCGGCGCAATTATCGGCAAAAAGCCGCGCGGCGGCAGGCATGGCGCGCGCCATCAGCGCGGCGTCATCCGCCAGCGCAGCAAAATCGCCGTCCGCGAAGGGGTCCAGCCAATCCGCCCGCACCGCGGCGAGCCTTTGATAGCCCTTGACCGCCATGTCCCCCTGATCAAGGCCCAGCAGCCCGCGCGTGTAATCGCGCCCCAGCGGCCAGGCGGGCAGCAAAACCCATGCAACGACCGAATAGGCAAAGGTCAGCACCAGCGCCCAGATGACGATGCGGGGAAAGGGGGTGTTGAGCTCGCGAATGCCGTTCCAGTCGTGGCCGGTTGTCTCGTAGCCGGTGACGGGATCGGTTTCGGCCTTGTGGTGGGGCGGGTGGCTCATGCCTTGTCCTCCGGCTCGGGGGGCAGGATCGAGCGCGCCGCGCGGTCCTGCGCCGCGCGCGCCGAGGGGCGGTAGGCCCGCACCACCACGATCAGGAAAAACCCCAGCAGCCAGATCAGGCCAAAGGTCTTGGCGATGAATACAAGGGTGTCATGGCTCATTGTGTCATCTCCCGCCCGACGATTTCTTTCGCCGCCGACGTCAGCGTGCCCAGCGATTGCAGATAGGCCACCAGCGCGTCCATCTCGGTCAGCCGCGCGGGATCGCCGTCAAAGGCGCGAATGGCCACGCCCTCTCCATAGCGATCGTGCACGCCGTCCGCCCCGTCGCTGTCGGGGCGCGATTGGGCCAGCGCATCGGCCCCGGCATTGGCGATCCGTGCCGCATCATAGGGCACGCCAAGCCGCGCCAGCGTCGCCAGTTCGGCAGACAGGTTTTCGGTATCGAGCGGCGCGCTCAGCCACGGATAGGCGGGCATGATGGAGGCGGGCACGACGGCGCGCGGGTTGGTCAGATGTGCCACATGCCAGGCGTCGGAATATTTCCCGCCAAGGCGCGCAATATCCGGCCCGGTGCGCTTGGACCCCCAGAGCATCGGGTGGTCATAGGCACTTTCGGCGGCCAGCGAATAGGGGCCGTAGCGGTCGATCTCGTCGGCCAGATGGCGCACCATCTGGCTGTGGCAGGCATAACAACCCTCGCGCAGGTAGATCTCGCGGCCCGCAAGCTCCAGCGGTGTGTGCGGGCGCATATCGTCGGGGATGGAAACGGTCTCGTCTATGGTAAAGAGCGGCGCGATTTCGACCGCGCCGCCGATCGAGGCGGCCACGATGATCCCCACGACCAGACCCATCGACAGCTTTTCAAGGTTGTAATGCAGACGCAGCATTGGGTCACTCCGCCGGTTGGGGGGCAAGCGGATGATCGCCCGCCACCACCCGTTGGGGCACGGCGCGCATCGTCGCGCGGGTGTTAAGCGCGCAAAGGATCGCGCCGCTCAGGAACAACGCGCCGCCAAGCGTGCGCAGCAGGTAATAGGGCGCCATGGCGCGCACCGAGTCGATGAAACTGTAGCTGAGCGCGCCGTTCTCGTCATA
>NZ_JACIYP010000215.1 GCF_014359905.1 Hoeflea sp. | reverse complement strand
CACATTCTTCGCCAGGTCGAGCCCGACCGTGGTAATCTCCGACATGACCGTCCTCCTTTATGGATCCTCGTAGACCCACCTTGGCACAATCGATGCCGTCGGGGGGCGGTCACATCTTCAGAGCCGGAACACACCAGACATGAAGGTCGCAACCATCGAATAGAGATATGCCGCGCCCACGCCAAGGCTGATCAGCGTCCACATGTTCGGGCTGCGGTTTACCACCGAATCCCAGCCACAGCGGAAGAACGGCATGCGCGCGACTTCGGCCACCGATGCCGTGGCCATGGATGCGGCGATGAAGGTGGGTCAGTTCGATCTGATCGTCCTGGATGTGATGATGCCGGGCGAAGATGGTCTGTCGGTCTGCCGACGTTTGCGCGCACAAGGGGGCATTCCAATCCTGATGCTGACCGCCTTGGGTGATGAAACCGACCGCATCGTGGGGTTAGAGGTCGGCGCGGATGACTATTTACCCAAACCTTTCAACCCGCGCGAGCTGCTTGCCCGGATCAAGGCGATCCTGCGCCGGTCCGACCGGGCTGAAGTGGTGGGCGGCAGCCTTGCCGGGCACAGGCTGGCCTTTGACCAATGGCTTCTTGATACCGACCGCCGGACACTGACCGCCGCCGATGGCACCGAGGTCGCGCTGACCACTGCCGAATTTCGCCTGCTGACGGTGTTTCTGGAACGGCCGCGTATTGTGCTCAGCTGCGAGCAACTGCTTGATCTGACGTCTGGTCGCGCCGCACAGGTGTTTGACCGCACCATCGACAACCAGATCAGCCGCCTGCGCCGCCAAGATAGAGGCCGATCCCGCCAAGCCCGCGCTGATCGCCACTGTCTGGGGTGGCGGCCCATTCCTGCGAAAGCTGTTTCCGCAATCCCTTGGGGGACAGCTGCTGGTCATGCTGCTTCTGGCGCTGGCCATCACACAAGGGCTTGGCCTTCTGTTGTTGACTGACGAGCGGAACCGCGCGGTCCGGGCCACCCTGGGGCTTGAGGCGACCGGGCGCGCGGCGAATGTGGTTTTGCTTCTGGACAGCGCGCCCGCAGATCTGCGCACCTCCATCCTGCGGGGGGCAGATTCGCCGCTGGTTAGGTTTGACGTGGGGCCAGAACCGGAAACGCTGCATGACAGCGCCGATGCGAACCTGATTCTGCGCCAAATCCGGCAGATCCTTGGCGAGTCGGAACGGGAAGTCCGTGCCGATGTGCATGCCATTTCCCTGGCTTCCATGCCTTTGCCAGAGGGCGTGCCCGCCGCCATGCGCCCGATGCACAAGGCGATGATGGCCGGACGAACCGACCCGATTGAGCTGACCCTGTCGATCCGTCTGGCGGGGGGAGACTGGCTGAACGTGCGCACGATGTTCCAGCGACCGGCCCTGCAATTGACGCCGCAGGCGCTGTTGCCGGTGCTGTTGACGGCGGTGGCGGTGGCTCTGGTGGCGTGGTGGACCACTCGGCGGGTCGTTGGCCCGATGCGCGCCCTAGCCAATGGCGCTGACCGGCTGGGTCGCGGCCTTGAGGCCGATCCGCTACCGATAACGGGGCCATCAGAGGTGCGGGAGACCACGCAGGCCTTCAACCGCATGAAGGACCGCATGACCCGTTTCGTGAACGAGCGCACCCAAATGCTTGCCGCCCTGAGCTACGATTTGCGCTCGCCCCTGACCGCGATGCGACTGCGGATTGAAATGCTGGACGAAACCGACGACAGCATCCAACTGGAGGCGCTTGTCGAGGAAATGCAATCCATGATTGAGGCCGCATTGGAATTTGCACGCGGCGTCGCGAAGGCGGAACCCGCCGCAAAGGTTGATCTTGCCGCTCTGCTGGGCAATCTGGTGGGTGATGTGGGCGGGGAACGGGCGGCGTCGGTCTGGGCCTCGCCATCGCCAAGACCATCATTCTGGCGCGTGGCGGAACGGTAATACTGCGCAATCGCCGGAGCGGTGGCGTTGAGGCGATGGTAACCTTGCCAATTGGAGAGGCCTGAGTCACGAAGGCGCATTTGCTGGCGATCTGCCAATCAGCCTGACCAAACCGCAGCTGCGGCGACGGGGTAGACCACCGCCCCCGACAGCCGAGACCATCAGGAGCACGCGGGATGGTCACGCCGGAAGGGTTGTGCCCGCGCAGGTCGTTGCGCGCGGGCCCCCCAGCCGCAGCACCTCGGTCACCAGCAGGTCCAGATCGGCGCGCCGGGTCCGGTGGTTGCAGATGGCCACGCGCAGGCAGTGATGCTCTTTCACCGTGGTGTCCGACACGGCGGCAATCCCGGCCTCCTGGAGTTGCAGCATGATCTCGATGTTGAGGGCGCGCAGCGCAGCCTCCTCCATTCCGCCGGGGTTGGCGCGAAAGCACACCACATCGGTCACCGTCGGCGCCATCAACTCCAAGCTAGGTTCGCGCGCAATCAGTCCGGTCAGATACTGCGCCTGCGCGATGCCCTGATCGAGCAACCGCCCGAATTTGGCAACGCCATGTTCCTTGAGCATCATCCATATCTTGAGCGCCCGGAACCCGCGTGTCGTGTCGAGATTGTAATCATGCAGGAATTCGGCGGCAGCTATGCCGCGTGACATTTTCTGAAGGTATTCGGCATCTTCCGCAAAGGTCTGCCGATGCTGCCGGCAGTCGCGCACCAGCGCGCAGCCGACATCGAACGGGGCCTGAAGCCCCTTGTGCAGATCGAGCGCCAGGCTATCCGCCCGCTCGATCCCTGCAACCAGCTGGCGGTGGTCCGGGGCAATCGCGATCAGGGCACCGATGCAGCCGTCGACATGCAGCCACAACCCTTCCTCGGCACACAGATCAGCGATGGCGGACAGATCGTCGATCGACCCGGTGTTGGTGGTGCTCGCCGTCGCAATCACGCAGGCCGGCCGGGTGCCATAATCGCGGTCGGCCCGGATCCGATCTTTCAACGCGCCCGGATCCATGCGGAATGCGTCATCCGACGGCACCTTGGACAATGACCGTTTTCCCAGACCCAGCAGGTTCATCGCCTTTTGATGACAGGCGTGAACCTGATCCGACGCATAGAACCGCAAAGGTTGCGGCATGGCATCCACACTCTCCTGACGCAGATCGACGCCCGCCATCGCATTGCGAGCCGTCATCAGGCCGATGATGTTGGCCATCGACCCGCCGTTGACCAAAGTGCCGCTGGAGCCTTCGGGAAAGCCCATCATGTCACGGATCCAGTCTGTCACCTGACGGTCCACCAGCGCCGCAGCCATATTGCCGCCGCCAAGGTTCGACCCGTCGATTGCAGCCAGAAAATCAGCCAACGCCCCGGTAAAGTTTCCCGCCCCCATGTACCACATCCAGAACCGGGGATGGATGTTGCCCATCGGGTAGGGCATCAGATTTGCGGTGATTTCGGCATAAACCGCCGTAAGCTGCTGCGGGGCCTGCGGCAGCGGCCCCGCAAAAGTGCCGCGTACGGCCGCTGGCATTTCCTGCCAGATCGGGCGGTCCCGGACACTGGACACATGGTCGATGGCATCATCGACCATCCGGTGCGCCAGTGACCGGGCTTCGGCCCAATCGGCCGGGTCGAGGGTTTCTTCGGGTGCAATCCTGTCTTGCGCCGTCATGTCCTGCTCCCAGTCACTGCACGGGCGGTTTCAGCCCATCTGAAATCCCGGCGTTGACGCCGACAGCGCCGCCTCGTCCGCATCCATGTCTTCGGGAATATCGGCAAAAAGCGGCGTCGTCAGATAACGCTCACCGGTGTCGGGCAGCATCGCAAGGATCACGGATCCCGGCTCCGCCCGTTCCGCGATGCCCATCGCCACGGCAAAGGTCGCACCCCCCGAAATGCCTGTCAGGATCCCTTCGCGCTGCGCCAACTTTTTAGCCCACGCGACGCCGTCGGCACCCGAGACCGGGATCAGTTCGTCATAGCCGCCGCTGTCTAGACATTCCTGCAAGACATTGGGGATGAAATCCGGCGTCCAGCCCTGAATGGGGTGCGGCTCGAAACTTGGGTGGCTGGCGGCAGGCGCACCGCCAATACAGCGTTGCTGCGCCACACCGCTGCCCACCAGTTGCGCGTTCACAGGCTCGGTCAGGATGATCCGCGTCTCAGGCCGTTCGCGGCGCAACACCCGTGCAAGACCCGTGACCGTGCCACCGGTCCCATAACCCGTCACCACATAGTCCAGCCGATCGCCGACAAAGTCGCCGATGATCTCGCGCGCCGTTGTCGCCTCGTGGATGTCGGCATTGGCCGGGGTTTCGAACTGGCGGGCCAGAAACCAGCCGTGTTTGTCGGCCAGCTCGACGGCTTTCAGATACATGCCGGTGCCTTTTTGCGCCCGCGGGGTCAGCACGACCTTTGCCCCCATTATCCGCATCAGCCGCCGCCGTTCGACCGAAAAGCTATCGGCCATCGTCACGACCAATGGATAGCCTTTCTGCGCACAGACCATCGCCAGCCCGATACCGGTATTGCCGCTGGTTGCCTCCACCACGGTCTGCCCTGGCTTCAGGGTGCCCGCGCGTTCCGCCGCCTCGATGATGTTCAGCGCCAGCCGGTCCTTGACCGAAGCCGCCGGGTTGAAAGACTCGACCTTGACGTAAACCCGCACCCCATTCGGGGCGAGGTTGTTGATCCGCACGACGGGGGTGTCTCCGACAGTGTCCAGAATGCTGTCGTAGAGAATCCCGCGCCCCTTGGTTGTCCGTATTGCCATCGCGTCCATTGGTTTCCTCCATTGGATATTCAGGATCTTTAATCGTCCGCATCAGTCCGGGATGACCTGCCTGTCAGTGCTGGTGTGCGGGCGGTGCGAACAGGATCAGTTCAACCCGCTCTGCGCCGTCGACATACGCATCATGCCCCGGCGGAATTTCAAAGAAGTCGCCGCGGCTAAGACGCGTCTCGACACCGCTGGCGATCATCCGGACAACCAGTTTGCCCGACATGCAGTAGCCGGTGTGACGAATCGGACAGGAGTCTGGCGAGCCCGGCAACGGCTTTTCATCCGCCTCCCAAGTCCAGCCGGGTTCAAAGACCGCGTGCATTCCCATGCTGCCATCGGCCATCTTGACGATGGAAATACCGCCGCGTTCCTTCATGTCAAGCCGTTGGTCTGGCGTTTCAAACCGACGTGTTTCTATAGCATTCGCTTGCATGGCGTACTCCGTTGCATGGATACGGCTTTTAAGTCGCATGGGGAGTTTACCCGCCAAGCTTACATCATTCGCATCTGGCGGGCTTGACGGACGTCTGAAGATTTCCTGAAGAAAAGCTCGATTCTGCGGTATTCTGCCACATGGCATGGATTTTTGGTGACTTTCACCTCGACCCGGATCGGTTCGAACTACGCCACGGCAACGATCCGGTGGGGTTGGAGCCGCAGGTGCTTGCGCTTCTTGTGCATCTGGTCCGCCATCGCGACCGCATGGTGACAAAGGACGAGATCGCCGCAGAGGTCTGGCCCGACCGTATCGCCTCGGATGCCAGCATTTCAAGCCGCATCCGGTCAGCACGGCAGGCGGTGGGCGACGACGGCCAGCAGCAGACGACGATCCGCACCGTGCATGGCAGAGGCTTTCGGTTCGTGGCTGATGTCGTGGAAACCGTCCCTGCGCAGGCCGCCTCAGCCCCCTCTCGTGCGCAGACGGACGGCGTGCTCACAGGCAGGCCCTCGATCGCCATTCTGCCGTTTCTTCCGCTGGCCTTGGAACCAGACTTTGCGATCCTCGCGGATGCAATTCCCTGCGAAATCATTCAGGCCCTGTCGCGCCTGCGCTGGCTGGCGGTGATAGCGCGCGGGTCGTCCTTCCGGTTCCGCAAGCCTGACCCGGACCTTGACCTCGTCGCAACCACGCTCGGTGCGCGCTATGTCTTGTCGGGGGTCATCGAAGCCAATGTGCGCGGGCTTGCTGTCTCGCTCGAACTTTCGGACACCAGCCACAATGAGGTGATCTGGGGGGATCGGATTGCCGCACCGCTTGATGCCATCGATGATCTGCGCAACCGCATCGTCACCCATCTTGTCACGGCGCTGGAGGTCTATATTCCC
>NZ_JACIYP010000214.1 GCF_014359905.1 Hoeflea sp. | reverse complement strand
CGGATTGGTTTTGGCGTCCCACCGTCCGGTGGAGACGGCGAAGTAGAGGGCCAGCGCGATGACGAGGATCAGCCGGGCGAGGCGGTCGGGATACTGGATTTGCGTGTCCTCAAGACCAAAGCCGCGGCTCTTGAAGTCGGAGAACATCGGCTCGATGGCCCAGCGGCACGAGTAGTCGAGCGTGCTGAGATAGCCGGGCCGGGCGGACATGGCGACGATCCACGGCTCCTCATGGCCGGGATCGTGGATGATGCCGATATTGGTGATGATGCCACGCCGGGTCAGCTTCACGTTCTCGATCGCCGAAACGCGGTCGGCGGCGAGTTCGCCCGTTGCGCAGCGGCCGGTGCCGTAATCCACGATGAGGTTGCCTTTGAGCCGGATGCGATAGTCCCAGCCCAGGCGCTGGACGAGGCCGATGAGATCGGCCGTGCCGTAGAAGCGGTCGGCCATCAGGCAAATCCGGGCGCCCTCGGGCAGGAGCGGCAGGACCGCCTGAAGCAGCGCCTCCTGCGTGGCAAAGCCGATGGCCCCCTCGGTCGCCTCCACGCGCCACATCAGCGGCAGGGCGCGCTCGCCGAAGCGCAGCGCCAGCATCAGCATGTGATGACGGGCATTGATCTTGGACTGGTCCATGACCAGCACCAGCGGCTCGCCGGCGCCAGAGAGCCGTTCCATGACCTCGCGCGCAAACGGCGCCATCACCGCGTCCGGATCGATCAGCGGGTTCATCAGCACCCGCCAGATCCATTGGAAGCGCATATCGATACGCTCGGCCGCGCGCGGCAGCGAGGCCGCCAGGTCCATGAGATTGGCGCTCCTGACGTCGAGCATGGTGGCGATGAGCAGCGCCAGATTGCGCCGCTGCGTCACCCGCTGGCGCGGCAGAAGCCTTTGAAATTCCTTTTCTATCCCGTCAGCTACGGCAACAACCCCGTTCATCATCACCCCGTCCGCGAAAAAAGCGGACTCCTTGAACGTATGGCCCGCCCCGTCTGCAAGCGGTATCTGAAGATTGCTCTGTTCAGTCTGCGTCAACGTATCCGGTCTCGGGATCGTGCCCCGGCCAAGATGGAGATCCGCGCAGCCCGGTCCTCATAATCACACCGGTCTCAATCGACCGTTCAATGGTCCAGGTTTCCAGGCTGCCGTTCGACTGTCAGGCCATCTTTCTTTCACCACTCGCAGATAGTCGCGGCCCCAGCTCAGTAGCCGATGACCGCCCTTTTCTTACGCAGCCGCAATCAATGGGTCGAAGCCACGCTCCTTGCGCAGCACCGCCCAGACGATGCGTGCGAGCTTGGCTGCCAGTGCCACCACGACGACATTCTTGTGGGTTCGCTCTAACAGGCTGCGGATCCACCGGCCGAGCGGGCTGTCCTGAGTCACGAGACGCGGCAACACCGCACGAGCGCCATGGATCAGATTGGCCCGCAGATATCGGTTGCCGCGTTTGGATATGCCGAGCAGTCTCGGTTTGCCTCCGGTGGTCGCCTGCCGGGGTGTCAGGCCGAGCCATGCGGCCAGGTCGCGGCCGCACCCGAAGCTGCGGGCATCGCCGACCGCAGCAACGAGCGCGGTGGCGTTGATGACGCCGATCCCCGGGATCGTCGCCAGCCGGCGGGCCGCTTCGTCCTCGCGGGCCATTGCCACGAACTCCGCATCAAAGGCGGCGATCCGTTCATCGAGGCTGCGCCACTCCGCCCGCAAGTCTTCGATCAACAGGCGCATGCGCGGTGACAATCGGGGATCATCCTCGTCGGCAAACACCGTCAGCTGCGCCTCCAACTGCTTCCTTCCCTTTGGGGCTACAATCCCGCGCTCCAGCAACAATGCGCGGAGGTGATTGATCAGCGCCGTGCGTTCCGCCACCAGGCGCGAGCGCCCCCGATGCAGCGCCTGGATGTCCGATTGCGCCTCGCTCTTGACCGGCACGAACCGCATCGTCGGCCGCGTCGCGGCTTCAGCGATCGCCTCGGCATCACGGTCGTCGTTCTTGTTGGCCTTTACGTAGGGGCGAACGTATTCCGGAGACATCAGCCGGATCTCGTGGCCGCACGCCGAGAACAGTCGACCCAGATGGTGAGCTCCGCAGCACGCCTCCATCGCGACGATGCAGCTCGGCAATGCCTCGACAAAAGTAGGCACCGCGTCGCGACGCATACGCCGCCGAAGAATCACTCCGCCAGTCGCATCAAACCCAACCAGGCTGCACGAGTTCTTGCCCAAATCGATCCCGAGTACGACGATGTCCATCGGTCCACTCCTCTCTCAATCCAAACAAGGGCGATCTTACCCAATCGCTTCGAGAGGGGCGGGCCATCCCATAATCACAAGCCGGCCCGCAGCGAAAGCCCCCAAGGCGATTTTCAAAACAGCCTCTAACCCGCATTTCTCATGGGCCTCGAGGTCTTGGCCCCTCTTCCCGGCGAGTGGCGATTGCGCCGACGGGACTGTCGGCTGGACGCGCTGAAGGGTTGCGCCGCCGTGGGCGCTGGTGGACCTGGGGCTGTTCCTTCTGTTGGTTGCGGGAGGGCGGAGGGCGCTATGAGCGCGGCGTCATCGGCATAGTCGGGCGTGAGCGAGGCGGAACTCGTGGGCGTGGGGGCACGCAGATGCCATGGCGACGCGGATCCGCCGCACGCTGGTCGTGACCTGGGCGCCGATCTTCATGAGCTTGAGCCGGATCGTGCCGCAGGTGGCGGAGGCGAGCCGCGTGTGCGGCAGGGCGATGCGGCGCAGCGCGGCGAGCAGGACGTAGGCCATGGAAGCGAGCCACAGGCGCAGCTGGTTGGCCTTCATGGTTGCAGCGCTCGTGCGGTCGGCGAACAGATCGAGCTGGCACTCCTTGATCCGGTTCTCCATGTCGCCGCGGGCGCAGTAGTATCCGTGTCGATCAAGTGGCATTGGGGCTCCATTTTCGGTTGTCGCGGATGAGCGCGTTGGCCAGCACGATGAGCTTGCGCATGATGGCTGCGATCGCGACCTTCGAAGGTTTTCCGGCTTCCTTGAGGGCCTGGTACTTGCGCCGCAGGTCCGGATTGATGCGCAAGGCGACGAGCGCCGGCATGTAGAGGCCGCACCGCAGCGAGGCGCGACCGCCCTGGATGCGCGAGCGCCCTTTCCACCCGCCGGACTCGCGCGTCATGGGCGCCAGACCCGCCAGGCTTGCCGCCTGTTTGCCATCCATCTCGCCGAGCTCCGGCATCTCGACGATGAGCGCCATTGCCGTGATCGGGCCGATGCCGGGAATGCTGGCGAGGATTTCCCGACGGCGCTGGAGTGTCTCGTCTGCGTCGACGATGGCCGCCATCGCCGTCTCGATCTCGCCGATCTGTTTTTCGATCTGACCGAGGCGGGCCTTGATCTGGCGGCGGACGAGGGCGTTCTGCGCCACCTGCTCGCGATTGCGCGCGGCGATCCGATCCTTGATCAGCGCCTGGCGCGCCACGCTCAACTCTCTGAGATCGTGATGGATTTCCGCGCGCGCAGGACGCGCCTGCAGATCCAGAACCACCGCCATCCGCGCCAGGAGCGCCGCGTCGATCCGGTCGGTCTTGGCCAGTTCGCCGGTCGCCTCGGCGAAGCGGCGGGCGTAACGCGGGTTCACCTTGACGATGGCGATCCCGGCCCTGGTCAGCGACTGCTCCAGAACCCGGTGATAGGGGCCGGTTGGTTCGAACACGACCCGCGCGGGCTCCCGGCCGATCCAGCGCATCAGCGCCTTGCAGCCTGGCTTGTCGTTCGGGAACTGCCGGTGTTCGCCGGTCGCCAGTCGGAAGGCGTCCAGAACGGGTTTCGAGATGTCGATGCCGATGGTATCCTGCATTGTCTTTATCCACTTCCTCGTCTTGTCATCCGGGCCGCGAACCCGGGTATCCGTTCAGGACAGAAGATGAAGACGGGGGCGATCCCACTACGGCACGGCGCCAAAGGCGGCCCAGCTTCTCCCGATCCGACCCCCGCCACTGCCCGCCATAAATGGCGTGGCGGG
This sequence comes from Hoeflea sp., assembly GCF_014359905.1. Classification (GTDB taxonomy): domain Bacteria; phylum Pseudomonadota; class Alphaproteobacteria; order Rhizobiales; family Rhizobiaceae; genus Hoeflea. The sequence continues at coordinate 2,186 of NZ_JACIYP010000214.1, read as the reverse complement.
CAGTGGCTCCCTTTTGCCTCGGGAGCCGGGGGAAGTCATAAGACAAGAGCTTCTCGTAGAGCAGGCGGGCATCGGCATCGCCGGCTGGCAGCGAGGTGACGACGAAGCGGGGATTGGCTCCGCCCTCGCCACGTCCGGGCATCCATTCGGCCTTGGCGACGACCCGGCGGCGCCGGGTCCAGCTGTCGCGCGTCGTCCAGCGGAAGTCGGCGAAGCGGCGGGCGGGCTTGCCGGTTCGTTCGGCCTCCTCCTCGGCCCAGGCCAGGTCGACATGGATGTGGTCGACGAGACGGGGATTGCGCGCCAGCCCGAAGAGGTAGTCGACCCTGTTCGTCTCGCACCACGCCATCAGCGCCTCTCGGGCGAAGCCGGAGTCCGCCCGCAGCAGGATCTTCCCCTTCGGCCAACGCGTGCGGATCTGGCCGACCATGCGCTCGATCTCCTCCACGGCGCCGGCGCTGGCGTCGATGTTGGAGCGCCGCAGCTTCGCCGCCAGCAGGTGGTCGCCGCAGAAGATGTAGAGCGGCAGGTAGCAGTAGCAGTCGTAGTAGCCGTGGAAGAACCGCCCCTCCTGGCGGCCGTGGATCGGATCGTCGGTGGCGTCGAGGTCGAGCGTGATCCGGGCCGGCGGCCGGGCATGGGCGTCGAGGAACAGCTCGACGAACAGCTTCTCGATCGCGGCGGGATCATGCGCGATGCGCCGGTAGCGATCTGCACCCTCCGGGGCATGCTCGAGGCGGTTGAGCGTGCTCTTGCCGGCCAGCGGCGCACATCCCCGGCGCCGCGCCTCGATGCGGCCAAGGACAGGGCCGAGCACCGGGTCGTGGCGCAGTTCGTCGTGATCGACGAGATCCTCGTAGCCGAGCGCGATGCCGAAGATCCGCTGCCCGATCATCGTGGGGACGTCGTGCACGACCCGGTCCGCCGAACGCCCATCGGTGAAGCAGGCGGCGAAGCGCTCCACCAGCCGGATCGCCCGATCCGTCGCACCGAGCAGCAGCGCACCTGCGTCCGAGGTGATCGCACCGCCGGCGAAATCGGCGACCACCGCTCGCCCATCGAGGCGTGCAAACTCCATGGCATTCGGGATACACTGTGTCGGCATCGGGGGATCCTCCGCGTTCAGCTCAAGTGCTTGTTCGAACTCACACTTTTACTGAATCGGACCCTCGATGCACCCTCCCTTGTGAGATATGCGGGCTAAGCGACACGGTCCTTCAGAAACCGCCGCCGACCACTTCCCACCCGTGTACTCATGCACACCTAACTCGGCGGTCGCGAATGGTCACGCTGACGTCGTCCTGGCCTATATCCGCGATCTGGAGAAGGGAGCCTGCGGGTGAAGGCGACCCGCATTAGTGCCAACGGTGTCTTCCATAGAGACCTTACGCCGCGAAGGCGCGTTGACAGGGGCGGCAAGCAAATATAATTAACGCGTTAACGAACTGCGAACGAGGTGTCGTGACTGGGCGTGTGACGCGATCAAGTTTAGACATCTCCATAGGAGCCTTGGGGCGCTGAATGCCATTATCCCCTCCAAATCTGTATCCGTCTTTCAATATCGTGCGCCTGAGTCACGCCGACCTGACCGTGACCGATCTTTCGCGGTCACGCGCCTTTTATGCCGAGACAATCGGACTGCAGATTACCGACGAAGACGATGACACGATCTATTTCCGCGGGCTGGAAGAACGCACGCATCATTCTCTGATCCTGCGCAAAGGCGATGCGCCTTCGGCCGATGCGCTGGGTTTCAGGGTTTATGACGAGGAAGACTTGGATCGCGCGGAAATTCATTTTAGCAAGCAGGGCTGTGACATAGCGCGGATCGAGCGCCCCTTCCAGGGGCGGACCCTGCGCACGACATGCCCCCTGGGTATACCGCTTGAATTTCATGCCCGGATGGACAGGCTTCCGCCGATCCACCAGAGATACGATCTGTACAAGGGCGTAAGACCCCTGAGAATCGATCACTTCAACTGCTTCTCTCCGGATGTCGATACCTCGGTCTCATTCTTCGGCGAGCTCGGTTTCCGTGTCACCGAGTACACCGAGGACGAGGCGACGAAGAATGTCTGGGCGGCCTGGATGCACCGCAAGGGGGGGGTCCACGACATCGCCTTCACCAACGGCCTCGGCCCGCGGCTCCACCATGTCGCATTCTGGGTGCCGACGCCGCTGGCAAT
>NZ_JACIYP010000213.1:2500-6183 GCF_014359905.1 Hoeflea sp. | reverse complement strand
TGCTGCTGCCCCGGGCGCAGGAGGCAGGCGCTGCCTCGGCGGAGCGCTCCGCCCTCGCCGCCGCGCCCTTCTCCGACGCCGCGCTGGCGCGGGCGCGCGCCACCGGCCGGCCGGTCTTCGTCTGGTTCACCGCCGATTGGTGCCTGACCTGCAAGGTCAACGAGACGGTCGCGATCGAGCGGGCGGCGACCCGCGATGCGTTCGATCGCGCCGGCGTGGTCGCGCTGCGCGGCGACTGGACCCGCGCCGACCCGGCGATCACCCGGTTCCTGACGCAGCATGGCGCGGCCGGGGTGCCGCTCTATCTCTGGTATGCGCCCGGCGAGGAGGCGCAGATCCTGCCGCAGGTGCTGACGACGGGCACGCTTACCGCGCTGGCGCAGCCGGGATAGCGCCGGGCCGGGCGGCGGCCTGCTCGCGCGCTTCGGCCCGCTGGACGCGGCTGCCCGCGCGGCACCAATGGACGAACTCGCCGGGGACCCGGCTGCCGCCGATCAGCAGCGATCCGGCGCCCGGCAGAGTCGCCTCCAGCTCGCGCGGGCCGATGAACACGTCGAGCTGCGGGTCGCCGGCCGGCACCGCGCCCTGCCAGCGCCATTCCCCCTGCCCCAGCTCGGCATCGAGCTTGAAGCGCGAGATGGTGCCATTGCCGATCACCGGGAACAGCGCCTGCTGGCCGGGCAAAGCCGGGGCATGGCGGATGATCTCCAGCAGCGGCGGCGTCTCGCGCAGCCGGCAGGCGAGGGTCAGCAGCGGCGGCCCGTCCGGGCGGGCGAAGCGGATCGCCTGCCCGTCGGCCGATACCGTCCAGGTGGCATCGGTGGTGTCGGGCGAGGACAACGGCGCCGCAGGGACGTGGCGCGCCGCCTCCAGCGACAGGCGCTGCGCCTGCGCCGGCGTATCCGGCGGCGGCTGGCAGGCGGCCAGTGCGGCGAAGCCGAGGAGCAGCGGGAGGAGGGTAGCGGGGCGGTCGGAACTCATGCCGCCTGATGGCGGGCCGGCGTGGCGGATTCAAGCCGCCGCGCGCACCGTGCAGGGCGATCGTTCCCCGCGCTGGGCGCAGCACTCAGCGAGCGCTGCGCCCTTGCCCACAACATCGGCGCACCGTTCGGACCCCGGCGACGCCTCCAAGCGGCTGCGCCCCCGTCAGTCCGACCCGCGAGTGTCAGAACCGGACCTCGAACGTCACGCCGACCTTGCGCGGTTGTTCGTAGAACCCGTCGGTGCTGAACGCGCCGGGACGAATGGTCTGCAGGACCTTTTCATTGGTCAGATTGGTGACCCACAGGCTCGCCTTCCAGGTCTCGCTCTCGGGAGTCCAGAAGATCGAGGCGTTCGTCAGGCTGTAAGACGGTTGCGAGAAGATGTTCACGAAGTCGTAGTACACGCGCGAACTCCAGGCGACATTCGCGCTTGCTCCGAACGTTCCCCGTCCCAATGCGGTGGTGTAGTCCGCTCCGACATTCCCCGACCATTCCGGTGCGCGGGTCATCACATTGCCCGAGGCGTCGACGGCCACCACATCGTTGCCGCCAGAGGCCCGCGGGATGAAGCCCTGAGCGGCGGGGAAATCCTCATACCGCGCATGCAGGTAGGCGACGGCGGCCCGCAGCGTGAGCCCGTCGACCGGCGAGATGAAGGTTTCCAGTTCGCCGCCGTAAATCTCTGCATTGGCGGCGTTCTGGAGAATGTATCCGGGGCTGTCGGCGGCGCGCGCCTGCAGCTGGAGATTCTTGTAATCGTAGTAGAATCCGGCGAGGTTCATCCGCAGCCAGGGCAGCGGGTCCGTCTTCAGGCCCGCTTCGTAGGCGGTGATTTCTTCGGGAAGGACAGGCGTGCTCAACACGGCCGCCATGTTGTAGACGCCGCTCTTGAAGGCCGTGCTGTGGGTCGCATAGACGTTCGTGCGCGGCGTGATCTCGTAGCGGACACCGACCTTGTAGTCGAACTTGTTGAATGTCTTGCTGGCGTCATCGACGACCAGATTTCCGTTCAGAACCTGCGTGAAGCCGCGTTCCTCGGTGGTATAGCGCCCGCCGAGCGTGACGAAGAACCCGGTTGCCAGCTCATAGGTTCCCTCCGCGAACCCGGCGAAGGAGCGCCCTTCCAGCTCGGGCTGGAGCCGCGGCCCGACCAGAGGGCTGGGCGGAGTGGTCGTAGACACCGTGCTGAGGTCCGAATGGCCGCCGAACTGGTAGAAATATCCGCCCAGCAGCCACTGAAACGGACCGGGATCGGCCGAGCTGAGCTTGAGCTCCGAACTGCCCGATTCGGTGGCAAAGAACGCCGGGAAATTGCCGATATCGATGTTCGAGGCGTCGGAATCGGTCTCCTGATACCAGCGCAGGTTCATAAACCCGCTGGTGGATTCGAGGCTCACGCTTCCAAGGTCGACCGTGACGTGAAGCGCAGCCGTCCATCGGCGGAGGTCGAGCACCGGAACGCGGGTCAGCGATGCCTGCCACGCCTCGGTGGGGAGGATGACCCCGGGGAAGGAGCGGCCGAACGTATTGCCGTCGATCGGCTGCGGCGCGTTGGTCGTGCTTTCCTGGTCGAAGAATTCGCCCGTGAGGACGACCTTGACGGTGTCTGCGGGGTTCAGCAGGAGCTTGCTGCGGACGTCGATCACCCGCTGGTCACCCAGCCCGCCGCCGCGGACCAGATCCTCGATATAGCCATCGTTCTCGCGGAACAGCCCCGCCACGTCGAAGGCGACATCGTCGTTGATCGGCCCTGTCAGGTATATGCGCGCGTCGTAATCGCCGGCATCGTTGCGCATCCGTCCCACACGCACCGACGCCTTGCCGCGGAAATCGAAGCTGGGATCGGGCGTGATGACGTTGATGAGACCGCCGGTCGCGTTGCGCCCGAAGGTGGTCCCCTGCGGGCCACGCAGAACCTCGACCCGCTCGACCTCGACCAGATCGATCCAGTTGGCGGCCGATTCCGGCTGATAGACGCCGTCCACATATACGGCGATGTTCGGCTCGTCGCCGATCGAAATACCGGTCGAGCCCACGCCGCGCATGACCGGCTGGAAAACGCCCATGTTGCGGCTGCCGATGAAGCCCGGCGCAACCTGGGTCAGCGTACGAAGCGTCGAAACGTCCGCGGTAGCCAGACTCTCGCCGGAAATCGCGGTGACCGCGACGGGGACGTCCTGGAGCCGCGCCTCGCGCCGGGTGGCGGTAACCACGATATCCCCGAAAGCGGAGACCGGCTCCTCCGGCGGCGGCGCCACCGGCTGGGACTGGCTCGCCTGGGTTGCTGCCGTCGCTGCGCCCTGGTTGCCGGCCGCTTCCTGCGCCACGGACACCGCGGGGGAGCACAATGCGCCCGTTCCCACAGCCACCATCAACGCCACGCGGGCGCGCTTCCTGACAATATTCATGCCCTCTCCCCCATCTGCTGCGCCCTCGTTTCCGGGCCAGCTCGTGCAATCAACAACCGGTGAACGGCAGGCGACCCGCCGGCGCACCCGCACGTATCGCTCCCTTGCGATCTGCGGATGCCGGACTGGCCGTTGCACGATATCGGCAGAGCCTGCAAGAGGCTGGGCCTGCAAGGGGCTGGCAACGTCGTGACACACTCCCGAACCGAGCGATCCGGCCGATGCCCTGGTGCACGCCTTGGTCCGCGCCCTGGTCCACTGTCGCCGTCATGCCGTTTGCCGGCCGGAGAGC
>NZ_JACIYP010000212.1 GCF_014359905.1 Hoeflea sp. | reverse complement strand
ATCTACTCGTAGAGTGGCGACGCAAACAGTGCGTAGGCGCCAGCGAGGCCGAGCCCGACGAGCCCAAACGCCGCTATCATCATCCATCGCAGAGTAAGCACCTTGAGCATGTGGCCCATCAACATTGGCTAGACTCCTTCAGAAGATGCGCGACCCGACTCGAATCAGATCGTTCGGCAAGACTTCGTCGTCTCGATCAACCCGGACGGTGGTTTCCCCACCATCCTCCGCCTTTCTCGCTACCCGGAGCTTGTTCTTGGCTCCGCGAGGAGTCAGGCCGCCGGCTAGCGCAACCGCACGTTCAATCGTAAGCCCAGGTTCGATCGGGTAGGACCCCGGCCTCTGAACTTCCCCCAAGATGAAAAAGGTCGGCGCTTCCGTTACAATGATCGTTTCGTTTGGCTGAGCCGCGCGGTCAAGCTCACCGCTCATGACATGGATCGCCGGAAGATCGCTTTGCACACCTTCCGCATTCGTTATGCGGATGATCCCGGCACCCTTGCCGAGGATCGCACCAGAGCGGGCCAACAAGTCCGTAAGCTTCAGTCCGGAGCGGTCGAGGATGTATTCCCCCGGGCGGGCGACGGCCCCTAGAACCGAAACCTTCTGGCTCCGATACTCTCCAATAGTCACATTGACCACCGGATCTATTAAAATACCGTTGCGCCGGAACTCGCTCGCTAGTTTCGAGGCAACCTGCGCCGGTGAAAGGCCGCCCACAGCGACCTCGCCCAGCTCGCTGATCGGGATAGTCCCATCGGCCGAAACCTGCACCACGGTATCGTAGGCGTTCGTCCCGTAAACCGCGACCTTCAGAACGTCGCCCGAGCCGACCACATAGCCAGGCTGAACGGCCGGAGATTGCGCCGACGCGGCGGAACCATAAAGCGCGGTTGAAAGCGCCATGAGCATGAAAAAGAAAGCGTGAAGGCTGCGCTGCATTATTCCATCCCCCCGCAACTGCGGGTTCATATTTCTGTCCTGCCACCGCGCAACCGCTGCGCAGAGCTTCGGATCCACTTGCCCCGCCAGCAGTTGCCATACAACTAACGACCTTGCCACGAGATTACTCGTAACAGCGTCGCTACAGATTGATCCGGTCTTCGCGAAAGTTATGCGCCGTGCCACAAGTACCGAAAGCACCTTGCCGATGCGAGCGCAAGGACCGGGTGTGCTGCCGCCCTTTCGAGAAAGCCGCCTTCTGGAGAGGCCAACGTGAAACGGTCACCGTTTTCACGACAGACTGCGGACCGGCGACTGCTCTGATGAGATAACGGCCTGGACGGCGGACTTCTTCTTCAGCCGTTCAGCGACTGGTGACCTCGCCAGACAGTCACGGTAGGCGGCATCCAGTTGGGCAAACATGCTGGGGAACGACCATTCATCCACCCGCGATTCTAATGCGCCTGTCGTGTAAACGGCCAAGCGCTGGCGGTCGCGAGCAAGCGACACGGCCTCTCGCGCCACATCTTCAGCATCGCACGTGGCCGCGACGACGCCGTTTACACCGTGCTCGACTATCTCTGCGATGCCCGGAAAAGGGCTGACTACCGCCGGCTTCCCGCCAGCAAGGCTTTGCACGATCGCGCGAGGCAATCCCTCGCGCAATGAGCAGAGTACGCTGAAATCGCTCAAGGCAACCAACCGTTCCGGATCACCACGGTAGCCCAGCAGCGTCACCCGATCATGGAGACCAAGCTCCGCAATGAGAGCCTCGATGTTCTCCTGTTCGGGACCATCGCCCGCTAGCAGCACGCGTATGTTATCGCTTGGTTCGGTGATCCGGGCGAACTCTCGAAGAAATTCGGCATGGCGCTTTCTTGGCTCGAGGACCGCCATCATCAGCACAGTCACCGGCTTCAGCTGTGCATCTGTCGTGGCAACGATCTCCTGCCAGTCGGAAGGCCAGCAAGCTGCCTTGAACTGGTCAATTTTCATGCCAGACCGCACCACGCTATGAGGCTTGCCAGCCCCCACCCCGACCCGGCTGTAGGCCGCTCGCGTTCCTTCACTCACATGAATGAAGTGGTCCGTCACGAGCGCCGCCAGATGCTCGACTGCAATGTAGGCCAGCTTCTCGCTCAGTCCCACGTTGCTGAACGGCAGAATATGAACACCATGAATCAGCGCTGGAACGCCCGCCATCCGGCCCGCGACCCGACCCAGGACTCCAGCCTTGCTTGAATGGGTGTGAACGACATCCGCCCCGATATCCCGGAACAGCCGCCTCAATGCTCGGCATGCGGCCCAATCATCGGCAGGGGAGATGCTCCAGATCATCTCGTCGACCTGGTGGACCGCAATGCGCGGATGCCGGTACCGATATGCGTCGACGTTAGACGATTGTCCGCAAACGAGATGGACATCGTGCCCGCTCTCAGCCTGGTGCACGCAACTGGCCCAGGTGTTCTCTTCGCAACCGCCCGTGCGGTTCATCCGTGTCTGAACATGCGCGATAGTCAGCGGCCGCACCCCTGTAGGCATGCAGGCGGCGGGGCCGACTTGCCGCAACGGCATGAGATCACTGTCCACGCGCATCATATCCCCACGCAAATGCAAGCCTCATTCCTGTCTGCGATCCAAATGAAGCGCTCTGCCCGCTTATCGGCACCCGCGACGGATTGCGCTGCGTCGTATAACATGCGGCAAATTGTCAGCAGCGGTCAAGACTCGAATCGGTCAGTATCGTCAATGACCCACTATATTGAGGTATTGCTCGGCGCCAGTGCGAACAGCGGTCGTTCTGGCAAATCGCCCAGTCCAGACCCTGGTTGTGCCACAAGTGCACACATCCCGGGGACCCGGGAGGCCGCCGCAGTGCGCGGGAATTCCTCCTGACGACCCCTGAACGATGACAATTTCCGCCGTCAACGACAAGGCGGCCTATGCGCTACGCTTACCGCTGATCCAGACGCACACTTGAACGACGTCGATCCACAGGCCTGGCTCGCCCACGTCTTCGCCCACATCGATGATCACCCTGCCGGCAGGATCGATGACCTGCTCCCATAAATCTGGTCGCCTCAGCAAACATCGCTCGCCGCCTGACGCGCCGCTGCCGCGGTGCTCACCGGATGGCTACGGAGGTGCCCACCTGCGGACCAGAAATGTGGTGGCCCGGCTTCGCAAACCCATCATCCTGTATTTCGATGAGTGTTCCGATACCACTGCTCGCCGCAGCCCCGATCACCTCCCGGAAGAAGGAAAGAAGATCGCCGTGGGTTGTCTGGCCCGCTCTCCGTTGGGGCTACGCCCCTCCCTGCATCCCGGGCCAGACAACCCGATCCTACCAGCCAGCGTAATTGTAGCCGGGCATATGTTCCGCTTCACACCGTTTGTGCGACAAACCTTGAAGGGTGCCCAGTACGGATAACAAAACGGGCTTCATACGCAATCGTGCGGAAGTTGGCTGCTACTGGCTTTTAACCGAAGGTATGCGAAGTTCTGGTCAGGCCGACGTCACCGACTGGTGAACGCTGGCGCGAGTGGCGAGTGGCTGCCGGCCCTTTTCGGTTGGTGGGGTTGTCGGCCAAAGTTCCCTCAGCCCGTGCCCGTTAACTATTCGCCTCGTCGCGAAGCTTGTGCGTGTTTCAAGGCTCAGTGATAGATCGATCGAGGGATCGCCCTGCTGAAGGGTCTGCAAGTGTGGCTCATCCGCGCCGCGCGAAGGTACCGGCTGACATCCGCATTTGGGGGGACATCTTGTGCTGCTGGATTTGACGGAGGCGCTCCTCGGGGGAGCACAGGGAAGCGCTGTAGCCAGAATTTCGCAAGATCTGGTGCTCTGCCGCACTCTCCTCGCGGGCAACATGCTGACGATCATGCGTGTCACGCAGCACGGTCATCGCCAAGCGGCCGAACACATCATCAGTCGCATGTACGGGTGGCGCGGCTATGGCAACCATCATGAGTTGCCCGACCATGCGAGTCGGACAACCTTCATCGCCTATGTCGATGACGAAGCGCGCGGCACGATCACCCTGACGGTCGACTCGCCTCATAAGCTCGGCGTCGATGCCACCTTTCCTGAAGAGACCGAGCGGCTTCGCCGGACCTCCAGGACCAGCCTGTGCGAACTGACGAAGTTTGCCTTCGACCCGTCTCCAAGGTCGCGGCCGATGTTGGCCGTGCTGTTCCACGTCATCTTCATGTATGGTACGCAGCGCCACGACTGCACCGATCTCGTTATCGAGGTGAACCCCCGACATGTGAGGTTTTACGAGGCTTCGCTGGGCTTTGAGCGTGTTGGGCCGCTTCGTGCCAACGCGTCAGTGAACGCACCATCGCAACTCATGCGGCTGCAGGTTGCACACATTGACGCTCATATTAAGCTACTGGGCGGGCGCAGCACCCCCGAGGGCCACTCGTTGTATCAACATTTCCTCGGCCAGGATGATGCAGAGGCGCTGAGGCGGCGAATTGCTACCATAATAGAACTGGAGCATTCCTGCCAAGCCCGCGCTGATGAACCGCGCGGAACGCAACCAAGCTGCACGACGACATTCAACCACCTACCAGCGGTCTCTCCTTGCCACGCGCATGGCCCAGATCGAAAAGGGGCGGCCGCTTTATGCTGCCGCCCCTGATTTTGCTCGGATGCTGATCCGCGAACGAAGCCCCGGGGTCAGGCGTAGCTGACCCGGACCGTCTGGTTGCGCCGGCGGCGCACGATGGAGCCGACCGCGCCGAAGCCCAGCAGCATCATCGCCCAACTGGCGGGCTCAGGAACGGCGCTGGGAGAGAAGGACAGGTTGCCACTATACGCGCCCGCGCCGCGCGACAGGTAGGTCACCGACAGTACGTTCTGCACACCGAAGGCTATCGGAACGTTAGCTAGCCCACCGCTTTCGAAAAAACCAGTGTTCGTAATCGTCACCGGAACGGTGTCAGTGCCATTGAAGAACGTCACCTCCGTGAAGTCGAGGTCTGTCTCCGTGCCCAAGCCGCCGGCCAGAATGGTGCTGATGCCGCCGCTGCCCAGGCCGATTTGATCGATCGTGAACAGGAAACGGTCAGTGAAGGTGCCGACCCCGATACCTGTGCGGCCATAGAGCGCCGAAATCGGACCCGAGGCGATATTGCCGCTCACGTCGAAGTAAGCTCCCGGCACGGCGGTCGTGTTGTCAACATAAATGTCGGCTGCCTGCACTGCAGGAGCGAAAGCCATCACCGCGGTTGCGGCCATCAGTTTCGCAATTGTCCTCATTTCGCACTCCTCGCCTAACGCCGCATGACGAACTGTGCGGCACGGCACAACAAATATCCCTTTGCGCGCTCAACGCAACCGTTTCGTTGAAGGATCCGAAAAGTCGGGCGTTTTGTCGTAGTCTGGCGCGGGATTTTCCCGGCGGAAGGTGGGCGCGCCGTGGATTTCGTGCCGGAGCGGGACAAAACCGCAGGGGCGGCTCGTTGCGCCGAACATGGGGCGATGGAGGATGAGTCGCTTCGTTTCGGCAGCTGGTAGCGGACTCGCCTCGGCAGTGTCCCCGACGGTGGTATAGGAGGCGGCGCGGAGCCTTCGGCGTAGCGCAAAGCTGCTTCGCGCTGGCCGTGCCAGAGGGGCCAGTTGATCCGGTCGAGCGCTGCAAGGATCCTGGTCTTGATCCCCGCTCCTGCCCGAAGCGTCGCCGGAAACCGCGGGCGGTGATCTTCAGCCGCTCGAGCTTGCGAGCAATATGCTCCCAGTCGAGGATCGGCCGCTCGGTGACCCCGCACCGTTTGAGCAGCATGCGCAGCACCTTGTCGCGGCCGGTGAAGGCGGTGACCTCGGTCGTCGGTGTTCGCCCCAAGCCTGCGAGGCAGGCACGATCTGCAACGTGACCCCGCCGATCCGCGCCGCCTCCGTCCGGCAGCCGCAAATCGTCTCCCGCCGCCAGGAACGCCTCGGCCTCCAGCTCCACCGCCTGTGCAAGCAGCCGACGGGCCCCGGCACGCAGCACCTCCGTCAACGGATCGTCGGCTTCATCAGGCTGGCGAAGTCGGACAACATTGGTAGGTTCGGTGATGGCGTATCGCTCTCCTCGAGAGGTTCTGGCAGGCTCGACACCCTCCTCGATACGCCGTCTTCAATCCGCCACCGTCACCCATTTTCCAGCATAACTCGGTGTACCTTGAGATGAGTCGCATCGATCATCAGTCGGTCGGGCTTGCCGCCCCTGGCTGCCAGCTCGGCAAAGATCCGGTTGAACACGCCCAGGCGGCTGCAGCGGATGAACCGGTTGTAGATCGTCTT
>NZ_JACIYP010000211.1 GCF_014359905.1 Hoeflea sp. | reverse complement strand
CCACCCGAGACGAGTTCTTCGGCGATCCTCCAGGTGGGAGGTGCGGCTTTCTCGAGTTGGAAAATCCGGCGCCACTCGCAAAAGGCGATGGCGGCATCGATCTTGCGAAGATCGGCGATCGCTGCGGCAGCAACATCGAACGCCACCAGGGTTCCCGGTCGGATAAGATCCTGATGCATCTCCATGATGGCCGTGCCATGCGCGGCAGAAAGGTAGAGGGCTCTCTGGCCCGGCGGGTTCCAGCGTCCCCCGGTCCTGTGGGCTCCGCTCTCGAACGGGCGCGACTGCCATCTTACGCCCAGCATCCGCCAGTACCGGCCCCTGAGGGGAAGGAGTTCGTGCGCCATGCCAAGGTGCTAGCGGGTGAGGCAGCGATGTGCACCGCTGGAAGGGCGCACATCGGGGAAAACCGCTCGGTCAGCCGTATGCGCCCTCTTCCATGCTGTCGAGCGTCCACCTGACCGCGTCGGCCTTCCCCTGCTCGACCAGCTGTTCGGCGGTCTTGCCGAAGCCCGCGATCGGCTGATGGCGGAACCAGATGATCGCCCTGCCCTCGTCGCCCGAGAGCTCGGCGGCCCGCGCGATGATCCGCGCAATCTGCCCCAGCTTTTCCTGTACCGCGGGGCTCTCGGGCCGGCTTGCCATGGTGTTTCGATTGAGCCGCGCGAGGCGGGACAGACGCGTCATCGGAAGCCGCAGGCGCTCGGCCAGGCGGCGGGGGGCGATCAGATCCCCCTCGCGGATATCCTCGAGAAAGGCAACAAGCATGGGTGCACTCCTTGCCCGATATGTGCACCCGACGTCCACCGCATGCAAGGGGACGCGGGATACAGGCGCAATTTGCGAGCCCGTTCGGTGCCTTGGATCGGCATCGGAGGGCGCCGTCGATACCGAAGCTCATGCAGGCGACCTGACTCGCCTGTCCGCTCGCCGATGTGATCGGGGCGCGGACACGTCTACGGCACCGACATCATCGGTCAGACACTCACCGGCTGTTTTGGGCTTCGCGCAACCATCGGCGAACGCAGGCCACATACGGCATGGCCGGCCTGACGCTACGATGTTGGCAGGATAAGCGCGGGCCGGATTGTCCCCGCAACGGACTCGCCGATCATCTCAAGATTGTGTTCCGTCTCGGCCGAGATCGACGCTCATTCGGGATCGTCGGCCACACGACGATACCTACCCTCAAGCCCGTCGAATACGTCCGCCACAGGCCTGGTCCGACCAGCGTTCGCATCCGCGATCCCACGCGCGATGGACCGGTCGAGTGCCGCAAGTCGGGTCTCACGGTCTTGTATCAGGCGGACGCCCTCGCGCAGCACCTCACTCTTGGAATTATAGCGGCCGGTCGCCACGAGCTTGGTGACGAAGTTTTCGAGCTGCTGGCCCAAATCTGCGCTGATCATCGCGGTCACCTTCTTGGGTAGGATTAGCGCGTTATCAAGAGTTGATAAAGCCCGGCCTCCGAGGCATCGGTATCGTGAGGTGACATCCTCGGGCTTGGCGGGTTTCGTGCTGCCGCACTGCGACCGCTTGCGCTAGGCTCATGGCCGGACCGCCGGTAACGTGTCGTCCTTCTACTATCTACTATCATCGTAAAAACGCCGCTGCGCTAGCAGCGGAGCGATTCTGGGATTCCCATGATTCTGATTCAGGGCGCGGAGAGCCGCGGTTTCCCGCGAGTCGCGTTCGTTCGACCTGACCGCTCGGGGGAGGTTGGCTGACCTCGTGGGGGCAGGTTCCTGACTGGGTGGGGGTGGAAACCTGACCGCTCGGGGCGGTCCTGTCCTGATGGGGGTGGACCGCCCTAGGACAGCGGAACCTGTCCTGACTTGACCACTGCGGTCAGGTCAGGCAGGCCACAGCTCGGAGACTCGAATCGATCGCAAGATGGATGACGAAGCAGGTTTAGACGAGCAATTGGCGGACGCTGAAGCCGGCGCTGGCCGCGCGATGCGCGTGGCACGCATTCTGAGCGGAAAGGGCGGTGACGAGTTCGCGAAGCCTGGCAAGCTCGTCGAGGTGCGGTTCGTCAAAGGTCAATCGCTCAGTTTGACCGCCTCGCGTTTGCTGGCGTTGATGATTCTCACGGCCGGTGGCGATGCCTGGGAAGCGATCCCGCACAAGATGCGCAAGGCCGACATCCGGCGTGGGCATAAAGGAAATGAACGGATCAGCGACATGCTCGAGGAGCTACACCGGACGCTGTTTTCCGAGGACGATCGCTCTTGGCGTGGAAAGAAGGCCACGCGGCGTTTCGCCCTGATCCAGATGTCGCGCGAAGAGGTCGAAGAGGAGTCTGGTCAGGAAGCGGGATGGATTGAGTGGGAGTTCACGCCCGATGCCCGGCGCCTGATCCAGGAATCGGAATCGTATGCGGTCCTCAACCGGCAGGCGGTGCTGGGCTTCCGATCGAGCTATGCGCTGAGGCTTTATGAAATGGGCGCCTTGCGCATTCATCGGAGACAGCCGGTGTGGAAAGGAGACATGAGTGCGCTGCGCGCAGCTCTCGGCATTCCACCAGACGTCTACAAGGATTTCGCTCAGCTGAGGCGCAAGGTGCTCCAGGTCGCCAAGGCCGAGATCGATCAGCTTGCCCACTTTCGGGTCGAATGGCGTGAGATCCGCCAAGGCCGGACGGTTGCGGAGTTGGAGTTCCGATTCTTGCCCAAAGACGCGCCCGCGCAGATCGCGACCGTCGATGAGCTCTCGCGGCACTCTGTCGGGAGGGCCGCACGGCGCGAGGACCGTGTGGAGCTCGTCACCGCCGAGCCCCCTCCTGCCCCGGCGGAGAAAGAGGCGGGCGCCAAACAGGTGCAATCGAAGCGGCCATCTACGGGACCAAGGGCCGCTAGGCCAGCGCTGCCGTCCTTCCCCTCCGGCTCGTTGCGCTTCGGGGCCGATAAGGAGTTCCGAGAGATCGGCCTTGCCCACGGCGGAGGCTGGGATGTTGATGTGATCGCCGAGGCCTATCGCAATCAGATGGGCGATCGCTTGAGCCGACTGTCTGGTCAGAAGCTTCGGGCGAGTTGGACAGGCTTCTGCCAAAGCTACGTTTCAAGGCGCGGCCGGCCCTAGATTCGACGCGTGAGATTCCACGCGTGGAATCTTGCCTCAATGCGCCGGAGACATCCCCCAAACGGTCAGGAATGGGATTGGGACTTGTCGTCCTCGCGTCTCGCGAGCGCGACTTTCGAATGATGGGCCGAACTTGACTCGAAAGCGCAAGTGATCCACCGTGAGCTTTGCTTTCGAAAGGTGGGCTCATGGCTTCTGTGGCGGACGCAGTTTATGCTGATCAGGGGACCGTTGCTCAGCTCGCTGAACGATGTTCGTCGGTGCTCGAGAAATTGCGCGATGGCGCGCGAAGCGCGCGTGCGGATGAACGTCGGGAGCCGATCTTTCCTATCGGCAAGGCGGCGGAGCTGGTCGACCGGACTCCGGCGGCCATCCGGGATGCCGAGAAGGATGGGCGTCTGCCGCCGCCGCCGCGAACCGAGAGCAATCGCAGGGTCGGCTACACTTTGGCTCAGCTCAACGACATGCGCGGGGTCTTCGGAACACGGCCGTGGCGTGATCCCGACGATCCCTGCGCTGTGGTCGCGGTTCAGAACTTCAAGGGCGGCGTTGGGAAGTCGACGATCTCGGTTCACCTCGCGCAGTATCTGGCGATCCGCGGCTATCGAGTCCTGTTGATCGACTGCGACAGCCAAGCCTCGGCCACGACCCTGTTTGGATATGTGCCGGACCTCGATCTCTCGGAAGACGATACACTTTACCCGTTTCTTCGTCAGGATGAGTTATTGTCGGTCGATTACGCAATTCGTAAGACGCATTTTGACGGCCTCGATCTGATTCCGGCCAATCTCCGTCTCTTTCAGTCCGAGTATGAATTGGCGGCGCGCATGGCGCGCGGGCAGGGGGCACTGCTTGACCGTCTTTCGCAAGGCGTTGCGTCGGTCGCCGACCGTTACGACGTGATTGTGATCGATCCTCCGCCAGCGCTTGGGGCGATTTCGCTATCGGTTTTGCGCGCAGCCACCGCGTTGGTTGTGCCCGTTCCGCCGACGGTGATGGATTTTTCGTCAACGGCAGCGTTCTTGGCGATGCTCGACGAGACGATGCAGGTCCTGGGAGAGCGCGACTTGGCGCCCGAACTGAGCTTCATTCGATTTGTTGCTTCAAAGGTCGATGAAAACAAGTCTATGCAAAAGGAGCTGATCGGCTTGATGCGACAGATTTTCGGCACATCGATGATCCGTTCGCCGCTCAAGGATTCCGCCGAGATCGACAATGCGACAGCGCGGCTGATGACAGTTTATGAGCTGCAGGGGCCCGTCACCAGTCGCGCGGTCCGTGACCGTTGCTTGGCCTATCTCGATGGCGTCAATTCTGAGATCGAGCTCGATCTTCGTGCGACATGGCCGAGCCATCTCAAGCGCTTGCGCAAGGAGGGGCTGGCGTGATCGAGCAGAATTCCACGCGTGGAATCTGCCGAGTTGGGGTTCCGTCCAGGCTTGTGCTTGCGCCGCTTGGCGGGGAATTGCACATGTGGAATTTCGAGAGAGGGAGTGGGGTATGAGCTCCAAGAATCGAGCGTTTGCAGAGGGGTTGGCGGGCGCTGTTGAAGTCTCATCGGCTGACGTCTCGACCCGCGCGTCAAGGCTTGGGACCGGCCTTTTGTCAGGACGCAGCAACCGGCTCGCAGAACTAGCGGCCGGGGCGCTGGTTTCCCGCACGCATGAGCTCGTCGATCCGGCTCGGTGCCGGATGTGGATCGGACACAATCGTGACTATGCTGCGCTGAGCGAGGAGCGCTGCCGTGATCTGATCGAGAGCTTGAAGGCGCAGGGCAAGCAGGAGGTGCCGGCGCTGGTTCGCCGGGTGCGGGATGATCCGAACTATGACTTCGAGGTCGTATGCGGCGCCCGCCGACATTGGTCTGTCAGCTGGCTGAGAGCGCATAATTACCCCGATTTCCGCTTCTTGATCGAGGTTCGCGAGCTTACCGATGAGGAGGCGTTCCGTCTCTCCGATCTGGAGAACCGAGCGCGTGAGGATATCAGCGATTTTGAGCGGGCTCGCGACTACCTGCGGGCGCTGGATCAGTACTATGATGGCCGTCAGAACCTGATGGCTGACAGGATCAACGTCACCACAAGCTGGCTCAGTCGATATCTCGATTTGGCTCGGCTGCCGGCCGAGATCATGGCCGCATTCGTGAGTATGCATGATCTTGGCATCAGGCACGCAACGCAGATCAAGCCGCTGCTGAAGCCCGAGGAGCGCAAGCGACGCGTATTGTCGGAGGCTGGTCGCATCGCCGCGGCCCGGGCGGCGGGCGAGGCAGTGCCCAACGCCCCCGCTGATGTGATCCGCTTGCTCGCGGCTACAGCCGACGCCCCCAAGAAGACAGGCTCCCCCAGGCGGTCAGGACACGACCTGACGGTGGTCAATAATGTCGCGGGCAAGCCGATGGTTGTGCTCGAGCGGGTGAGACGGGGAAAGTTGAAGCTGACCCTTCCGCTTCGCTCAGGGGCTGATCGCGCCGAACTCGATGCTGCTGTTGCCACGCTGTTGGACGAGCACTGGCAGTAGTCGATCGTGCCGCGTGCCCAAGTGGCAGGTTGCGGCCGAAGGGCCGCAGAGCACAACCCTTGCCCGACGCCCTGCTAATCGTCTTCTTGGGGAAGCACACCCAGGGTGCGCAGCTTCGCATCGACTTCGGCCATCTCCTGGTCGAATCGCGCCAGCGCGTCGTCCAGCGGCGCGAGCGCTGGGGCAGGGGAGGGGGGGCGCCCGCGCGGCCTGGACGCAAATCCGTAGCGGAACGCGAGATCGCTCGTGAGGTACAGCTTCCAGGTCTCGCGCCCGGTGATTTCGTGGACCAGGCCCAGCGCCGCGGCTCGCACCAGCAGCCTGCCCGCGCCCGATATCGTCAGCCCGAGCGCGTCGGCAACCGCAAGGGGCGCTACAAACGGACGGTCGATCAGCAGCGGGGCGAGCGGCCGCAATGCGCCGGGGCGCGCCTCGCGAGCGAGCGCGGCCGCGCAGCGCGTGCGGAATCGCTCGAGCCCGGCGAGCAGTTCGAGCCCGTCATCGGCGGTCTTGACGATCGCCTTCAGGTAGCGGCGGATGATCGCCTCGCGCTCACGCGGGGCGTGCCGCCAGGCCTTGTCGCCGCCGGCGAACAGCGCCAGCGGCCGGTGCGTCAGTTTGAGCCGGGCGAGCGCAAGCGGCAAAGCGGTCCAGCTCGTCGTGCCGTGGCCGGAGCGCGCGTGCGCGGCGGCCGCCGCGAGCGCGCGCAGCAGGGCAGGGGCATCCGT
>NZ_JACIYP010000210.1 GCF_014359905.1 Hoeflea sp. | reverse complement strand
CAATGTGAATGAATTTCAAGATTGCGACCAAATGGCGTTCCCCTCACCGCATCGGCAATCCTGGTAAACCCGCGAGAGCGCAAATGGTTCCGCTCCATCGAAAACGGCCAGAAAAATGCGCCGCTTCGCCCTGTTCCCCCTCAGGACCATGGCGCCAAGCCGCCATTCGGCCGTCCTTGGGGCCGACGCCCGATCGGCTTCGACCGTGGCCGGCAACCGGGTGACGGTCCCATTCCTCTGGCCAATCCCGATCGCCGGGGCCGCTTCTTGCCGGAACGCTCCGGTCAGCCAAGCGTTACACCGGTCAGGATCATTGTCAGGCCTCCTTCCAGGCGATAGTTTCACCAGTCAGGAGATGGAGATGCAAGCGCACGCGATGATCGGGACCATTGACGCCATGATGCTCTGGCATATCGCGTTGATGAATGCGCTCGCACCTGCGATCGCCTACAGTATCCGCGCGCGCCTGCCCGCGTCGCTCGAGACGTCGATCTTCTTTGCAGCGGCGCTGCAAATCGGGCTGCTCTGGGGTTGGCATAGTCCTGCAGCCTTGGAGGCTGCCATGCAGCACCGCGCTGTCGGCATCGCCATGCATGCATCGTTGTTCCTTTCCGCCCTGTGGTTCTGGGGTGGCGTGGTGACGACAAGCCAACGCGCCTCATGGCGGGCGCTCGTCGCCTTGTTGCTGACAGGAAAACTCTTCTGTCTCCTGGGCGCCTTGTTCGTCTTCAGCAATTCATCCCTGAATACCGCTCACGGGTCCATCGCATCCCTGGAGACTGCGGTTGCGCACCAACAGCTGGCCGGATTGCTGATGCTCGCACTCTGCCCGCTGACCTATGTTGCCGCCGGCATCGTGCTCTCCATCCGCTGGTTCCGCGGACTTGGACGCCACCACGAACCACTGGTGTAATCAGCGCCGCCCCCCTTCCCGCCCGTGCGGCACGGCGACCTGCCGAAGAGGACAAGACCGCGCAACCGTCCAGCGATCGAGCATGCAAATGGCAGGTCAGGCCCGCATGATCGCCCCTCAAGACCCAGCGCCGCGGCCAAGTTCCTGGACAGATCGAGGCAATCCAACCGCACTCCTGAAATGACAGGCAGGCCGGAATTCGATAACGCCGACGGGCCATTCGTGCCGTGACTTCAATCCGGATACTGTTTTGTTGAATATTTTTGGTAGCGGGAGAGGGACTCGAACCCCCGACACGCGGATTATGATTCCGCTGCTCTAACCAGCTGAGCTACCCCGCCGCCAGCCGCCGAAATGATCGGGCCGGACGGGCGGCATATAAGGTGCGGCTTGCTCCGGTGTCAAGCACGCTCTGCCCTTTTCCTGAGGCGGAATTCGCTTCAGCGCTGCGCGTCCGTTCGGAAGCGCGAACGCCGGCGTCGGCATTGCAGGGAGCAAGTCCCTCATCACCTGCATCGATCCAGCTGCGCCGGGCATGCATCGGCCCGGCACGACACCATGCCGCGGCGGTTTGACGCCGGGCGCGGCAGGGCCGCCTTGCCTTGCTCCGCCATCGGGTCTAATCCCTCCCCAAAAGCCCTATGCCTGTCGCAGCATGGCCGCGCGCTTGATCGGACGCGCAAAGGCCGCACTGCAAACTGCTGCACAACGCCTCAAGTCCATCCGGATTTGGGCCAGCGTGCAGTCCATCGAAGCTCTGCAGTGTCCGTTGCGCATCCGGTTGACGCATGGCGCTGTGGCAAAGAACAACAACAGGACCGACCCGACCATGGAAAGCACCCTCCCCCCCAAGACCGCCGTCCCGAAAATCGCGGTTGTCGGCTGCGGCTATTGGGGATCAAACCATGCCCGCACATTTTCCGAGCTCGGAGCGCTTTACGCCGTGTCCGACCGGCATGGCGAACGCGCAGCGGACCTTGCGGCAAGGCATGGGGTCAAGGCCATGGGGGTAGAGGAGCTGCTTGCCGATCCTGCCGTGGACGGCGTGATTCTGGCCCTGCCGCCGCACCATCATGCCGATCAGGCGATCGCCGTGCTCGAGGCCGGCAAGCATCTGCTGGTCGAAAAGCCGATCGCTCTGTCGGTTGCCGATGCGCGGCGGGTGACCGATGCGGCCAAGCGAAGCGGTCTGATTGCCATGACCGGCCATGTGCTGCGCTTCCATCCCGCCTTCGAGGCGCTTGAGGCGATGATCGCCGCGGGCGAGCTGGGCGCCGTGCGCTACATCCATTCCCACCGGGTGGGGCTTGGCAAGTTCCACGCCGAAAACGATGCGCTGTGGGACATCGCGCCGCATGATCTGTCGCTGATCCTGGCGATCACCGGGGAAAAGCCGGTCAATGTCCGCGGCGTGGGCTCCGCCATGCTCAACCGGCTGTCGGATTTCGCCCATCTGCACCTGCAGTTCCCGGGCGGCATTCGCAGCCATGTCTTCACCTCGCGGCTCAATCCCTACCGGGAGCGCAAGCTCACGGTGATCGGGTCGAAGGCGATGGCGGTGTTTGACGATGTCGCGCCCTGGAACCAGAAGCTCGCCCTCTTCCGCCACAAGGTGTGGGAGGACGATGATGGCTGGCAGTCGGAAATGGTCGATCCGGATTATATTGCCATCCCCGACGGCATGCCGCTCACGCGCGAATGCGCCCATTTCCTTCATTGCATCGCGACCGGCGCCGCGCCGCGCACACCGGTATCCGACGGCCTCGCCGTGATCGAAATCCTGTCGGAAGGCACTGTCCGCCACGACTGAGAGCGGGCTCTTCGCCCGCTGCGGCAGACGGTGCGCGGGAACGCAAAGCCCCCGCGCGTCATCCCCGGGGTCGCGGTTCAGGCGGCCGGCTGCAGCAGGGTCGAGAGCATCGCCTCGGCCGCTGCGGATCGCTCCGAGCGGTCGATGAAGCCGCCGCCGAGCACCCGCGCCTCGTCACCCGGCAGGGAATAGAGCACGCAGGCCTGGCCCGGCGCCACGCCGGCTTCGCCCTCGACGAGCTCCACCGAGATCTCACCGCCGACCGCGCGCAGGATCGCCGGCCGCGGCGGCCGGGTCGAGCGCACCTTGGCGAAGCATTCGAACCCCTCCGGGCCGATGCCATCGAGCGCTGCATCGCCGAGCCAGTTGACGTCGCGCAGGATCAGGCGGCGTGTCTCCAGCGCCTCGCGCGGGCCGACGATGACGCGCCGCGAGCGGGCGTCGAGATGCACCACATAGAGCGGATCGCCCGTGGCCACGCCGATGCCGCGGCGCTGGCCGATGGTGTAATGCACGATTCCGGCATGCTCACCCAAAACGCGGCCGTCGATATGGACGATGTCGCCGGCGAGCGCCGCATTCGGCCGGAGCTTCTCGATCACATTTGCGTATTTGCCCATCGGCACGAAGCAGATGTCCTGGCTGTCGGCCTTCTTGGCGACGCCCAGGCCCATCTCCCCGGCCAGCTCGCGGGTGCGCGCTTTCGGCAGGTCGCCCAGCGGAAACCTGAGATAATCGAGCTGGTCCTGCGTGGTCGCGAACAGGAAGTAGCTCTGGTCGCGGTCCGCATCAACCGGCCGGAACAGCGCCCGGCGGCCCGGATTGTCGGGCGTCGGGTTGACGCGCGAGCGGATGTAATGCCCCGTGGCCAGCGCGTCCGCCCCCAGATCCCGCGCGGTCGCCAGAAGATCGGCGAACTTGACGGTCTGGTTGCAGGCCACGCACGGGATCGGCGTTTCGCCGAGCACATAGCTTTCGGCGAAGGGATTGATCACCGCCTCGCGAAAGCGCTGTTCGTAATCCAGCACGTAATGCGGAATGCCGAGAGTTTCGCAGACCCGGCGGGCATCGTCGATGTCCTGGCCGGCGCAGCAGGAACCGGCCCGGTGCACGGCGGCGCCGTGATCATAGAGCTGCAGCGTGACGCCCAGCACATCATAGCCCTCCCGGGCGAGAAGTCCCGCCACGACAGAGCTGTCCACGCCGCCCGACATGGCGACCACCACCCGCGTGTCCCGCGGGTCCTTGTTGAAATCGAGACTGTTCACTTTTTTCCCCGGCATTCAAAAGCGTTCAAGGCGCTGATCAAGCGGTTGCAGAATATCCGTTCGGGATCAGCTTCTTTATAGGGCGTGCAGGCCTCCGCAACAAGATGGTTGACGTCAGGCAATCGTCCGGCCGCGGACCGGCGCGCACCTGTGCCAAAACTTACCAAAACCTTGCCGCGCCCTTAGGCAATTTTTAAACCCGCGCCTGTAGGGTGAAGCCTTAGGTCTTGAGTGTGTAAGAGAGTCCAATGACCGATATGGTACGACCCCGCGTCAAATATGTGATCGGCCCCGACGGAAGTCCGTTGACCATCGCAGATTTGCCCCCCGCCAACACCCGCAGATGGGTGATCAGGCGCAAGGCCGAAGTGGTGGCCGCTGTCCGCGGCGGCCTGCTCAGCCTTGAAGAAGCTTGTGATCGCTATACGCTGACAGTGGAGGAATTCCTCTCCTGGCAGGCGTCCATCAGCGATCACGGCCTTGCAGGATTGCGCACCACGCGCATCCAGCAATACCGGCATTGATGCCTGTCGCGTTCGAATGGATTCATTTGAACGACAACCGACATGCCTCAGTTTTGAATGGTGCAGCATCCTGCGATGAGGCGAGATCGCCTCATCGCAGGATGCTTCACTTCTGACCAATTGAGCGGCTCACGGCGCTCGGATGCTCGTGGGCAACCAGGTCCCGCAAGGCCGGATGCGCTGGTGCTGATTCGCAGACGGCTGACGCTCAGCTGACTCGGCCGAGCCGTCCGGCGAGTCCGTGCGCAAGCGCAGCGGTGAGTGCAGAGGCGGCGTAAAACCACAGGCCGGGCTGGGAAAAGGCTTGCGCTATTCCGCCGGTCTTTGCCGCCACGATCATCAGCGCCACCAGCACCACATCCATCAGCGACCAGCGGCTCAGTTGCGGCAGCAACCGCATGGCGAGACCGGATTTGTGCTCGATCCCGACGGCTTCAGCCGAGATGGCCACCAGCTTGACCACCGGAAACACCACCGAGACAAGACCGACCGCGATCGCAAGCACGGGGTCTCCCCCGGTCCACAAGGCGGCGACCACGCCCAGCAGCGAGGGCGACTGGTCGAAGAAATACAGGGTCTCGAACCGCACCAGCGGCAAGACGATTCCGAGCCCGAAGAACAAGGGGGCCAGCACAAGCGCCGCCGCAAGCAAGACCCGCATTCTCGTTCTCCCGGCATGTGGCTCGATCCGACGTTCCGTTTTCTCCATATCCGAGATAGACTGCCGATGGCAAACGGGGGGCATCATGGACATCACCGAGGAAACCGGACCATCGGGCGGGCGCTATGTCGCCCGACTTGAGGGGGTCGAAGCCGAAATGACCTATTCGCGCGCCTCGCCGCAGCTCGTCATCATCGACCATACCGGTGTACCCGACAGTTTGCGTGGCAAAGGCGTCGGCCAGGCCCTGGCGCTTCATGCGGTCGAGGCCGCACGGGCGGGTGGATGGAAGATCATTCCGCTTTGCCCCTTCTTCAAGGCCCAGGCGCAGCGGCATCAGGAATGGCGCGATGTTGTGGTGTGAACGCGCAAGGCGCTCACATGTCGCCAGGTGAGCGTCTTGCACAATTTCCAGACACGACCACGCAGTCTGCAGACGCGGGGTTTGACCCGCGTCCGATCTGGTGTCTGCCTTGAGCCCTTGGGCCTTCGCTCAGACTGCCCGGCTTGACCGGTGCCCTGCATCGCGCTCTTCAAGCGCGATGGCCTTTTCGAATTCGGCCTGCGCCTCTTCGAGCGCCAGTTCGGCCGCATCAAGCTGCACCTTCAATTCACGAATTGAAGTCTGCAGATTGTCCGATCGCTGGCGCGCGGCCTTGGCGAAGGTTGGATAGGCGAAATGGGTGGGGTCGGTGTTGCCGGCCTTTTTTTCCTCGGCGGCGATCTGGTACTCCAGCTCGGCCGCCATTTTTTCCATTTCCGCCATCATCAGCTGGATCTGCCCAAGCTGACGCGTTTTTTCGTTAACCTGAAATTGCTTCAGGCGAACGTGGCTCGCACGTGACTTCATACGCAATACTCCCGTGATGCGAGATCCCGGCTACTGAAACTCGTTGCTCCGGCACATTCGCCAGTCCCGATTTCGGAAAAATGACCACGACGTTAACTTTTCGCGCGTCGCGGTAACCTTTCGTTTACGGGCATCGTTAATAATACCGGTCATGGTTTAAGGCGGGGTAAACAGGAAACATGATTTTTCCGCCCGTCATTCCGGAGTCCTTTGAATCACTTGGGCATGTTTTTTGATGTGGTGCATCAAGAAATCTAAGTTAATTTTTGGGAATGAAATCAGGAGTATGCCAGTGAGAATTAACATTGTGATAGTGGTTGCATAACCTGATCAGAATTTGTTAACCATTCCATGG
>NZ_JACIYP010000021.1 GCF_014359905.1 Hoeflea sp. | reverse complement strand
AAGCGTCATGCGGGTGTAGCTCAATGGCAGAGCAGAAGCTTCCCAAGCTTACGACGAGGGTTCGATTCCCTTCACCCGCTCCATCTCCCACGGGTCCGCTCCGAGCCGCTTTGACGAACCGGGTCCTGCTTCAGGAATCAGGATGATGCGGCGTCTTTTCCCACAGATGCGTATCGGTCGCCAGCTGGCGCAGCGCCCGCCAGCCGGAAAATGACATCAGCAGCCAGTAGGCGGGCGTGAGGAACAGCCATCGCTTGTTGAGCCTGGTGCGTTCGTGCCTGGTGAATCCGCGCCAGCCCATGGCTATGAAGGTCAGGTAGCTGCAGGTGATATTGGCGAGATCGATCCACATCAGGACGTTCTGGGAGGCCGGAGCCGCCGGCGCGCTGCCGCTGGCAAGCCAGGCGAGCGTCAGTCCGATGAACACGAACATCAGCGGGTGGGCAAGGGCGGACACCAGCATGCCCGCAATCATCAGCTGAAACACCAGAAACCCGGCGGGACCCAGCGCCAGCAATGTCCGCAGCGGCCGCCGCATCGCCACCAGCCAGGTCTGCGCCCACCCCTTGAGCCATCTGGTGCGTTGCCGGACCCAGACGGTGCGCGCGACAGGGGCGGTTTCGATCGTGGCGCATCTGAGCGTGCCGGTGCGATAACCCTGTGCATGGAGCCGCATGCCGAGATCGGCATCCTCGGTCACATTGTGCGGATCCCATCCGCCGACCTGCTCAAGCGCCGATCGCTTGAAATGGTTGGACGTTCCGCCCAATGGAATGGGCATGCCTGTGCGGGCGAGGAACGGGATCAGGATACGGAACAATCCGCTGTATTCGAGAGCAAACAGCCCCGAGAGCCAGTTTGCGCGAAAATTCGCGATCGCCAGTGGCGCCTGCAGGCAGCCAAGACGCGGATCTCCCCGGCGAAAGGCGGCCCAGGCCTCGAGCAGCTGCCCCGGCGCCGGCTTGTCCTCCGCATCATAGACCGCGACCAGCGAGCCGCGCGCACCCTGCAGCGCATATTGCAGCGCCTTGGGTTTGGTGCGCGGTCCGAAGCTGGGCGTGCGGACAATCTCGCATTCCGGTCCAAGGTTCTGCGCCAGCAAGGCGGAGATGGTGGCCGCGTCATCGGTCTCGCAGATATATTTGACGTCGAGAAGGCTCTTGGGCCAGTCGAGCGCGGCTATCCGCGACACCAGCGCCGGCGCCATCGCCGCTTCATGGCGAAGCGCGATCAGCACCGTATAGACCGGAAGCGGGGTGGTGTCAGGTCTGTCCGGAGGGCGCGCGCGGGCGGGCACAGGGACGGACGTCACAAGGGCGGCGAGGCGCAAGAGAATGCCGCCTGAGAAAAACAGCGTCAGCACCACATGCAACATGGTGAAAGCCATGAAGGGCCATAACAGGACCCCGGTCAGGGCGAAGCACAGCATCAGCGCCAGCGCGAAACCCTGGGCGGCGGTCATCACCCGGCGGGCGCTGGTGCCGCGCGGGTCCTGATCGAGCTCGAACGTCGCGCGCCGCACCCTGTCGCCGGCGCCGGCCTGCCACACCGCCTCGCGGATGGCAGACGGCGACGCCACAGCCAGGCTTGAGCGCAATCCGGGCCTGGCGCTCAACTGCGCCTTCTGCTGGTCCAGCGTTCGGGCTTCGGGGACGATGACGGTGACCTGGCCGTCCGGGCGCGACAGTCTGAGGGGGCCGTCGCGGCGCAGCAGCGCGTCCATCATCGGCAGCCGGACCACCTCGTCGGGGTCTATGCGGTCGACATGGGGGAGGCCGAGTTCCCCGGCCAGCCAGCGGTAATAGAGCCTGGGCTCGATCAGGCCTCGGGCCATGAGCTCCTTCTCGATGCTGGTTGCATTGGCGCGTGCGGCCCTGGCCGCGGCCGCGACATGTGGCTTGCCGATGCCGCAGCGGAGAAAAAACCGCGCTTCGTCGAACCCCTCGCCACCCGTGTCGCGAGGCTTTTCCGCGGGTATCCGCTCCGCTCCGCGGCGCTCGTCCCGCACAAGCCGAAAGCCTGGCGGAGCAGTGCCCGCGACACGCTGATCAATGGTTTTGCCTGGAGCCATGATTCTGATAAACACACAGCGGATACACCGGGAAACTAAATCTATGGTAGTGAAAACGCGCATGAATGCACCCCTATCCTTTGGGGGTATTTTTCGATTTGCTTGCGTTTTGGTTGTTTTTTTTGGCGCCACACTTCCGGTAGCCGGCGCCGCCGAGATCCTTGTTCCCAACTACATGGATCCGCGCGAACGGATTCCGGTTCCCGACCTGCAATCGGTCGGCCGCATTCGCTTTGTCACCACCGTCGATTTCCCGCCCTTCAACTTCCTCGACCAGACCGGCCGCCTTGCAGGCTTTCATGTCGATCTGGCGCGGGCGATCTGCGCCGAACTGGATATTCTGCCGAAATGCCAGATCCAGGCTCTGCCATGGGGCGAACTTGATGGCGCGCTCGCGGCGGGCCAAGCCGAGGCGCTGGTCTCCGGGCTGGCGATCACGCCCGGCAGCCGGACCAGCCACCGGTTTACCAGGCCCTATATGGCCCTGCCGGCGCGCTTCGCCCTGCGCACCGATGCGGAAATCAGCGGCGCCGGCGCCGCGGCGCTTCAAGGACGGCGGGTCGGCGTGATCGACGGCACCGCGCATGAAGCCATGCTGCGGGACTGGTTTTCCGACATCAAGCCGGTCATTTTCTCGCGGCCGGAGTGGATGTTCGATGCGCTGAAAGCGGGCACGGTCGATGCCGTCTTCGGCGACGGGCTGCAATTGTCGTTCTGGCTCTCAAGCCAGGCTGCGGACAGCTGCTGCCGGTTTTTCGACGGGCCGTATTTTTCGCAAGCGCATCTGGGGGAGGGGCTCGCCATCGCCGTGCATCCGCGCAACGAAGATCTGGTGGCGGCCTTTGACCATGCCATCGCGGCTCTCAACCGCAATGGGCGCTTCACCGAGCTTTATCTGCGCTGGTTCCCCAACGGGCTCTACTGACCGTTTTCGGGCCGGGCGTTCGGTTCCGGTGTCGGCGCGAAGGGCAGGGCCAGCGCCCAGCCGAGATTTGCCGTGCGGCTGTCGCGCCACTCCGACAACCCGATCTCGATGCCGGTCTCTCCGCGCCGGGGCGCCTGGGTGTAGGTTGCAAAAATCCGGTCCCAGATCGCCAGGTTGAACCCGTAATTCGAGTCCGTTTCGCGCCGGTCGGTGGAATGATGGATCCGGTGCATGTCGGGCGTCACGATCAGGAGCCGCAGCATAGTGTCGGCGGCCTTGGGCAGCCTTATATTGGCGTGGTTGAACATTGCTGCGCCATTGAGCACCACTTCGAACACCAGCACCGCCACCGGCGGTGCCCCGAGCGCGATGATGACGGCGGCCTTCCAGAGCATCGACAGCACGATTTCCAGCGGATGGAACCGCAGCGCCGTGGTCAGGTCGAACCCGGTATCGGCATGGTGCATCCGGTGGATGCGCCACAGCCAGGGCCATTTGTGGCTGACCACATGTTCAAGCCAGACCGCGAAATCGAGAACGAGGAAGGCGAGGATCCCCGCCACCCAGAGCGGCATCCCGAGGAGCGGAAACAGGCCATATCCGGCCTGCTCAGCCCAGATCGCGGTGCCGACCGCGGCAAGCGGAAAGATGATCCTCAGCACCACCGAGGACAGCACCACCATGGCAATATTGGTGAACCAGCGGCGGGTCTTGAGCGCGCCGCGCATTTCATCCCGCTCAAGCCGCGGCGCCCAAAGCTCGATCATGGTCAGCGCGGCAAAGATGGTCGAAAAGGCCAGAAGCCGGATCACCGGCTCGGACAGGCCGAAAAGCGTCATGGGTCCGTCTCCAATGCGATAATTCGCATATGTCATGCCATGGCCTGCGGCTGCAGGCGAGACACGATTTGGTGAGGCGGAGCGGCGGGCGCCGGAAAACGAATTTTACGCTGTAAGTTCAGGCGCTTCTGAACCGCGCCATCGCGCTGCGCTCGATTGCCGCACAGGTGAGCTTGTCCAGGCCAAGCCGGTCGCGCAGCATCTGCAGCAGCCGGATTTCCTCCTGCTGGATATTGTAGTCAGCCGAGGCGACCTCCACCGCCAGCGCATAGGCGGTGTCGTAGAACTTGTGCGGCACCGCGTCGCGCACCACTTCGAGCACGATATCGAGCCCTTCCGGACCTTTGAGCAGTTCGGCCGCGGCGCGGGTAACCCCGATCAGCCGCTCCGCGTCAAATCCCTCGAACACAGGCAGGAAGGTGACCAGCCGGCCGATACGCGCCAGTTCCGCGTCGTTCATCGCCTTGTCCACGGCGGACATGGTGACCATGAGATAGATGAGAGCGTCGTGGGCGGTGATACGCGAAGACATGGGATGAAGATCCTGTTGATTTGGCGCGACAATAAGAACTCGGGCGCAGCTTCACAAGCCGCCCGGCGTGGATTTGCCAATTCCGCCGCCTGGGCAAACAGGAACCACAGCCTTTGCCGGGGGGCCTTGCCGGCCCTTACTGGCCCCTACTGGCTTGCCCAGATGATGCGGGCCATCCAGTCGATCTCGCTCAGCTCGAAACTGCGGTTGGGATGATCGGGATTGAGCGAAACGAGTTCGATCGATTTGGCGCTCTGCCGGTTGAGCACCTTGGCCATCACCTCGCCGTCGCGCGAGCGCACCACCACCCGGTCGCCGCGGCGGATCTGCGCCCCGGGCTCGACCACAAGGATGTCGCCGTCGCGGTAGAGCGGCATCATGCTGTCGCCCTGGACCTCCAGCGCGTAGACGCCGGGCCGCTCGGAGGGCTGGACCGGAAAATCCACCATGTCCCAGCCCTGGCCCGCGGGGAAACCGCCATCATCGAAAAACCCGCCCGAGCCGGCCTGGGCAAATCCCAAGAGCGGGATCGACCCGGCCTGGGGCGGGAACACGCCGTCGGGGAAGGTGCTTTCGCTCTGCGCCGCTCCGCCGCGCACAAGGTTCATGAATTCCTCCAGCGAGGAGCCGGTGGCGTCCAGCACCTTGGCCAGCGATTCCGTCGACGGCCAGCGGTGGCGCCCGTCCGCGCCGCAGCGCTTGGACTTGTTGAACGCGGTCGGATCCAGCCCGGCGCGGCGCGCCAGTCCCGAGGCTGTAAGCCCGTGACGTTCGGCCAGCGCGTCGAGCGCTGACCAGATGCGTTCATGCGAGAGCATGGTCGAGGTTCCCGCTGTTTCAGGACAAGGTCCGGGCACGCGATGACAGGAGCCGGGAGCTGTTATCTACATGAATTATCGGGGTCGAGTAAAGAGATATAGGAAAAATATCCCAATTATATACTTGACAAAGCACGGCCCGGTTTCCTATAAGAGGACAACGGAGCGAAGCCCATGAAACTCGACAATAAAATCTTCACCGACAAAGACGCAGCCCGCGAGCACCTTGAGGCTATGCAGTGGCCAAATGGTCCGATCTGCCCTCATTGCGGCAATTGCGATCAAACCCGCATCACCGAGATGAAGGGTAAGGCACACCGTCCGGGCCTGTACAACTGCATGGAATGCCGTTCGCAGTTCACCGTCACCGTTGGCACCGTGTTCGAGCGTTCCAAGATCGCCTTGAACAAGTGGCTACTGGCAACCTTTCTCATGACCTCGTCAAAGAAGGGCATGTCCGCGCACCAGCTACACCGCATGCTTGGCGTCACCTACAAGACCGCTTGGTTCATGGCTCACCGCATCCGCGAAGCCATGAAGGAAGACGTTAAGTCGTCTGGTCCGCTTGGCGGCGAAGGCAAAACCGTCGAAGCCGATGAAACCTATATCGGCAAGCGTGAGACACCTCGCGTGTCTGCACAGCGCAAGGGCCGTCCCTACACAAAGAAGGGCAAGTCTGGCGGCGCACAGAAGCGTATCGTGGTTGGCCTTGTCGAGCGTGGCGGCAAAGCCCGTATGTTCCATTTGAACGACGCCACGAAGGACACCGTTCGCGAAGTTCTGGTCCGCAATGCAGACCGCAAGTCCACCCTCTACACCGACGAAAGCCGCCTCTACACCGAGACTGGCACCGAGTATGCGGGCCATCGCACCGTCAAGCATTCCGCCAAGGAATACGCCCGCAAAGAGGGTGATGTGGTTGTCCACTCCAATACGATTGAGAACGTCTTTTCAGTGTTCAAGCGTGGCATGGTTGGCGTTTACCAGCATTGTGGCGAAGCCCATCTTCACCGCTACCTTGCTGAATTCGATTTCCGCTATAACCGCCGTACAGCGCTTAAGGTGTCCGACACCGAGCGCCACGACGATCTGCTTTCACGTATCGGCGGCAAGCGCCTGACCTATCGGCGGATTGGTGAAGCCAGTTACGCCTAAGCAGAAGGCAAAAAGGTTATTGCGCCTTCGAAAAAAACCGCGAACCGCTGAAATCGCGAGGAAACCAACGCCGAAGTAAACTCCGGACGTACATGCAAATGAAACGTACCAATTGAACGGCTCAAGGAAATCCTTTGCGGATGGCCCCGCCCATCCACCCCAAGACATGACCGCAAAAGCAGCCGCCCCGCCTTTGATTTTGGCTACTAAAGAACCAAAATCAGCCTGTGAGTTTTCCCCCACTCGGATGACCCCTGCGGTTGTGACCAGCTACAAGGCTGGCAAGGAAAACAAACGTCGCCCCAATTGGGAATAGAATTCCAGCGCCGGTCAACCCGACAAAAATGCTAATCGCAAAACCGGAGATTAAGCAGGCAACGCCAACCGCCAAAAGTCCCAGCACGAGACCATCTTTTTGCCCGATGAATGGTTTCCGGCGCGGGTTTGGCTGAACCTGCTTTCTGGCCGGAACGACCGGTGTTGAACTTGACCGAAAGCTAACAGCGTTCCTATTCGTAGAGTTCGTCGTCTCCGGAATATAGCCATAAGTCATTTGCGACCTGTGTTTCTGAGGCAGACCCAGTGAAGGCAGCGATGCGGTCTCAAGGTTCATCTTTTCTTACACCTTCCAAGACCCCGGGGTTGATTTTGCGGAAATTCTCAATGTGAGTCGTAAGCCATTGATGAAGAGATAACGCCGCACCTAAATCCATGTACAGTGTGTCTTGGACAATCCGTACCATTCCGTCTTTCCCTTCACGGGAAACCTCATCGCCTACGATACCTTCATCGGACAATTCATAGCTGATCAACTGGGGGATCGGGGGTCTTTCCGTGAATACAGAGAGATGGATCACCCGTTTGCGGGTTTATCCCGCCAAAAGCCCCTGAAATGTGCAAATCCCGACTCTGGGGCGATTTGATGTAATAAAACTTGGCGTTCTTTGGATCGTCAGACATACGGTCCCCATACCTATAGCCTAACCCTTCTGGTCGCGGGTACTCTTATCAGAACCAGTTTTTTTGTCCACACTCGCGCGGGTCTTCGGATCAGGCGGCGTCTTCAGCATCCGCTTGAGCGTTTCGTTGAACTTTTCCTGGTCGTCTTTTTCTTCGGAGTCCGTCATGGAATTTGAGCTACCTGTTCCGCATAAGGAATTCTATTTCGAGCTAGGCTATTGCATGGCAAGGTGGATGAGCGTCGAGAATTCAGCCTTCCAAGCATTCTTTGCGATGTGTTTAGACATCGATGAAACCGTGCTCCCGCCTATCTCTTGGTATCACATCCAGAGCTTTGATTCAAAAATTGAACTCTTGCGGACCGTTGGGAAGCTTCAGATTAAAGAGGCCCAACAAAGCGAATGGAACGACATTTTGAGCCGCCTCAAGGCCGCTTCGTTGTCGCGTAATGCTATCGTTCACGGTGCACAGGAGGAACAAGAGGACGGGGCCCCCTACATCCGCATCCATGATCTTGACATAGGCGCGATACTCAAGAACCGCCACAAAAGCCCGAAATACACATTTACGGTTGCTGATCTCAGAGAGAAGCGACTTTCATTCGACCAACTGGCGGTCGACCTCAACGCGATTGTCAAGTCCTGCTTTCCTCATGCTTTCGAACACCCTGCGAGCTAGGTCCTCCGGCTCGCAATCGAGATTTCGGTAAAGATCCGTCACCGCCAAAGTAATCTCTTTCGCGCCAGCCGCCGTCATGGCGGGCGTGATTTCAATTTCCTCAGTTGTGTGTGCCGGCCTGTCACCGCGAATCATATAGGAAAACTTTCTGCTTTGTCACGTATATAATTGCGAAAAATATCCTCACTCGATCAGGCAAGTCTTTCGAACGGGCCGCCCCCGCTCAATGCGACCGAAACGGCTGCCGGCCCGACACCAGCGCCTGCTCCAGCAATTCGATCCGGTCCTGGCCCCAGAAGGCCTCGCCATTGAGCACATAGGTGGGCACGCCGATGGCGTCGGCGGCGATGGCGTCGTGGGAATTCCTGTCCCTGATGGCGCCGATCTCGGGCGTCTTGGCGTCCTTGAGCGCCGGCATGGCGTCGAGCCCGACCTGCGACAGGTAGGAGGTCAGCACCGCCTCGTCGGCGATGTCGTCGTCATGGGCCCAGACGCCGGCAAGCACCTTGCCCATGAAGTAGCGCGGGTCATGCCCTGCCTCGACCAGTGCGATGATGATGCGGTCGGCGAGCGAGGCGTCGACCGGCCAGTGCTTCGGCTCAGTCTTGATCGGCAGGCCGCGCCAGGCGGCAAGCCGCTGCAGTTCGACGAGCCGCTGGCGCTGCCTGACCGGCGGGCGCTGGCCGGGCGGCACCGCGCCGGATTTTTCCCAGAGCGCGGGCAGATTGACCGGTTTGTAGTTCAGCTTTGCCTTGTGGCGCTCGGCCACCTCGCAGATCCTGGTGTGGCCAAGATAGGTAAACGGCGAGGCGCAGTAGAAATAATAGTCGATCTCAACCATTGGACGATCCCCCTGCAGCACCCCGCATCCGTCCGGACACGCAAGTCAAGCTGCATCATAGTGCATCAATGCATGTCTGTTGTCGTTCAAATGAAGTGGTTTGAACGCGACATGCCTGAAGGGCGACTTTGGACAAGACGGTGCCCCCCGGCAAGGCCTTTCGACGTTTTGCGCCGTCCCATCACAGGGTCGGGTGGCGTTTTTGCGTTTCCTCGATTATTGGCTGGCCCGGCGTGGGGCAATCCTTGATGTCTGAGGCGCCTGATGACGGAGACTGTACACATGACCCGCGACAGCGAGCACGCGATTGAAGCCAACCGCCTTGCCTGGAATGCCTCGGCCAAGCGCCACCGCGAGAGCGAGGAGTGGCGCCGCCAGCTTGCGGGCTTTCGGGACGGGGCCTTCTCAACCTTCGATCCGGTGATCACGCGGATCTTGACGGACAACGGCGTCACAGGCGCCTGCGCCGTGCAGATCGGTTGCAACAACGGCCGCGAAACGCTTTCGATGCTGGCGCTGGGCGCTTCCCAGGCCACGGGCATCGACCAGGCGGACGCCTTTCTTGCCCAGGCCGAGGAGCTGCGCGCCGTCTCGCCGCATGGCGGCCATGCCCGCTTCATCGAGGCCAATGTCTATGACCTGCCCGAGGACCTCGCTGGCCGGTTCGACCTGGCGCTGATCACCATCGGGGTGCTCAACTGGATGCCGGACCTCACGCGCTTTTTTGCCGTGGTTGCCTCGCTGCTGGTGCCTGGCGGGCGGCTGGTGATCTATGAAACCCATCCGGTGCTCGACATGTTCGACCCGCAGACGGACACGCCCGATCTGCCGCGCTATTCCTATTTCCGCACGGAGCCCGTCATCTTTGATGACGAGATTGTCTATGACGGCTCGGCAACCGGCAAGGCGCCGCCTTCCTATTGGCATTTCCACACAGTGGGCGAGATCGTCAGCGGCTGCATCAACGCAGGCCTGCAGATTTCTCACCTGGTGGAATACCCGCATTGCAGCCGGGAAGCCGACTACGAGATCTATGAAGGCAAGCCGGCGCAACTGCCGCTGTGCTACACTTTGATTGCGGAGAAGCGCTGAAACGACAAACGGGCCCGAAGGCCCGTTTGCTGATGTCTTATAGGGCCGGGGTTTACGCAGCCGCCTTGACTTCGCCGTAGGGACTGAAGCGCCCGTAGAAGGTCTCGCCCTTCTCGGCCATCTCGACGAGCAGCTTGGGCGCGCGAAACTGGCGGCCGTATTTGCGCGCCAGCACCTTGCACATGTCGACGAAGGCCTTGGCGCCCATGGTGTCGATATAGCTCAGCGCGCCGCCGGTATAGGGCGCGAAGCCGAAGCCCAGGATGGTGCCGAGATCGGCCTCGCGCGGATCGGTGACGATCCCTTCCTCCACCGTGCGGGCGGCTTCGAGCGCGATCACCGCGAGATAGCGGTTCTTCAGCTCCTGCACATCGACCTTGGCGGGGTCCTGTTGCGGATAGAGCGTCTTGAGCTCCGGCCACAGGTGCTTCTTGGCGGGCTTGGCGGGGTAGTCGTAGAAGCCCTTGCCGTTCTTGCGGCCCAGCCGGCCTTCCTTTTCGACCATGCGTTCGACCAGCGCCAGATGCCGCGGATCCACTGCGCTTTCGCCCAGATCCGTGACGGTGGCGCGCAGGATCTTCAGCGACAGGTCGATCGCCACCTCGTCGTTGAGCGCTAAGGGTCCGACCGGCATGCCGGCCATCTTCGCCGCATTCTCGATCATCGCCGGCGTCACGCCCTCGGCCAGCATGTTGTAGCTCTCGTTCATGTAGCGAAGCACGCAGCGGTTGACGAAGAAGCCGCGCGTGTCGTTGACCACGATCGGCGTCTTCTTGATCGCGGCGACATAGTCGAGCGCCATGGCCAGCGCCTTGTCCGAGGTCTTGCGGCCGAGAATGATCTCGACCAGCATCATCTTGTCGACGGGCGAGAAGAAGTGGATGCCGATGAAGTTCTTCGGCCGCTTCGAGTTCTTGGCAAGCCCGGTGATCGGCAGCGTCGAGGTGTTGGACGCGAACACCGCGGTCGCCCGGATCTGCTCCTCGACGGCTTCGGTCACCGCCTTCTTGACGTCGCGGTCCTCGAACACGGCCTCGATCACCAGGTCCGCGTCAGCGAGATCCGCGTAATCTGCCGATGTGCTGATCAGCGAGAGCAGCTTCTCGCCCTCTTCCTTGGTGGTCTTGCCCTTCTGCACGCCCTTCTTGACCAGGTCCTCGGAATAGGCCTTGCCCTTGGCGGCAGCTTCCGCGTCGCGGTCGATCAGCACCACCGGGATGCCGGCCTTGGCCGTCACATAGGCCACGCCCGCGCCCATGAAGCCGGCGCCGACGACGCCGATCTTGCGGAACTTGGTGGGCTTGATGCCGTCGGGACGGCGCGCGCCCTTGTTGATCTCCTGCAGGGAGACGAACAGCGAGCGGATCATCGACTGCGCTTCCGGCGTCTGCAGGATATGGCTGAAATAGCGCTGCTCGATCCTCAGGCCCGCGTCGAACGGCACCTGCAGGCCCTCGAACACGCTTTGCAGGATCGCCTTGGCTGCGGGGTAGTTGTCCTGGGTCTCGCGCCGCAGGATGGCCGAGGCCGCGGGCCACAGCTGCGCGCCCTGCGCCGACCAGATCTGGCCGCCGGGCAGCTTGAAGCCCTTGACGTCCCATGGAGCGACCGGCGACAGCCCGCCCTTGATCATCGCCTTGGCGGCAGAGACCAGCTTCTTGGGCTCCACCACCTCGTGCACCAGGCCCATCGCCTTGGCGCGCGCGGGCGTCAGCGACTGGCCGGTGGTCATCATCTGCAGCGCATCCTGCGCATTGGTGAGCCGCGGCACGCGCTGGGTTCCGCCGGCGCCGGGGAAGATGCCGACCTTGACTTCGGGCAGCGCCATCTTGACGCTTGGCGAGTCCGCGACCACGCGGCCATGGCAGGCGAGCGAGAGTTCGAACGCGCCGCCCATGCACACGCCGTTGATCGCCGACACCCACGGCTTGCCGCAGGTTTCGATCTTGCGGAACAGCCAGCTCATCTTGCCCACCTGGTCGAACAGCAGCTTCTGGGCATTGTCCGGGTTGGTGCGCTTTTCCTCGGCCATGCCCGCGAGCATGGTCTTCATCATGGTGAGGTCGGCGCCACCCGAGAAGGTGGCCTTGCCGGAGGTGAACACCACGCCCTTGACCTGGTCGTCGGCGATGAAGCGGTCGACCAGCCCGTCGAGTTCCTCTAGGGCCTTCTGGGTGAAGACGTTCATCGACCGGCCGGCCATGTCCCAGGTGACCAGCGCGATGCCGTCAGTGTCGATATCGACTGTGTAAATTTCACTGCTCATGGTCATTCTCCAGTTCAGACGCGTTCGATGATCGTCGCGGTGCCCATGCCCGCGCCGATGCACAGCGTGACAAGGGCGGTGTTGAGGTTGCGGCGTTCGAGCTCGTCGAGCACGGTGCCCAGGATCATCGCGCCGGTGGCGCCGAGCGGATGGCCCATGGCAATGGCGCCGCCATTGACGTTGATCTTGTCGGACGGAATGTCGAAGGCCTGCTGGTAGCGCAGCACCACGGCTGCGAAGGCCTCGTTGAGTTCGAACAGGTCGATGTCCGAGATCTTCATCTTGGCGCGCTTCAGAAGCTTCTCGGTCACGTCGACCGGACCGGTCAGCATCAGCGCCGGGTCGGAGCCGATATTGGCGAAGGCCTTGATCCACGCCCGCGGCTCGAGCCCCATGGTCTTGCCGCCCTTCTTCGAACCCAGCAGCACCAGGCCTGCGCCATCGACGATGCCCGAGGAATTGCCGGCATGGTGGACATGGTTGATCGCCTCGATCTCCGGATGCGCCTGGATGGCGACGGCGGAAAAGCCGCCCATTTCCGCCATCATGCCGAAGGAGGCGTTGAGGCTCGCCAGCGCCTGCATGTCGGTGCCCGGGCGCATATGCTCGTCACGGTCGAGAATGGTCAGCCCGTTGATGTCCTTGACCGGCACCACCGACTTGTCGAAATAGCCGCTCTTCCACGCATGCGCCGCGCGCTTCTGGCTCTCGGCGGCATAGGCGTCGACATCGTCGCGCGAGAAGCCGTATTTGGTGGCGATCAGGTCGGCCGACACGCCCTGCGGCATGAAATAGGCCGGGAT
Source organism: Hoeflea sp. (assembly GCF_014359905.1). GTDB lineage: Bacteria > Pseudomonadota > Alphaproteobacteria > Rhizobiales > Rhizobiaceae > Hoeflea. Next base: position 48,426 of record NZ_JACIYP010000021.1, on the reverse strand, counting down.
GTTGACGGACGGATCCATGAACCAGGCGCCGCCCTGGGCGCCGATGCCGATGCGCGACATCGATTCCACGCCGCCGGCAATGACGATCTCGTCGGCGCCCTGGGCGATCTTGCCGGCTGCCAGGTTGATCGCGTCGAGCCCCGAAGCGCAGAAGCGGTTGATCTGGATGCCGGGCGCTTCCGTTGCGTAGCCGGCTTCGAAGGTCGCCGCGCGGGCGATGTCGCCGCCGGCCTCGCCGATGGCGTCGACGCAGCCCATGATGATGTCGTCGACCTTCCTGGTGTCGAGCCCGTTGCGGTCGCGCAGGGCTTCGAGCATGTGTGCGGCCAGGCGCACCGAAGGCACCTCATGCAGGCTTCCGTCCTTCTTGCCGCGCCCCCGCGGGGTGCGCACATGATCATAAACAAATACATCAGCCATAAGGGTGATCTCCAGGGTTATCGTGTCAGGCGTTTGCCGTCGCGGGGTCGATCCCGCTCGGCATGAGGTCTTCGGGTCGTTTGTAGCCGGGCAGGGCACTGATGCGGTCGAGCCAGGCGGTGATATTGGGATAGGCGGCCGGATCCATGCCGATCTGCTCGGGCCAGAACAGGTAGCCGCACAGCGACAGGTCGGCGATTGTCGGATGGCCGGTGGCCACGAAATCGCGGGTTCCCAGATGCGCTTCCAGAACCTTCCAGGCATTCTTGGCGCGGGCGGCGAAAAACAGGGTGATCGGGTCTTCTGGCTTCTTCTGGAACAGGCTCATGAAGCGGGCAGTCGCCGTGTAACTGGTCAGCTTGTGGTTGTCCCACAGGATCCAGCGCAGGATTTCCCGGCGCTCGTCCTCATTGGCGGGGCCGAACCGGTCGAACTCCCGCGACAGGTAGTCGAGAATGGCGCCCGATTGGCTCAGCACCACATCGCCATCGACCTTGTGATGGGTCAGCACCGGCGCTTCGCCCATGATGTTGAGAGCCTTGAAGTCCTCGGACCGGGTCTCGCCCGCAAAGAACGACACGCGCCGCGGCGCCCAGTCGGCGCCGCACAGTTCCAGCATCAAGGCCGCCTTGTAGGCATTGCCGCTTTCCAGAAAGCAATCCAGCGTAAAATCTGTCATCGGTTACAGGCTCCGGGCGATCAACAGTTTCATGATCTCATTGGTTCCACCGTAAATCCGCTGGACGCGCGCATCGCGGAACATCCGCGCCACCGGATATTCATTCATGTAGCCGTAGCCGCCATGCAGCTGCACGCACTCATCGACGACCTTGCACTGGAGGTCGGAGACCAGATATTTGGCCATGGAAGCGGTGGTTGATGAGAGCTGTCCCTTGAGGTGCTCGCCGATGCAGTGATTGACGAAGACCCGCGCCATCACCGCTTCCGATTTCAGCTCGGCCAGCTTGAACTGGGTGTTCTGGAATTCGATGATCGCCTTGCCGAAAGCTTTGCGGTCCTTGACGTAGTCGATGGTGATCGCCAGCGCCCGCTCGATCATCGAGATCCCCTGGTTGGCAATCAGCAGCCGCTCCTGCGGCAGTTCGGTCATCAGCTGCACAAAGCCCTGGCCTTCCTCGGTGCCGAGCATGTTGGCGGTGGGGATGCGGACATCGTCGAAGAACAATTCCGACGTGTCGTTGGATTTGAGCCCCACCTTGTCGAGATTGCGGCCGCGGCGGAAGCCCTCGACCTCCTCGGTCTCGACCACCATCAGCGAGACGCCCTTGGCGCCCTTGGAGGGGTCGGTCTTGCTCACCACGATGATCAGGTTGGCGTGCTGGCCATTGGTGATGAAGGTCTTCGAGCCGTTGATGACATAATGATTGCCATCCTTCTTGGCGGTCGTCTTGATGCCCTGCAGGTCCGAACCGGCGCCCGGTTCGGTCATGGCAATGGCGCCGATCATCTCGCCCGAGGCCATCTTCGGCAGCCATTTGCGCTTCTGTTCTTCCGAGCCGAAATGCAGGATGTAGGGGGCCACGATGGCGTTGTGCAGGGCGATGCCGAAGCCGTCGGTGCCGGTGCGTCCAAGCGCCTCGGCAATGACCGCCTCATGGGCGTAGGTGCCGCCCGAACCGCCGTATTCTTCCGGCATCGCGGCGCAGAGCAGGCCTGCGGCCCCGGCGGCTTCCCAGGCGCTGCGGTCGACCATCTCCTGCTTCTCATAGCGGTCGTAATGCGGCGCGACCTCGGCCTCGAGCCAGCGATAGGCCATGTCCTCCAGCATCGCCACATCGTCGTCCATCCAGTCCGGACGCGGCACGCCAAGCACTTCCGACGGTAAAGTCGCCATGTCTTCCTCCCGAAGATTCTCTGGCGGGCGATGCATGCCCGCCGATCAGTCTACATCACCAGATGGCGGCCGTCTAAAACGCCGCTTCGGCCAGTTCCATCATGGTGTCGCTGCCGGTCTCGATCCGCGCCTTGCGCAGGGCGGTTTCCGGCATGATCCGCTCCATGTAGAATTTGCCGACCAGAAGTTTGGATGTCAGGAACTCCTCCTTGCCATCCGCCCCGCTGGCGCGCTTCTCGATCGCCGCCTTGGCCATCAGCGCCCACATGTAGCCGAGCGATACAAGCCCGAACAGATGCATGTAGTCGGTCGAGGCAGCACCCGCATTGTCGGGCTTGGCCATGGCGTTCTGCATCAGCCACATGGTCGAGGCCTGCAGGTCGTTCAGGCCCTTCTTCAGGCCCTTGGTGTAGAGCGCCAGCTCTTCGTTGGAACGGTTTTCCTCGCAGAAATCGCCGACTTCCTTGAAGAAGGCCATCACCGCGCGGCCGCCGTTCTGCCCGAGCTTGCGGCCGACCAGATCAAGCGCCTGGATGCCGTTGGCGCCCTCGTAGATCATGGCGATGCGGGCGTCGCGGACATACTGGCTCATGCCCCATTCCTCGATGTAGCCATGGCCGCCGAACATCTGCTGCGCCATGACGGCGTGATCGAAGCCCTTGTCGGTGAGCACGCCCTTGACCACCGGGGTGACCAGCGTCAGCAGGTCGTCCGCCTGCTGCCTGTCGCCCTCGACCTCGGACTTGTGCGCCACGTCGGACTTGAGGGCGGTCCACAGCATGAAGGCGCGGCCCGCCTCGTTGAAGGCGCGGATGGTCAGAAGCGTGCGACGCACATCGGGGTGGACGATGATCGGATCGGCCTTCTTGTCCGGCGCCTTGGGCCCGGACAGCGAGCGGCCCTGCAGGCGTTCGCGGGCATAGGCGACGGCATTCTGGTAGGCGATCTCGCCCATCGCCTGGCCCTGCAGGCCGACGCCGAGGCGCGCCTCGTTCATCATCACGAACATCGCCTTCAGCCCGGCGTTCTCCGCGCCGATCAGGTAGCCGGTGGCCTCGTCGTAATTCATCACGCAGGTGGCGTTGCCGTGAATGCCCATCTTCTCTTCGAGCGATCCGCAGGTGACCGGATTGCGCGCGCCGAGCGAACCGTCGTCGCCGACCATGAATTTCGGCACGATGAACAGAGAGATGCCCTTCACCCCTTCCGGCGCGCCCTCGATACGGGCCAGCACGAGATGGATGATATTGTCGGACATGTCGTGTTCGCCGGCCGAGATGAAGATCTTCTGGCCGGAAATCCTGTAGCTGCCGTCGCCTTGCGGGACGGCCTTGGTGCGCAGCAGCCCCAGATCCGTGCCGCAATGCGGCTCGGTCAGGTTCATGGTGCCGGTCCAGATGCCTTCGATCATTTTCGGCAGGAACTTGGACTTCTGCGCGTCGGTGCCGTGCTCGTTGATCGCCGCGACCGCGCCCTGGGTCAGGCCCGGATACATCATCAGCGACATGTTGGCAGAGATCAGATACTCGGACACCGCGGAATGCAGCGTGTAGGGAAGGCCCTGGCCGCCATATTCGGCCGGTGCGGCAAGACCGAGCCAGCCGCCCTCGCAATATTGCCTGTAAGCTTCCTTGAACCCTTTCGGCGTCGACACCGTCGCATCATCGTGGCGGGTGCAGCCTTCCTGGTCGCCCACCTGGTTGAGTGGCAGCAGCACTTCTTCGGAAAGCCGGGCGCCTTCCTGCAGGATGGCTTCGACAATATCCGGGCTAGCGTCGGCAAAACCGGGCAGATTCATGTAGCGCTCATAGCCGAGCACATCATTGAGAATGAAAAGCGTATCTTCGACCGGCGCCTTGAAAACGGGCATGGATCCTCATCCCTCTTGTCTCTGTCGCGTCAGGTACGATAACCCGGCGATCCTCGCGGACTTGCATACTCAATTTTGACGTTCGCGTAAACGTAAAAAAATGCGCTTATCGGGGTGGGTGCCGCTTCGATATCGAAAAAACGCTCAAAAACAGATGATTTTCAATGATTGTCCCTGAAAAATACCGAAAAATGTGACGCGCTGTTTCTTCGGAGCAGCCGTTTGCAAAGTGCCTCCATCCGACCGCAGGAAGCCAGAACAACAAAAAACCCGCCTTGCGGGGCGGGTGATGAACGGCGGGCAGGCTGCGGCGCCGCCGTCTATTCGGGTTCGTTCAGCATGTCGCGCACAACCGAGATCGTGCGTTCAAGCTCCTCGATCGCTGTGTTGATGCTGGCGCGCTGTTCTTCAAGCACACGCATCTGCGCCTCGCCCTTGGAGAGCGCCACTTTCAACTGGGCGTCATTCTTGCCGCGCGGATCGTACAGATCGATCATCCGCTTGACTTCGGTCAGCGAGAACCCGACGCGCTTTCCAAGCAGGATGAGTTTGAGCCTGGCCCTGTCGCGCTTGGTAAACAGCCGCGTCACCCCGGCACGGGTCGGCTTGAGCAGGCCCTTGTCCTCATAGAACCGCAAGGTTCTCAGCGTGACTCCGAATTCGTCTGCCAGATCGCCGATTCTGTAGACCGCTTCGTCCTGGCCCTCGCTGATGTCGGTCATGTCATTCATCGTTTGCCAGAGCTTGCCATTTGCTGTTTCGCCCCAAATGAGGTTCGCGGTTTGACATTAAACCTTCCGAAACGTCAAGTCGTTGGAAAATACGCCCGGTCGGAAAAGAAAAGTAACCTTAGTTAACGGGTTGTTTACCACGTTTCGCGGAATGTGCGGTTCAAGAGCAGCAATCCCGGTCACCTTGTCTTTCGTATGTTCCGGTTTGAAGTCTGGCTCTCCGGAGTGCGGGGTCCATCCACCGTTGCTTGAGGAGAGGTGCGGACTGGCTGCGGATGGGGGTGGAGCTCCAGGCTCCCGGCAACAACGCGAAGCGGAAACGATAATGAACGGATCGCGATCTTATTCACACCGGCCCGGCGCAAGCGAATCCTCTCTGGATGCGCTCAACCGCACAATCGAGGGTCTGGAAGCGCGAATTGAGGAAATTCTCGGCCGGGGTGGCAATGCCGCTCAGAGCCGCCATCCGTCGGCGCCGCCGCAGTCTCCGGCTTCGGCCCCTGGCGCCGGTCTGCTGGAAGGCATCCGCGCGCGTCAAAGAACGCTTGAAGGCGCCCGTCGCGCTCCCGAGCGGGCCTCCGGGGCGGTTCCGGACGTCACTCATGATCAGTCATCGCGCCAGCCGTCCCTCCAGGCAATAGCGGCCCGGATGGCAGCACCTCAGGAACCTGGCGCCGATGTCAGCCAGGTTCTGATCAGGGAAATGGCCGCCCTGCGCCGCGAGATGAGCGAATTGCGCGCCGAGGCCCGCGACCAGGCGTTGCCGCAGGATTTGCGCCGCGATCTGGCCGGCATTTCTGCCTCGATCGATGCGCTGGGATCCCATGACGGGGGCGCCGATTCGCTGCGGCTGGAACTGGATTCAATGCGCGCGATGGTCGATCGGCTTGCGCGCGAAGACAGCGTTCAGGCGCTTGAAACCCGCTGGCAATCGATGGAGGAGAAGGTCTCCAATCTCGATATGGCGGGCCTGCGCGACGAACTGGTCAATCTCGCCTACCGCGTTGATGACATCCGCGAAGTCCTCGCCACCATGCCGGCCAGTGGCCAGGCAAAGGCGATTGAAAACAAGATCACCGAGCTGTCCCATTCCATCGAGGCGATGTCGCGGCAGCCGGCTTCCGCCGCGCAGGACCTGCCGCATCAGTTTGACCTGCTCGGCGCGCGCCTTGATGAAATCACCCGCGCGATCGCGGCGATGCCCGCCCCTGTGGCACCGCCGGTCGATACCGCTCCGTTTGAGCGGATAGAAGCTCGGCTCGCCTCGGTCGCCCAGAAGATCGACGATCTGGATCCCGCCTCGGCACAGTTCGACCTTGGCGACCGGATCGAGCACCTGGCAGCCCGGGTCGCGCAACTGGCCGATGAGGAAGCCGTCGCCCGCCTCGATGCCCGCATCGAACGTCTGCAGGCCCTGATCGAGGATGGCGCCCACGGCGACCGTATGCCGGAACTGACCGATTACCTGACCGACATCTCGGGCAAGATCGAGGCCCTCGACGCGCGTGGCGTGGATGAATCGCTGATTGCGCGGCTTGACCAGCTGGCCCACCAGATTGACAGCCTTTCGGTTCCCGCCCGTGAGCCCGACCGGATGCCCGACGCTGTCATTGGCCGGCTGGAGGCGCTGATCGGCCGCGCCGAAGCCACCGCCTCGCGCGCCATTGACCCTCTGCCGGGGCTTGAAACCCTCGACGCCAAGCTGGCCGATATCGCCTCCAAGCTTCAGCAGGCAGAACTCACCGCCGCGGGCATCGCCATGCAGCCGATGAGCGGGCTCGAAAATGTCGAGGCGCAGCTGGCCGACATCTCCGCCAGGCTTGATCGTCCCAACCAGTCTTCCATGATGATACCGGGCATCGAAGGGCTCGAAGCCAGGCTTGCCGATATCGCCCATCGTCTGGACATGTCGAGCAACCTTCAGGCCGGCCCCAGCGACGAGGCCCTGCGCGGCCTTGAAGACCAGATTGCCAACCTGTCGCGTCTTGTCAGCTCCGCACCGCAGGGTGGACCCAGCTACGAAGCCTTTGACGAACGCTTTGCCTCGATCGAAGAGCACCTCGCGACGAGCGACGAATTCGTCGTCGAAGCCGCGCGCCAGGCCGCTGAAGCGGCTGTGAGCGCCTATTCCGGGCAGATGGGTGGTGCGGCCTCTCCCCAATCGATTGCCAATATCGAAATCATCACCGCGCTGGCCGACGACCTGAAGGCGCTCGAAAGCCTCAGCCGCAAGACCGACGACCGCACCATGCGCGCCTTTGAGGCGGTGCAGGATACGCTGCTGAAGATAGCCGGGCGCCTGGAGCGCCTCGACGTTACCCCGTCATCGCTGCATCAGTCCGGACTGAACGACATGCGCGACGCCGTCGCCGATGCGCGCAGCGCCATCGAAACGGCAATGCCGCAGGCCTCGACCGCCGCAATGGACGATGCCATGCGGCAAGGCGACGATTATCCTGCCGATGCGCGCACGGATCGCAGCCGGTCGGGCCAGCCTGCCCGAACCCCGTCCGAGGCAGCTGCCATGGCTGCGGCCTTTGCGGCCAGCCAGGAAACAGAGGCCGAGGCTGACGATGACCTGGTGCAGCCCGAGACGGCGAGCGAAAGATCGTTTCTGGCGGGACTGGCAGCCCGCATCCGGCCGGGCAGGGACACATCGAAGTCTCCGGCTGAGCCTCAATTCACCGAAGATGATTCACCACCGCTCGATCCTTCGATGCATATGGATCCTGAAACCGCCAACATGCCGCTTGAGCCAGGCTCCGGCGCGCCCGATATCAATCGCATTCTGCAGAAGGTGCGCGAGGCCCAGGCCGCCGAACGCCAGCGCGGCGGCAAGCCGACCGAAGACGGATCGGAAAAGGCCGAATTCCTTGCCTCGGCGCGCCGCGCCGCCATGGCCGCGGCAGCCGAAGTCGAAACCATCGGCAAGAGCCGCAAGGGTGGCGGCAGCGGGTTCCTGGAAGTTCTCAAGTCGCGCAGACGCCCGATCTTGATGGCGGCGGGCGCCGTGCTGCTGGCGATCATGACATTTCCGCTGGTGACGGGCCTGCTGTCGGGCGGCGATGAGCAAAACGAGGCCGTCGAAACGGTGATCGTCGAGCCTGCGCCCGTGGTTGAGCCGTCCCCCATGTCCGACCAACCGATGGCGGAGGACATCGGGGACCAGCAGGCCACGAGCGAATCGCGCCTGCCGGAGGTCCGGGTGATAGAGCCGGGAGCCGATGCGCCCGTGACGGAAGTCGAGACTTTCAGCGCTCCGGCTGCAGATGTGCCGGATGCCACGCCGGAGATGGGGCCAGCGGCCACATCGCTCGAAGAAACATCGGCCCTCTCGGCCTCGGAAGACCAGGCGCCGGCCACCGACGCCACATTGACAAGTGCGCTTGACGCGCTTCCCGCAGGCGCCGCGCCCGAAGCTCTCAAGGCCGCTGCCGCGGCAGGCAACCCGCTGGCCTTCTACGAGATTGGCGCACGCTTCACCGACGGCCGCGGCGTTCCCGTCGATCTTGGCGCTGCGGCAGAGTGGTATCAGCGCGCCGCCGATCTCGGCCATGCCCCCTCGCAATACCGGATCGCCAATTTTTACGAAAAGGGCAGCGGTGTCGACCGCGATCTCGGCGCCGCCAAGAAGTGGTATCAGATGGCGGCCGAGCAGGGCAACGCCAGCGCCATGCACAACCTCGCCGTCCTCTACGCCACGGCCGGGCCCGCACCCGATTTCGACAATGCGGCCGAGTGGTTTGTCCGGGCGGCGGAAGTCGGCGTCCGCGACAGCCAGGTCAATCTCGCCATTCTCTACGCCCGCGGCGACGGCGTGCCCCGCGATCTCGAGCAATCCTACAAATGGTTTGCCATCGCGGCCAATGACGGCGACAAGGATGCGGCGGTCAAGCGCGACGAGGTGTTCAACGCGCTCAGGCCCGAACAGGTCGAAGCAGCCCGCGCCGCGGTTGCCAACTGGACCGCCAAGGATGTCAGCCCCGAGGCGAATGCGGTGGAAGTGCCGGCCTCATGGGGTGGCGAGACCAACGAAACCGCATCCGTTGACATGAAAAAGGCCATCCGCAACATCCAGGCCATTCTCAACAACAACGGATTTGACGCGGGCGCGCCGGACGGTGTCATGGGCGCCAAGACCACGGCGGCAATCAAGGCGTTCCAGGCCTCCATCGGCATGGAGACCACTGGCGAGATCGACGACAAGCTGGTCAAGGAATTGCTTGAGCGCAACGGCTAAGCACGCCAGCCTGCCGTTTCCTGGATGACGCGCCTGGCGCCCAGGCGCATTCCACCGGATGCGGCCCGCATCTGGTCGCGGCGCTGAATTTTCGGGGCGGGGACTGTGCATGCCTCGACGCCGTCGGTCTCTCGCGGCCAAGAAAAAACCGGGGCGCAAACAGCTTCTGTTTCAATGCGATACCAACAGGTTTGACTCGCGCGCCCGAAACGCGCAATACGGATTTGTCAGGTACTGCTTGGCTTAACCCATGGTCCCAGCCGTTGACGCCCGGGAGCGCAAGGTGACAATTTACCTGCCGATCGCCGAACTTTCGGTCAATGTCTTCGTCATCCTCGGGATGGGCGCGGCAGTGGGGTTCTTGTCCGGCATGTTCGGCGTGGGCGGCGGCTTCCTGATCACGCCGCTTCTGATCTTCTACAACATTCCGCCGGCCGTGGCCGTCGCCACCGGCGCCAATCAGGTTGTTGCGTCCTCGGTTTCAGGCGCGCTCGCTCATTTCCGCCGCGGCACGCTCGATATCAAGCTGGGGCTTGTTCTGCTTGCCGGCGGTCTGGCCGGGGCCACGGTCGGCATTCAGATCTTCACCATGCTGCGCCGGCTGGGTCAGCTCGATCTGATCATCTCGCTGCTCTATGTCGTTTTCCTCGGATCGGTCGGCAGCCTGATGCTGTGGGAAAGCGTCAACTCGCTTCGCCGCGCCCACAAGAACCAGCCGGTGTCTTTGCGCAAACCCGGCCAGCACAACTGGGTGCACCGGCTGCCGTTCAAGATGCGGTTCAAGCGCTCAAAGCTTTATCTCAGCGTCATACCGGTCATCCTGCTCGGCTTTGCGATCGGCATCCTGACGTCGGTCATGGGCGTCGGCGGCGGCTTCATCATGGTGCCGGCGATGATCTACCTGCTGCGCATCCCGACCAATGTCGTGATCGGCACATCGCTGTTTCAGATCATTTTCGTCACCGCCTTCACCACGGTCGTGCAGGCGGCAACCAACTTCTCGGTGGATATCGTGCTGGCCTGGCTGTTGATGATTGCGGGCGTCATCGGCGCCCAGTATGGCGTCCGCGTCGGTCAGAAAATGCGCGGCGAGCAATTGCGCGCGGGCCTTGCAGTCCTGGTTCTGGCCGTCGCTATCCGCCTCGGATTCGGCCTGGTGCTGCCGCCCGATGAGGTCTACTCGGTGGTCAGCGGGAGCTTTGGTTTCTGATGCGCGCGGCGGCTTTCTCCTTAGCGGCTTTGCTGTTTCTGAGCCTTCCGGTTTCGGCGCAACTCGCCGATCCCACGATAACCATCAACGAGAAGTTCTCCGAGCGGATTGATATCGGCATTTCCACCAATGAGATCGCCATTTCCTCCGATTTCTCCGGCGCTGACATCACCGTTTTTGGCGCCATTGATGGTGTCGATGAGTTGCTGCTGGCGACCTTTGCCTATGATATCGTGGTGTCGCTTGAAGGGCCGCGCCAGTCGACCACGGTGCGCCGCAAGGAGCGGGTGGCGGGGATCTGGATCAACCGGCACTCGATCCGCTTCGAGCCCATCCCGGCATCCTATTCGATGTCGAGCACAAGGCCCCTGGACGGCATCGCCACCACCATGGAGCTTGCATCGCGCGATATCGGCATCAACAACATCCGCCTGGTTCCCACCGGCGGATTTGGAGATGGATCGCGGGTGAGTGATTTTCGCGAGGCGCTTCGGCGGATCAAGCAGACCAGCGGGCTTTATCAGCGCGACCCGACCGGCGTTCGCTTCATTTCCAAATCCCTGTTCCGCGCCTCGGTGCGGCTTCCGGCCAATATCCCTGTCGGCCAGCACACGGTCCGCGCGGTGCTGTACAAGAACAACCAGTTCGTGATGGAAAGGGAGATCCCGCTGCGGGTGGTCAAGACCGGCCTGGAGCAGTTCATCTTCAATTTCGCCCATGCCTATGGACTGGCCTACGGTGTCTTCGCGGTATTTTTGGCAGGGGTGACGGGATGGCTTTCAAGCGTGATCTTCCGCAAGGACTGATCATCATCTGAAGATCGGAGCAGGGACCGGCATGAGCGCAGCCCGGAATATATCCAAGATGACTGCCACCGCCTGGTTCCTGGCGGGACTGGGGGCACTGCCGTTTCTCGCAATGGCCGTGGCTGGCACCGTATCGCCGGCATTCTCCGCCGCGCATCTGGGCGGTGACACGGCCTTTCTGGGTTACGGCGCCGTCATCTTGTCTTTCATGGGCGGAGTTCGCTGGGGCCGCGCCCTGACATTGGCCGAACCGGCCCTTGCCGCCGAGCAGATGATCCTGAGTGTTGCACCCTCGCTTGCTGCCTGGCTGGCCTTGCTGATTGATCGGCCCTGGTCGTTGTTCCTGTTGGCAGCCGGGTTCGCGCTGCAGGCGGCATGGGATTGGAAAAGCGCCGGTACCGGTCTGCTGCCGGCTTGGTTCGGCCGGCTTCGCCTGACCATCAGCGCCATTGTGATTGCCTCGATAGCCCTCGTCATGCTTGCATGAACTCCGGCTCCTGCAGGCTCAGCCGTTCATGCGGTTGAACGCAATGGAATAGATCCGTTCGCGGCCGAGCAGATGCGCAATGAGTTCGTTGCGGTCAAACAAGCCGTGCATGGCGGGATGACGCAACTCAAGCCCGCCGGTGGTCGAGCCGAAAGCCGGCATCAATAGCCGCTTGCCGTCACTGGCAAAACAGGGCCTGCGCACGGCCCTGCCGCGCCGCACCACGCGCGCTGCCGGATGCAGGTGGCCGGCGATCTCGCCACCGACTGCACCCGGGCGGGGCTCATGCCGGAACGCCAGCGTTTCAAGGAAAAGTTCGCTGTACCATGCGCCCTCCAGTCCGACCGGTCGTTCAGGATCATGATTGCCCTCGATCCAGGCCCAGTCGCGGCCCCGTTGAAGGGCCTGCAATGCCTCTCTGTAAGCGTGCGGCAGATGCTGGGATCCGCTACGGTCGTGAAAACTGTCGCCCAGGCTGATGACCAGGCGCGGATCATAGCGTGTGATCGCCTCGCCGAGCCGGGCGAGCGTTGCGGCGGTGTCATAGGGCGGCAGCAGCATCCCACGCCGCGCGTGCGCCGCGCCCTTTTCCAGATGCAGGTCGGAAACCACCAGCGCGCCGCTTCCGGGCAGCCACAGCACACCGGCGCAGTCACAGATCACAAGCGTGCCGTTGACGTCGATCTCGACCGCCGAAGGTCCTGTCGGTGCGGGATCGGCCTTGAGCGTCGCGGTCTGTGCATCCATGGCTGTTGTATTCACCTCAGTGTCCGCGCCTCGGCCAGCAGGTCGTCCGCCGCTTCTGCCAGAATGCTTTCATTTGCCTCTCCGGAAACCGGTTCGCGCCCGATTTCCAGCATGATCGGGACCGCCAGCGGCGAGATCCGGTCCAGCGCCCGGTGCTTGATGTGTCCCTTGATTCGCTTGAGCATAGCGCCGAGCCGCTGAATATCCAAAAGCCCCTGGGCCGCATCCGCCCGCGTCGCACGCAAGAGGATATGGTCGGGCTCGTGGCTTCTGAGCACGTCATAGATCAGGTCGGCGGACACAGTGACCTGGCGTCCGGTCTTCTCCTTGCCGGGATGGCGCCGCTCGATCAGGCCCGAGATCACGGCGCAGGCACGGAACGTGCGCTTGAGCAGCCACGACTCATTGAGCCAGGCATCAAGATCATCGCCGAGCATGTCCTCGTCGAACAACCGGCCGAGATCGAGGTGGCCGCTGGCGATCATCGCACCCATGTCCTCAAGGCCCCAGACCGCGAGCGAATAATCGGTTGCCACGAAACCGAGCGGCTGTGCGCGCAGCCGCTCGAGCCGGCGCGTGATCAGCATGCCGAGTGTCTGGTGCGCGACGCGGCCCTCGAAGGGATAGAACACCATGTAGAACCGCTCGGCCCGCGGAAACGTCTCGATCAGCAGGCTGTCGCTGGCTGGCAGTTGCGAGACTTCCTGCTGCAGGCGCAGCCAGTCGGTCACCTGGTCGGGCAGCGCGCCCCATTTCGACGGATCGGCGATCATGGCGCGCACGCCCTCGGCGAGGTATGTCGACAGCGGAAACTTGCCGCCGGCATAGGCGGGCACCTTGGGGTCCTGGTCCCAGGCGTTGGAGACCAGGCATTCATTTTCGCGAATTCCCTCGAATCTGAGAATCTTTCCGGAAAACAGGAAGGTGTCGCCCTGCGACAGGGTTTCGAGAAAATATTCCTCCACCTTGCCCAGCGGCGGGCCGCCGCGGCCGGAGAGGATGCCGTTCTTGCGGCTGGTCATCCGCACATTGAGCATCGGCGCCTCGATGATGGTGCCGATGTTGAGCCGGTACTGCTGCGCCACCTGCGGATTGGAGATCCGCCACAGCCCGTCGGCGCGCTTGCGGATGCGGGCGTAGCGCTCGTAGCTTTTCAGCGCGTAGCCGCCGGTGGCGACGAAGTCGATCACCTTGTCGAAGGTCTCCCGGTCGAGCCGGGCATAGGGCGATGCGCTGGTCACTTCCTCAAAAAGCTCGTCGGCGCTGAAAGGGGCGGCCGCCGCCATGCCGAGAACGTGCTGGGCTAGCACGTCGAGCCCGCCGTCGCCGCCCGGCGGCGTGTCCTGTGCGCCGGCGTAGTTGGCGTCGATCGCCGCCTGGCATTCGAGCACCTCGAACCGGTTGGCCGGCGTCAGGATCGCCCGGCTCGGTTCGTCCATGCGGTGATTGGCGCGGCCGATGCGCTGTGCCAGGCGGCTCGCCCCCTTGGGCGCGCCGACATGGACGACGAGATCCACATCGCCCCAGTCGATCCCCAGATCGAGCGTCGAGGTGGCGACCACGGCGCGCAGCTCGTTGCGCCCCATCGCCGCCTCCACCCGGCGCCGCTGCGCAGCATCCAGCGAGCCGTGATGCAGCGCGATCGGCAGATTGTCCTCGTTGACCCGCCACAATTCCTGAAACAGCATCTCCGCCTGGCTGCGCGTGTTGACGAAGATCAGCGTCGTGCGGTGGTCCCTGATGGTCTGGTAGATGTCGGGGACGGCATAGCGGGATGAATGTCCGGACCAGGGAATGCGCTCGGCTGTCTCGAGGATGGTGATGATCGGGCTCGCCCCGCCGGTCACAGTGACCCGTCCGGCAAGCGTATCCGTGCCGGTTGATTGCGGCACGAGCCAGCGCTGGAGTTCCTCTGGATCGGCCACTGTTGCCGACAATCCGATGGTGCGCAGATCCGGCGCCAGCTTGCGCAGCCGGGCCAGCGCCAGCGACAGCAGATGCCCGCGCTTGGACGCGATCAGCGAATGCAACTCGTCGAAGATGACATACCGCAGGCCCGAGAACAGCCGCTCGGAATGGGCATTGGCAATCAGCAGCGACACCTGCTCGGGGGTCGTCAGCAGAATGTCGGGCGGATCGGTGCGCTGCCGGGCGCGCTTGGATTGCGGCGTGTCGCCGGTCCGCGTCTCGATCCTCACCGGCAGGCCCATCTCCGCGACCGGGCGCGCCAGGTTGCGCTCGATGTCGACGGCCAGCGCCTTCAGCGGCGAGACGTAGAGCGTGTGCAGGGATCGCGCCCCTGCGGTACCCGGTTTGGGCTTGCCGCGTGCGGCGAGGTCGGTGAGGCTCGGCAGGAACCCGGCGAGCGTCTTGCCCGCGCCGGTGGGTGCGATCAGCAGCATCGAGCGCCCGGCCCGGGTTTCGGCCAGCAGTTCGAGCTGGTGCGCGCGCGGCCGCCAGCCGCGGCTGGCGAACCAGCCGAGGAATGGATCGGGCAGATCGAAACGGGGGCCTGCGCCGGGACCGTCGGGGTCGGGAGGGGAATCGGTGCTCACGAAGGTCAATCTAGAGCAGCAGGCGCGCCGCTCCAAGCACCCACAGTTCCGGCCGCGGACGGCCGATCACATCGGATAGGAGGGGCCGCCCGTGGTGTCGTCGGGCAGGTCGGCCGGATCGCCGGCGCCGGGAAGCATCGTCGGCCGGCCCGTCGGGGACAGCCCCGCTTCCGCCCGCCTGCGGGCAATGACCAGATACCCCTCGATCATGGCCGCGCCATCCCTGCGGATCGGCTCGCGATCGAGCCGCTCGACGACCAGGCTGTGTTTTTCCAGAAGTCCGCTGAGATAGGCCGCGCCGTGGCTGTAGCGCAGCGAGGATTGCAGCAGCCAGTCGACGCCGTCGCGGCCGGCCTCGCAGGAGAAGGCGAGCAGCCCGCCGGGCCGGATCAGATCCGCGGCGACGCCGATGACGGTATCGAGATCGCCGAAATAGGCAAACACGTCCGAGGCCGCGACCAGATCGGCCTTTGCACTCGAGGAAGGCCCGCCGGCAGGCAGGCCGAAACCGATGTCGGCCTGACAGAGATGATCGTAGACGCCCTTTTCCTGAGCCTTGGCCAGCATGCCCTGCGACAGGTCGTAGCCGTCGAGCCACGAGGTCCTGAGCCGGATCCGTTCGCCGAACAGCCCGGTGCCGCAGCCAAGGTCGATCACCTTGGCGAAATGCGCGTCCGCGCCGGCGACCTCGCCGATGAGCGCGGTCAGCCGCTCGGGCACGCAGTAGCCGAGGTCCTCGACCAGCGCCGTGTCGAACCGGTCGGAATATCCATCGAACAATGCCTCGACATATTCGGATGGCGGCGCCGCCGGCGTTTCCGCCTGTCCCGTCAGCGACAGCTTCAGGCCTGCGCCGAAGATGTCGGTCGGCGCCAGGGCCAGCACCTTGCGCCAGGCGTCGGCGGCGCCCGCCCTGTCGCCGGACGTCTCGCGGTAGAGGCCAAGCTGGTGCCAGCCCGCGGCCCATTCGGGCGCGAGCTCCAGCGCCTGCATCTGAAGGTCGGCCGCCGCGGCCGCGTCGCCGCCTTCGGCGTATTGGCGGGCATACTGCGCACGGCGATCGGCAATCAGATCGCCCGAGGAAAGCTGGTGGGGTGTCATGTGTGGACCGGATGCGGGATGATTGCGCAGCCTATGCTGCGGCGCGTTAGAAAACGCAAGCCCCTTCGCTTGAGTAGCGGGCAGCAGCCCCAAATCCGAAGCGCACTCATTGCCGGCAGATCTCTAGATCTGTGGTGATACGGCAACCAGCATCCGGGCGTCAGACTGCTGCTATTTAGGGCAACTGGTGCAAGCGCAGCAATCCGTACACGTCCCGCCACCTACACAATCGGACCCGCAACGTTTGTGTCCGCGTTCCCATTCAGAAAAGTCGGATTCTCGCGCCAGTCGTCGCTCTTGTGGAACTGGGCCTTCTGTTCCTCGGTCATGCAGGATTCCGCCAACAGGATTGCGCCGGTTTCGAAGCACCAGTCTTCGTCATACGTCACGGTCTTGGTTTGCCCATCCGGGTACTGTATTTTCATCGTGATCGATATGACTTCGCCACGATCTGTACGCGGACCATCGCAGGGGGCATTGTCATCCATGATACTATCACCTCCCTAGTCTAGTGAATGTGCAAATTCCAATGGTGAAATACACCGTGGCAAACCTATCACGGGCAGTTTTTCTTGTATTGATAGGGATCAACAAACGCCCAACGACGCTGCGGAGCGTACCTGCGCCGATCCTGACAAATGGCTCTCTGGATGTTCAAGGAATGCCGACCGGATCCGCATGAGAGAAAACGCCCGAAGAATTGGGATCACCGATGAGATGATCCATTCCAAAGGGAGCGCCGCCGCCCTAGTTTCTCCTCATGGCCATCAGACCCGAAGATCTTCTCATTCCGCGCCGCGAGGGGCTTTATTGCCCCCCGGGCGATTTCTACATCGATCCGGTGCGCGGCGTCGACCGGGCGCTGGTCACCCACGGCCATGCCGACCATGCCCGCGCCGGCCACGGCCATGTGCTGGCGACGCCCGAGACGCTCGACATCATGGCGATCCGCTACGGCGCGGATCATGCCGGCGCCACCCAGCCGGCGTCTCTCGGTGAGGAAATCCGCATCAAGGACGTCACCGTCACCTTCCATCCCGCCGGCCACGTGCTGGGCTCTGCCCAGATCGCCGTCGAGCGCAACGGGCTGCGCATCGTCGCGTCGGGCGACTACAAGCCCAGGCCCGATCCGACCTGCGCCACTTTCGAGCCGGTCGCCTGCGATGTCTTCATCACCGAGGCGACCTTCGCCCTGCCGGTGTTCCGCCATCCCGACGCCGCAGCCGAGATCACCAGGCTGTTGCGCTCGGTCGACCGCAATCCGGACCGGGC
The DNA here is from genome assembly GCF_014359905.1 of Hoeflea sp. Lineage (GTDB taxonomy): Bacteria > Pseudomonadota > Alphaproteobacteria > Rhizobiales > Rhizobiaceae > Hoeflea. Next base: position 31,132 of record NZ_JACIYP010000021.1, on the reverse strand, counting down.
GCATCTGGTCGGCGTCTATTCGCTGGGCAAGGCGCAGCGCGTGATCCGCCTGATCCGCGATGCCGGATATCACAAGCCGCTCTACATTCACGGCGCGCTGCAGAAATTGTGCGACTATTACGAAAGCCGGGGCATCGCCCTGGGAGACCTGCGCCCGGCCACGGTCGAAGCGAGCGCCAAGGGCGACTTCGCCGGCGCCATCGTGCTTGGGCCGCCTTCGGCCTTTGGCGAGAAATGGGCGCGCCGCTTTCCCGACCCGCTGATAAGCTTCGCCTCGGGCTGGATGCAGGTCAGGGCCCGCGCCCGCCAGCGCGGCGTCGAGCTGCCCCTGGTGATCTCCGATCACGCCGACTGGGACGAACTGGCCGAGACCATCCAGGCGGTGGCACCGGGCGAGGTCTGGGTGACCCACGGCCGCGAGGAGGCGCTGGTGCGCTGGTGCGAGATGCAGGGCATCGCCGCCAAGCCGCTGCACCTGGTCGGCTATGAAGACGAGGGCGATTGAACCGTGAACCGTTTCGCCGATCTTCTCGATATGCTGGCGTTCACGCCCGCGCGCAACGCGAAGCTCGCGCTGCTTAAGGACTATTTCCGCACCGTGCCCGATCCCGAGCGCGGATACGCGCTGGCGGCGATTGCCCGCGATCTCGACATTCCCGCAGTCAAGCCGGCGCAGTTGCGCGAACTGATCTCCGCCCGCATGGACCCGGAGCTGTTCGGCTATTCCTACGATTATGTCGGCGATCTGGCCGAGACCATTGCGCTCGCCTGGCCGGAGAAATCTGCCCGGACAGGCCGCAACGATGCGCCGGGGCTGGCCGAAGTGGTCGAGACGCTCCAGGCCTCCTCGCGCCGGGACGGGCCGAAGCTGGTCGAGGACTGGCTCGACCGGCTCGATGCGCCGGGCCGCTATGCGCTGTTGAAACTCGTCACCGGCGGCTTCCGCATGGGCCTGTCGGGGCGGCTGATCAAGCAGGCGCTGGCGGCATTCGGCACGGTCGAGGTCAACGAGATCGAGGAGCTCTGGCACGGGCTCACGCCGCCCTATCTGGAGCTGTTCGCCTGGCTGGAGGGGGGAGGCGACAAGCCCGTCAACGCGGCCGCCGCGCCGTTCCGGCCGGTGATGCTGTCGCATGCCATCGATCCGGGCGATTTCGACAAGCTCGATCCCGAAGAGTTCACCGCGGAATGGAAATGGGACGGCATCCGCGTACAGGCGACGTCAGAGCGCGGCGTCAACCGGCTTTACACCCGCACCGGCGACGACATTTCCGCGGCCTTCCCCGATCTGGTCGACGCCATCGCCTTCGACGGCGCGCTCGACGGCGAATTGCTGGTCGCGCGTCCGGGCGGCGAGGGCATCGAGACCGGCACGTTTTCCGATCTGCAGCAGCGCCTCAACCGCAAGACCGTGACGGCGAAGCAGTTGCGCGACCATCCGGCGTTCTTCCGTGCCTACGACATTCTGCAGGACGGGCCGTTCGATCTTAGGGCGAAGCCCTTCCTCGAGCGCCGGGCGCGGCTCGAATCCTTTGTGGCCGAACTGGATCCGGCGCGCTTCGATTGCTCGCAATTGCTGCCCTTCGCCACCTGGAAGGATCTCGCCGCACTCCGCGCCGATCCGCCCTTGGCGGTGATCGAAGGCGTGATGATCAAGCGAAGGCTGTCGCCCTATCTGCCCGGGCGGCCCAAGGGCGAGTGGTTCAAATGGAAGCGCGATCCGTTCCTCATCGACGCGGTGCTGATGTATGCCCAGCGCGGCCACGGCAAACGCTCGGGCTATTACTCGGACTACACTTTCGGCGTCTGGCGCGATCCGGGCGAACTGGTGCCCGTCGGCAAGGCCTATTTCGGCTTCACCGACGCGGAACTGCTGCAGATCGACAAATATGTGCGCGACAATACGATCGAGCGCTTCGGGCCCGTGCGCTCGGTGCGCGCCGGTCCCGACAAGGGGCTGGTGTTCGAGGTCGCCTTCGAAGGCATCAACCGGTCCACCCGGCACAAATCAGGCGTCGCCATGCGCTTTCCACGCATCAGCCGCCTCAGATGGGACAAGCCGCCCGCCGAGGCCGACCGGCTGGAGACGCTCGAGCGCATGATCGACGGCGTCGAATGATCCACTTGCCCACTGCTGCCGCCATGACTATGTGAGAGCGGAGACGAAACTGGGAACCGCCCGCATGAGCAATGGTCTGACACGCTTTCTGGGCGACACGCCCGGCCGCACCGTGCTCAAGCTGCTGGTCGCGTCCTTCGTGGTCGGCGTGATCACGGCTGCGTTCAACTGGTATCCGGCCGACATCCTCTACATGGCGCGGAATTTCCTGGTCAATCTGTGGGAAACCGGCTTTGCGGCCCTTGGCCGCTTCGGCGGCTATCTCCTGCTCGGCGCGGGCGTCGTGATCCCCATCTTCCTCATCGTCCGCCTGTTCAGCCTGCGCCGATAGCTCAGACGAAGTCCAGCGCCGCCTCGAAGGTGATGAGATGCCGCCGCGCAACCGCGTCGATGTCATGGCTGTAGCCGCCGCCGAGAACGCTTGCGAGCGGGATGCCGCGCTCCCGGAAGAATGAAAACACAGTGCGGTCGCGATCTCTAAGGCCCTGGTCGCTGAGCGACAATCGGCCCAACCGGTCATTTTCATGCGGGTCGACCCCGGCATTGTAGAACACCAGGTCGGGCAAAAAGCCTTCAATCGTTCGCGGCAACATCCAGTTGAGCGTCTCCAGATAGGCCGCGTCGCGCACACCATCGGGCAGCGCGACATCGATCGAGGAGACCTGCTTGCGCACCGGATAGTTCTTCTCGCCGTGCATCGACACAGTGCGGATCGCCGCGTTGCCTGCGCAGATCTCGGCCGTGCCGTCGCCCTGGTGCACGTCGAGGTCGATCACCAGCACGCGTCTGACGTCCCCGTCGGCCTGAAGCAGATGGGCCGCAACGGCCACGTCATTGAAGGTGCAGAAGCCCGCGCCCTGCGCGCGCCGCGCATGGTGGCTGCCGCCTGCGGTGTTGCAGGCGATCCCCTCGCTCAGCGCCAGCCGGGCCGCCATCACCGTGCCCGCGGTCGCCAGCCGCGCGCGCAGGCTCACCCGCTGATCGACCTGAAAGCCGATCTCGCGTTCAATCAGCGCTGGCACGGTGCAGGAGAGCACCTGGTCGACATAGCCCCGGTGATGCGCCAGTTCGAGCCATTCGGCGGAGGCCGGCGCCGGCGCATGGAAATCCGCCGCTAAGCCGAGACCGGTTTCCCCGATCAGCTCCATCAGACGGGTGTATTTTCCCATGGGAAAGCGGTGGCCGGGGGCAAAGCCGGCATCATAGGCCGGGGCGTGGACGATGGGCAGCAGGGGCATCGCCTGAGATGTGGCGCGCCAGGGCGGTTTCGTCCATATCTGCCGATGGGCTTTCTCATCTGCGCGGTCTATTTTGTTTAGGATTCGAGGCCGAATCATTTCCAGCCATGGACATTTGCATGCAGCTTGACGACGCGCCGACCGGGGCTCTGACGATCAGGGCCTTCGAGGTCAACAACCGCATGGTGCTCGCTATCGCCGTGCCGATGACGCTGGCGTTTCTCACGACGCCCCTTCTGGGGCTGGTCGATACCGCGGTCGTCGGCCGGCTGGGCAATGCGGCTCTGATCGGCGGGCTGGCGATGGCGGCGATCCTGTTCGATCTGGTGTTCACCACCTTCAATTTCCTGCGCTCCTCGACCACGGGCCTGGTCGCCCAGGCCATGGGCCGGGAGGATCCGACCGAGGAACAGGCGGTGTTCTGGCGGTCGCTGATGATTTCGGTGGTCGCGGGCATCGCCGTCATTGCCGCCATTCCGCTCCTTTTGACGGTGGGCCTGCCGCTGATGGGCGCGGAGGGCGAAGTGGCCGCCGCCGCCTCGACCTATCTGGTCATAAGGGCGATCTCGGCCCCCGCGGCGCTCGCCAATTACGCCATCCTCGGCTATGTGCTCGGCCGCGGCATGGGCGGAACCGGCCTGTTCCTGCAGACGGTCATCAACGGCACCAACATCGTGCTGTCGATCTGGCTCGGGCTGGGACTTGATTTCGGCCTCAAGGGCGTCGCCGCGGCCACGGTGATCGCCGAGATCACCGGCTGCGTGGCGGGCTTTGTCATCATCCACCGCCGGTTCGACCGTCGCGACCGCCCGTCCTGGAAGCAGGTCATCCACCGGCCCTCGATCATGAAGCTGATGGCGCTCAACGGCGACATCATGATCCGCTCCTTTGCGTTGGTGGCAGCCTTTGCCTGGTTTACCCGCATGGGCGCCGGCTTCGGCGAGACCACGCTTGCCGCCAACGCCATCCTGATGAACTTCTTCATGGTGGCCGGCTACTATCTCGACGGCTTCGCCACCGCCGCCGAGCAGATCGCAGGACGCGCCATCGGCGCGCGCAACAGGACCGCCTTCGGCAGGGCGGTGAAACTCACCTTCTTCTGGGGCCTGGGGCTCGCGGGCTTCACCACGGTGTTCTTCCTGATCTTCGGGACGACCGTGATCGGATGGATGACGACGCTCGAGGTCGTGCGGATCGAGGCGGGCTCCTACCTGTTCTGGGCGGCGCTCACGGCCGTTGCCGGCGTACTCGCCTTCGAGATGGACGGCATCTATATCGGCGCCACCTGGTCGCGCGACATGCGCAACATGATGCTGCTCTCGCTCGCCCTGTTCATCGCCCTGTCGGTCGGCCTCACCGAAATCTGGGGCAATCAGGGACTGTGGATCGCTCTGAACGTTTTTCTGGCCGCGCGCGGCTTCACGCTGCTGGCGATCCTGCCCAGGCGCATGGAGCGTGCCTTCGGCCCCGCCTGAACTAAGCTGGAATGTCCCGAGTCGCGTAGTCCGCAGTGCGGGTATCGCGCAGGTCAGACGGCTGCGCCAGTTTTTCGCGATCGCAGATCTGCGACAGCCCGCGCAGGATCCGCCCCGGCAGCAGGGGGCCGCCATAGATGAACCCGGTGTAGAGCTGAACCAGATCGGCGCCTGCGCGCATCTTCTCCACAGCCGTCTCCGCGCTGTCGATGCCGCCGACGCCGACCAGCGGCATCTCCGGTCCGAGCCGCTGCCGCATCTTGGCGAGCACGATGGTCGAGCGTTCGAACACCGGCCGCCCGGACAGGCCACCCGCTTCGCCCGCCTTTGGATCATCGGAAAGCCCGGTGCGCGACAGCGTCGTGTTGGAGACGATGACGCCGTCGAGCTTCTGCGCCAGGCATTCGGCGGCAATGTCGTCGAGATCGGGCTCGGTCAGGTCGGGAGCGATCTTGAGGAACACCGGGATGCGTTTCGGCTTCGCGTCACGCTCGGCGAGAACCCGGCCCAACAGCTCCGACAGCGCCGCCCGGGTCTGCAGGTTGCGCAGGCCCGGCGTGTTGGGCGAGGAGATGTTGACGGTGAAATAATCCGCCACGTCGGCGAAGCAGGCAATGCCTGCGACATAGTCGGCAGCCCGGTCTTCGCTGTCCTTGTTGGCGCCGATATTGACTCCGAGAATGCCCGCGCGCCGCCGTCCGGAAATCCGGGCATGCGCGGCGGCATGACCCTCATTGTTGAAGCCCAGCCTGTTGATCACCGCATGATCCTTGACCAGCCGGAATATCCGCGGCTTGGGATTGCCCGATTGCGGCCGGGGGGTCAGCGTGCCGACCTCGACGAAGCCGAAGCCGAGATGCGCCAGTTCAGCGGCGACCTCCGCATTCTTGTCGTAGCCCGCCGCGATCCCAAGCGGATTGGGAAATGTGAGACCGGCAATGGTGGTCGCGAGGCGCGGATCGCGGTCAGGCAGGCACCCGGGCACCATTGCGCTCTTCAGGGCCTTGATCGAAAGCCCGTGCGCGGCTTCGGGATCAAGCGTGAACAGCGCCCGCCGGGCAATTCCCTCAAACAGGTTGCTCATGGCTCCATGTCCGGAAACGCATGCTTGCCGTCTGCTCCGAGCGGCAGCGGTTTGACCCATTTGACCGCCGACATTGGCATCTCGGCATAGAGATGCGGAAACAGCGCGCCGCCGCGCGAAGTCTCGAAGATGAGCTTCTCGCCCAGTGCACTGGCGTCGACTGCGACCAGCAGTAGTCCCTCCTGGCCGCCAAAGTGGCGGTCAGCGGTTTCAATCGCCTGCTCGCGGGTGGAGAAATGAATGAACCCGTCGCTGAGATCCACCGGTGCGCCGGCAAACCGGCCCTCAGCTTCCGCGATGCGCCAGAGCGCTTCCGGTGTGATCTTGTAGATTGTTGCATGCATGTCTGAATGTCCCGCTTGTCTGCTGCGATTCCCCCAAAGCGGCTCTTGCGCGCGGTATTTGGGGTCCGTTCTCGATTCTGTCGTTATTGCGTGTCATGATAACCAGGAACAGGAGTGTACCGTCATGACCCGTTTTGCAATGCTGTCCGTCCCGGCTTTGGCGCTGCTGATGTCCGGCCAGGCCATCGCGCAGGAGCCGATAGCAAACCGCTTCACCATGGAAAAGACCGAAAATGGCTTCATCCGCATGGATACGCTGACCGGCGAGATGTCGATCTGCACGGAAAAGGCGGGCCAGCTGGTCTGCCGCCTGTCCGCCGACGAGCGGCGCGCATTCGAGGAAACCCTGTCGGACCTTTCAGCCCGCGTGGCGGCTCTCGAGCAACGGCTCGATACTGTTGCTCCCCCTTCAGGCACGAATGACATCCCGGACGAAGCGGAACTCGATCGTGCCCTCGGCGCCATGGAGAAGATGATGCGCCGCTTCTTCGGCATGGTGGAAGAGCTGCAAAGGGATTTTGATGACAAACCGGCGATTCCGCCTCAGCCGATCCCGGATCGCACGTGAAACTGCCATGGAGTCTATGACCGTATCCGTTGACGGCGGCGCCCATGCTGGGCCGTTCATCCGCCGGGCCAAGGGTTGCGTATGATCCCGGGCCCGGGGCGCCATGTCGTGCGGGAAGGACACAGGAAGGATTGTCATGAAGCTTCTGCAAGCCGTCATTGCCGTGGCAACGCTCGGGCTCGGCGCCCTGATCATCGTCGCCGTGGCTGATGGATCATTTTTCGAGGCCGGAAACTGGCTGTTCTCCGAGCCATGGGGGCTGGTGACCCTGGCCGACCTCTATCTCGGCTTTTTGCTCTCGGCTCTGGTCATATGGTTTTTCGAACCCCGGCCGCTTCATGCCCTGCTCTGGATCCTGCCGATACCCGTCCTGGGCAATCTCTGGACCGCTGTCTGGTTCATCATCCGTCTGCCGCTCTTGCGCGAACGCATGGCGCGCCGCTAAAGTGCGTTTTGGAATCCGCGTCTTAGACCGGATTCGCCGCGGCAGCGCGACCGGGAGGGGGAGAGTGCATGGCGCCATTGACATTCATCATAGCGGACGATCATCCATTGTTCCGGGGGGCAATGCGTCAGGCCCTGGAAGGAATCGGCGGCAACATCGCGATTCTGGAAGCCGGTGATCTGGTGAGCGCACGCAAGAAAGCCGGCGATCACCCGGAGGCCGATCTGATTCTTTTGGATCTGACCATGCCGGGCGTGTCCGGCCTGTCCGGGCTGATTGCGTTCCGAGCCGAATTTTCCAGCCTGCCGGTGGTGGTGGTGTCGGCCTCCGACGATCCGCCGACCATGCGTCGCGCGCTTGAACTGGGCGCCTCGGGTTTCATCTCCAAATCCGCCAGCATCGATGAGATCCGCCAGGGCGTGCGCACGGTGCTTGACGGTGGCATCTGGACCCCGCCCGATGTCGATCTCGGATCGGAGCACGATCCGGAAATCGCGAACCTGATTGCCCGCATCCAGACCCTGACGCCGCAACAGGGCCGGGTGCTGGGGATGCTGGCGGAGGGTCTGCTCAACAAGCAGATCGCCTATGAGCTCAGCGTGTCCGAAGCCACCATCAAGGCGCATGTCTCGGCGGTGCTGCAGAAACTTGGCGTCGACAGCCGCACCCAGGCGGTCATCCATCTTTCCAAGATCGGCGCGGAAGTCCTCAATCAGACCGACTGATCCTACTCGGCGGCGGTGCGCCGCGTCACCGTCACCTGGTTGAGGAAGGCGCGAAGCGCGGCTGGCTTGATCGGCTTGTTCTGGACCGCGATGCGGTCGGCTTCGGCGGCGCCGCGCACCTCCGGCGTCCGGTCGGCGGTGACCAGCAGGGCCGGGATATCCATCTTCCACAGGGCGCGCAGCGCCACGATGGTCTCGAGCCCGGTGCCGTCGTCGAGGTGATAATCGGCGAAGATCACGTCGGGCGCATCCTCGGTCTCGGCGATCCTGAGGCTCTCGGTGAGCGAGCCCGAGGCCAGCACCGTGCAGCCCCAGCCGCTCAGAAGCAGCGTCATGCCCTCCAGGATCTTGGGTTCATTGTCGATGCAGAGGACCCGCAACCCCTTCAGATTGGTGTTGGCCTGATCCGCCGCGGTGCGCTTGGGGTGTGCCTGGATGCGCTTGATATTGGTTTCAAGCGGCAATTCCACCCTGAACTCGGTGCCCTTTCCCGACTGCGAAGAGATATCGACAGAATGCTTGAGCACCCGCGCGATACGGTCAACGATAGATAGCCCGAGACCCAGTCCGGATGCGGTGCGCGCGCCCTCCTCGAGCCGGGCAAACTCGCGGAACACGGTGCGGAACTTGGTCGAGGGAATGCCGATTCCGGTGTCGATGACCTGAATGATAACCTTGTCGCCGCGCCGCCGCACACCCACCAGCACCCGGCCTTCGCGGGTGTATTTGATGGCGTTGGACACCAGGTTCTGCACCAGCCGGCGCAGAAGATTTGGATCGGACCGGACATGAACGCTGGTCGGCATCACCGTGAACCTGAGGTTCTTCTCCCGCGCCACCGGGGCGAAATCGGTCACCACCCGTTGCAACAGATCATTGAGCGGGAAACTCGCGAGCTGAGGTTTCATGGCGCCGGTGTCGAGTCGCGAGATATCGAGAACCGCGCCCAGGATGGCCTCGACCGATTCAAGCGACGAATCGATGTTCTGCACCAGCTTCTGGTTGGGCGAATTGCCAAGCCGCTCCACCAGCGTGGAGGAATAGAGCCGCGCGGCGTTGAGCGGCTGCAGGATGTCGTGCCCGGCGGCCGCCAGGAACCGTGTCTTGCCGATATTGGCTTCTTCCGCCGTCAGCTGCGCCTTTTCCAGCTCGCGGTTGACCCGCGTCAGTTCCGCGGTCCGCTTGGTGACCCTTTGTTCGAGCGTCTCGTTGGCTTGCTTGAGCGCCATGTCGGCCGCGACCCGCTCGGTGATGTCGGCATAGGTGGTCACGATGCCGCTGTCGGGCATCGGGTTCGAGCGGATCTCGATGATGCGTTTTTCCGGTCCGATGGTCAGCGAAAAGGCCGTGTCCATGACCATGAAACGGTCGACCACATCCTGCTCTTCGCCAGCCTGGATGTCGCCGCGTTCGACCAGCATCGCTATGATGCTTTCGAGCGGAAATCCGACCTGACCCACATGTTCGGGCAGCTCCAGCAAGGAGCGGAAGCGCTTGTTCCAGACAGTCAGCCGGTTGGTGCTGTCGAACACGGTGATGCCCTGGTTCATCTGCCCCAGCGCCGTCTGCAGCAGATCGCGGTTGTACTGCAGCGCCTCCGAGGCCTCATCGAGCAGCCTTGCGGTGTCGCCGGGGATGTCGTCTGCCCGTTCGAACAGCAGCGAGAGCACCAGCCGCGCCGAGGCCGACCCGATGGCGCTGCCCAGCAATTGCTCGGCAAACCGCAACAGCCCCATGTCGGCGGGATCATCGGCGTTGATCCAGCGCCCGATGGCGCGTTCATGCGAGTGAAACGAGCGCTCCGTCCGTTCATGGCCGAGATAGCGGCTGATGGTCTGCTTGAGGTCCGCCACGGTGACCTTGGTTTTCCAGCTCCGGCTGGACGTGGTGAGCCTGCGGCTTTCCGGGATGAACATGGCAGCCTGGATCCGCTCGATGGACTTGGGCCGACGCGACAGCGATCCGATCACATAGGCCGAGCAATTGGCGATCAGGCTCAGCACCACGGCGTTGAACAGCGGATCCGAACCCGCGCCGGTGAAGCTCTGTGTGCCCGGTATCATGAAATCGAGGATGGCCGCAGCGATATGGCTGTTGTCCGGGCCGCCGAGACTGGGGACCATCAGCATGTAGCCCCAGATGGCGATCCCGCAAGAAAGGCCCGCCACCGCGCCGCGGGCATTGGCCTGCCGCCAGAACAGGCCGCCGAAAAAGGCCGGCGCCAGCTGTGCGATGGCCGCAAAGGACAACAGGCCGATCGAGGCAAGACCGGCATTGATGTCGGCGGCGCGGTAGTAGGCAAAGCCCAGAAGCAGGATGCCGACGATCGCGGTCCGCCGGATCGTCAGGATCAGGCCGGAGAAATCGCCGCTGAGGCCGCGCCTGTTGCGCCGCCGCAGCACCACCGGAACGATGATGTCGTTGGACACCATGATGGCCACGGCCACCGAGGCGACGATGACCATCGCGGTGGCTGCCGAAAAGCCGCCGATGAAGGTGAGCAGCGCCACGATCGGCATGTCGTTGGTCATCGGAAGGGCGAGCACGAAGAGATCGCTTGCCCCGCCGGATCCGAATTGCAGCACGCCCGCGATCGCCACCGGAAGCACAAAGATGTTGATGGCGATGAGGTAAAGCGGCAGCAGCCATCCCGCCAGCCGCAATTCGCCGGGCGTCCGGTTCTCCACCACCGCCACATGGAACTGGCGCGGCAGCAGGATGATGGCAAAGGCGGAGAGCACGATCAGCAAGGCCCAGCGCAGGGGCGGCGTTTCATAGGTGAGCGCGGTCATCACATCGGCATTGGCGACTGCCGCATTGATCAGATCCCAGGGGCCGTCATACATGATGAACATCACCGACAGCCCTATCAGCGTAAAGGCCAGAAGCTTGACCAGCGATTCCATTGCGATCGCGAGGATCAGGCCGTCCTGGTGTTCGGTCGCATCGGTGTGACGGGTGCCGAAAATGGCTGCGAAGGCCGCCAGCACCAGCGTCACGAAGAAGGAGATGTCGGACAGGAAGAAGGTTTCGGTGACCCGGTTGAGCTGCTCGACATCCACCATCACCGCCACCGAGGACGAGACTGCCTTGAGCTGCAGCGCGATATAGGGAATGCTGCCAATCACCGCGATCAGGGCGACAAGGGCCGCCACCATCGGGCTCTTGCCGTAGCGGGCCGCCATGAAATCGGCGATCGAGGTGAGCTTCTCTGCCTTGGCCAGTGTCACGATGCGCCTGAGGATCGGCATGCCGAGCGTGAACATCAGGATCGGGCCGATATAGATGGCGGTGAATTCGAGCCCGCGCGACGCGGCGAGCCCGACGCCGCCGAAATAGGTCCATGAGGTACAGTAGATCGCCAGGCTCAGCGAATAGATGATGGGACGTCCCGCGGTCCGCCGCCGCCGCTGCCGCGCCGAGCGGTCACCATAGGTCGCGATCGCGAACAGCATCAGCAGATAAAAAAGGGCTGATCCAAACACCAGCCAGCCGGGCATCATTGGTTCGTGCTCCCCACCAATCCTCCAGTCCGCAGCATAGACCGATACACCAGCCAAACAAGGCAGCCTTTGGTCCAGCAAGCCCGGCCGTTTGCAATCGGATGGGACCCGGAAAATGCCGGTTTCCTGAACGGCCAATTATGGTAGAAAAATCCAATGCAGGCGGGGCGAGGCGCGGGCCCGGGCGGCGTTTGGAAGAGGGACAACGCGCGCCAATGGAGTGATTGAACATGCTGAATGAATTCAAGGCGTTCATCGCCAAGGGCAATGTCATGGACCTTGCCGTCGGCGTCATCATCGGTGGCGCATTCGGCCTGATCGTATCATCGCTGGTTGATGACGTGATCATGCCGATCGTCGGCGCCATTTTCGGCGGCATCGACTTTTCCAATTTTTTCATTCCGCTGGCAGGCGGTGTGACCGCGACAACGCTGGATGCTGCCAGGGAGCAGGGCGCCGTGCTCGCCTATGGCAATTTCCTGACGGTGCTGATCAATTTCCTGATCCTGGCCTGGATCATCTTCCTGATGGTCAAGGCGGTCAACTCGATCCGCGTCAAGGAACAGGCCTCTCCGGAAGAGCCCGTAGCACCCCCTGCGGATATCGCTCTGCTCACCGAGATCCGCGATCTCCTGAAGAAATGAGATCCTGATCCGCTGCCGGTCATTGCCTCCGGGCGATCGGAACGAAACCCCGGAGCCCACGCCGGGGCTTTGCCCGCTTTCATGCCTCGATCGCATCACAAAAATGCATGCATTCATGACGTCCGGGCTGATGCGATCTCCGGCGGGAGCAGCTATGAGAGGCAAACGGAGTTTGCCATGAAACAGTTCGACAGCCTCAGCCGCCGCGCCATCCAAGCCCCCGAAAGCGGCATCGTCGCCGTGGTCAATCACGGCCGCCTCAAGCCGGGCCTGATCCCGCTCTGGGCCGGGGAGGGCGACGAGCCGACGCCCGATTTCATCAGCCGCTCTTCCGCCGACGCCTTGATGGCGGGCGAGACCTTCTACACCTGGCAGCGCGGCATTCCCGAACTCAGGCAGGCGCTCGCCGATTACCATGCCCGTCATTTCGGCCGCACCCTGCCGCTTGACGCGTTCTGCGTCACTGGATCGGGCATGCAGGCGATCAAGATCGCCATCGAGGCCGTCACGGATCCGGGCGACGAAGTCATCCAGATCACGCCTGCCTGGCCGAATTTCGCCGCGGCGCTCGGAATGTCGGGCGGCGTCGCCGTGCCTGCGACGCTCGATTACGCCAATGGAAGCTGGAGCATCGATCCCGACCGGATCGCCCACGCCATCACGCCCAAGACCCGGGCGCTGTTCATCAACTCGCCCTCCAACCCCACCGGCTGGACCGCGACGCGCCAGGATCTGGCAGCGATTCTCGATCTGGCGCGCAAGCACGGTCTCTGGATCATCGCCGACGAGATCTACAGCCGCTTTTTCTATGCAGGCGGCCGCGCGCCGTCGTTCCTCGACATCATGGACGACACCGACCGGATCATCTTCGTCAACACCTTTTCCAAGAACTGGTCGATGACCGGCTGGCGGGTCGGCTGGATCGTGGCGCCGCCCTCGATCATCCAGGTGCTGGAAAACAGCGTGCAATATCAGACCTCGGGCGTCGCCCAGTTCATGCAGAAGGGCGCAGTGGCGGCACTCGAACAGGGTGAGGCCCATGTCGAAGCCCAGGTGGCCAAGGCGACGCTCGCGCGGGATCTGTTCTGCGATGCCCTGACCGGCACCAACCGCGTCGTCACCCAGAAGCCCGACGGCGCGTTCTATGCCTTCTTCCGTATCGACGGCGTCACCGACACGCGCTCAGCTGCGATCGACATCGTCGACCGCGCGGGCGTCGGCCTCGCCCCCGGCACGGCGTTCGGCGCCGGCGGATCGAGCTTCCTGCGCGCCTGTTTCCTGCGCCGTCTCGACCATGTCGAGGAAGCGGCCGGCCGGCTCGCGACCTATATTTCCGCGTTGTGATCGGCGTCTCCTGCGCCGGGAGCGGCACAGAGGCGATTCACGGTTTCTTGATCCTTGAGGTTCATCCTGCGGTGGTGGAAGCACCATCAAGGGGTTGGCATGACGGTTCTGGTGACGGGCGGAGCAGGATATATCGGCAGCCACATGGTCTGGGCGCTGCTCGATGCCGGCGAAGAGGTCGTCGTCATCGACCGTCTGTCCACCGGGTTTGAATGGGCCGTGGCGCCGGAGGCCAGGCTGATCCGCGCCGACATCGCCGACACCGGCACGGTGGCCGACATCATCGCATCCAACGGCGTCAAGGCGGTCATCCATTTCGCCGGATCGATCTCGGTGCCCGAATCCCTGGCCGACCCGCTCGGCTATTACCAGAACAACACCGCCAATTCCCTGGCCCTGATCCGCACCGCGATCGAGAACGGCGTCGACAAGTTCGTCTTCTCCTCCACGGCGGCCGTCTATGGCAGCCCGGCCAGCGACAGTTCGGTTTCGGAGGCCGCGCCGACCCTGCCGGAATCGCCCTATGGCCTTTCCAAGCTGATGACCGAGCGCATGCTCGCCGATGCGGCCGCCGCCCATGACTTCCGCTACGCCGCGCTGCGCTATTTCAATGTCTCCGGCGCCGATCCGAAGGGCCGCACCGGGCAATCCACCCGGGGTGCGGCCAACCTGATCAAGGTCGCCACCGAAGCGGCGATGGGCAAGCGCGACGGCATCGAGGTGTTCGGCGCCGATTATCCGACCCGCGACGGCACCTGCGTGCGCGATTTCATCCATGTCACCGATCTGGTCGCCGCCCATGTGAACGCGCTCACCTATCTGCGCTCGGGCGGGCAGAGCATCATCGCCAATTGCGGCTATGGTCGCGGCTACACCGTGCGCGAAGTGCTCGATTCGGTGCAGCGGCTGAGCGGGCGCGATTTCGAGATCCGCATCGGGCAGCGCCGGCCGGGCGACATCGTCACGTCAGTCGCCGATTCGAGCCGCGCCCGCATGGTGCTCGACTGGACGCCGAAGCTCGACGATCTCGACCAGATCGTCGGCAGCGCGCTCGCCTGGGAACGCCGGCTGGCGCGCACCAACCAGAAGCTCTGACATCCGTCGCGCGGCGCCCACCGCTTAGAGCCGCAGAACCGGCCTCGAGAGCTTTTTTCAGAGCCCGAAATCGCTTTTGATGAAAACCCTGCCTGCGTGAAAAAAGCGGTGATAACCATCCGGGCGCTGAGGTCCGTCATAAAAGCTCCCGTAGACCAGCATCGCCTCAACGGCAAGAAGTACGGCGGCTTCGCGTTCAGCATCGTTTTCAAAGCGATATGCTGGTATCTTCCCTTGAATCCTCGCACCCTGACTTGCGCCGAAAGACAGAAAGCGAACGTTGATGTGGCGTTCAGATTCACTGGCAGCTTTCCAGGAGGCGATGTCAGGCGGCTCTGGGGTAGCTTGCACTTCAAAGGGAATGACCCGTTCCCCCTAAACCAGCTTGAAAATTTTCGCGCCCGGCTGATCATGGCCCACATTTCCAATCCGCTGTAGCCATACGTCCCGTGCCGCGTCGGCAACCATCTTGTCGTCGCCGAACGGGCCGATCGAATAGGCTGGCTTGATCTTAAACATGAGTGTCCTTTCCGGCGGCATCGCCTGACAGCGGCTTGAGATCGTCAAACACCGGCTCCCGTTTCTCGCCCTTGGCGACATAGGCTTCCCTGATGTCGTCCGGGCGTAGCATGGCCGCGTTCCACACCGCGACATAGTCGAGCGCATCGGCGGTCGAGTGATCGCGGGCGTAGTTGGCCATGGCCTTGCAGCCGGTCACCGCGAGCGGCGAATGAGCGGCGATCTTGCGGGCGATCGCCATCACGCCCTCAAGCAGCGCCTCGTGGGTGTCGAACACCTCGTTGACGAGCCCGAGCTCCCTGGCCTTCTCGGCCGGCAGGCGCTCGGCGGTATAGGCCATCTGCCGCGCCCAGCCCTCGGGGATCAGGCGCATCAGCCGCGGAAATGTGCCGACATCGGCGGTCATGCCGATCGCCGTCTCCTGCACCGCGAAGAACGCATCCGCCGAGGCATAGCGGCAGTCGCAGGCGGTGGCGAGGTCGACGCCTGCGCCGATGGCGCCGCCCTGGATCGCCGCCAGCACCGGCTGGCGGGCGCGCTCGAGTGCCGAAAACGTCTCCTGCAGTGCCTTGATCTTGTAGCGGAACGCCTCGGCCGAAACCTGCGGATTCTTCGGATCGCCATCGAGCCCGCCGCTCATGAACACCGAAATGTCCATGCCCGAGGTGAAGTGCTTGCCTTCCGCGGAGATGACGATCACCCGGGCCTCCGCACCGTTGGAGATCCTGTCGATTGCCTCGGGCAGTTCCTTCCAGAACGCCATGGTCATGGAATTAGCCTTGTCCGGCTGGTTGAAGCGGATATGGGCGATATGGTCAGTGATCTCGAGCGAGAAGCAGGCATAGGTCATGGCGGTCTCCCAAAGCGCCCGCGCCGGCGTCCATTTCGCCACGCTGCGCCTTCAATCTTTCAAAAAACAGGCCTATAGCATGGCTCACGCCTGTGCAAAGCCGGGCATCGCAAACAGGAGACGACCGCATGACCATGATCGAATCACCCGTGGATCCCGATGGCCTCATGGAGTTTTCCGTGGTCTTCACCGACCGCTCGCTCAATCACATGTCGAAGTCGTTCCAGGGCGTCATGACCGACCTTAACGCCATGCTGTGCGAAGTCTATCAGGCCGATGCCGCTGCGATCGTTCCGGGCGGCGGCACCTTCGCCATGGAAGCGGTCGCCCGCCAGTTCGCCACCGACGCCAATGTCATGGTCATCCGCAATGGCTGGTTCTCCTATCGCTGGACCCAGATCTTCGAGATGGGCGGCATCCCGTCAGGGACAACCGTCATCAAGGCCAGCCAGACGGCCAATGAAAGCACTTCGGCCTTCGCGCCGCAGCCTGTTGACGTGATCACCGCCAAGATCCGCGAGGAGCGCCCGGCCGTCGTCTTCGCCCCGCATGTGGAAACCTCGTCCGGCGTCATCCTTCCCGACGATTATCTCAAGGCCATCTCCGAAGCCGCCCGCGATGTCGGCGCCCTGTTCGTGCTCGATTGCATCGCCTCGGGTTGCGTCTGGGTCGACATGAAGGCGACCGGAGTCGATGTGCTGATTTCGGCCCCGCAAAAGGGCTGGAGCGCCTCGCCCTCAGCCGGTCTTGTCATGCTCGGCGCCCGCGCGCTGGAGCGGCTCAATGAGACCAAAAGCTCGAGCTTTGCGCTGGATTTGCGCAAATGGCACGACATCATGCAGGCCTATGTCGGCGGCGGCCATGCCTATCACTCGACCATGCCGACGGATGCGCTCAAGGTGTTTCGGGACCGCATGGTTGAGACCCGCGACTTCGGCTTCGATCTCGCCCGCGAACGCCAGTGGGAGCTGGGAACCAGGGTCAGGGCGCTGCTCGCCGGGCAGGGCTTCAAGTCCGTCGCGGCTCCTGGGTTCGAAGCGCCGGGCGTTGTCGTCAGCTACACCAAAGACCCTGACTTCCAGAACGGCAAGAAATTTGTGGCCGAAGGCATGCAGATTGCAGCCGGCGTGCCGCTGATGTGCGACGAGCCTGCCGACTTCCAGACCTTCCGCATCGGCCTGTTCGGGCTCGACAAGCTCGGCGATGTCGACGCCACCGTGGCAAAGCTCGAGACAGTCCTCGCCAAGATTGCCGAGGGCTGAGGCGGGGCCGGCACCGACAGAAACCGCCGGCCGGGGCGCGCCGCGTCCCGGTCCTGCATTCTCATGATCGCGGATGTGGAAAACTGGTGCTGCCGGAGAGATTCGAACTCACGCACTGCGCTTGTTAAGCATTGTTTCTATTGACATATTTCATGTTTCAGGTCAACGCTGTGTACCACCAGTGTGTCCATTGAACGTTTTGATTGAGGGCGTTGGGAGCAGAAGAGCATGGGGTATTCGAGATCATTGGTTGGCCAAATGCACAGAGGCTTTTGGCCCAAAGCATGACCTTGGAATCCTGCTCAGTGGGCAGCAGCTTCGAGCCCTTTCGAGACATTTTAATTTTCTCGTACTGCTAAAACGTCCGGCAAAAATGAAGCTTGGTAGAACTCCATCCGAAGGCGAGACTTGAAGTCTCGGTTGGCCAAACGGGAAATGCCGGTGTCATTTTATACAGCCCCAGATGATCGCTAATTAAATTTCTTCTACGTTCCTTAAGCCGATAGTGACATTTCATGGTGTACTCGTTTGTTTGAGTTAATCCAACGCAAACGAGCTCCCACAATGACCAAGTTACCATTGTTGAAGAAAATTTCCGAACTGACCCGTAAAAAGGACGGAAACTTCGCCATGATGGCCGGAGTTTTGGTGCCCGTGCTTTTCATGGCCGGAAGCTTCGCTCTTGACACCACCAATACGCTGTCAATGAAGACGCGTTTGCAGAACGCTGTCGACAGCGCCGCGTTGGCGACTGCGACACGGCTCTACAAGGAAGACAATCTCAGCATCGCGGACGCTAAGGCCTTTGCCGCGGACTTCCTGCAGGGTCAGGTCGAAGAAGACAAGTCTGCATTTTCCGACTTTTCGATTTCGCCAGCGATCACCATCACCAAGGTCGTCGACAATGGCCGCACCATCTGGCAGGTGGCAATTGCCGTGACCGGAACACACGAAGCAACGCAGATGGCTCGCCTGATGGGTCGGGACAAACTGAGCGTCAGCGTGGCGGGTAAATCTGAAAGCGGGTCCGCGTCGTCGCAAGGCTCCATCTCCATGGCATTGGTGCTTGACCAGTCAGGATCAATGGATTGGACGCTTGACGGACAAAAGAAGATTAACGTGCTCAAGACTGCAGTTTTCGGCTTGGTCCAGCAGTTCAAAAAAGTTGACCCCAAAGGTGACTATATTCGACTCGGCTCTGTCAGCTACAACTCTGCCGTGACCGGGAAACATAATATGACCTGGAATATTGAATCGGTACGCAGTTTCGTCGGTAATTTAGGTGCAACTGGTGGAACGGATTCAACGGATGCTTTCAAATGGGGGTACCAAAAAATCAATTCCCCGACCGAAACAACCGAACACAACACCAGAACAGGTCAGGAACCAGAGCGGATAATTGTTTTCATGACCGATGGTGACAATAATTATTATTCCGCCGATGCATCGACAAAATTGCTTTGTGATACGGCAAAGGCAGACGGGCTCACTGTTTACACGGTTGCGTTCGCCGCACCTGATCGTGGCAAGAAACTTCTGTCCTATTGCGCCGACCAGCCTGAGCACTACTTCGACGCAAAGAACAGCCAAGAGCTAATAGACGCCTTCAAAAACATCGGTGAACAGACTTCAGAAGTCGTTTCGCGGATCACTCAATAGAGTTAAAGGCGGCTGTGGCGAAAACCGCTACTCCAAGTGTCATTCCCAGCCGTTAGCCCGTTCGGACAGCGCCGTGAGATAGACAGCGATCGCATTCCGGTCGCGGCTTTTTATGGTGCCATGTTTTCCTGCACTTGCAATCATTGGCTGCCCTTTGTGTTGATGTTCGCGAAGGGCCGCTTTCCGCCCAGGTCGACAAGACACCTATCGCCAAAAACCGAGCAAAGACACACACCAAATCGACCTACAGCGGCCCTTGAGGCGCGCCCGCAGTCGCGTTCCGGTTCTTTATGGATGTACCGCCATCCCTCTTTGCGATCCTGCTGAGGGTAGACCGCGAACTGAGCTACCCCCCAAAAATCGGCCACTGACATAAGCTACGATTTGCAGTCTGCTGATCTTCGACGAGAAGGAGATCAGAGATGTCGAAACGCAAGCAACACGCGCCTGAGTTCAAAGCGAAGGTCGCGCTGGAAGCCCTGAAGGGCGAGGAAACCGCCGCTGAGCTGGCGAGCCGGTTCGGGGTGCATCCAACGATGATCCATCAATGGAAACGTGCGCTCCTTGAGGGCGCGTCCGGCGTGTTCGAACGCGGCGGTCGAAAGAAGCCCGAGATCGACGAGGAGCAGGTGAAGGAACTCCACGCCAAGATCGGGGAGCTGGCCGTGGCCAACTCTTTTTTGGAAAGAAAGCTGAAGCCCTGGGGCGGGAAGTGAGGCGCGGCATGGTTGAACCCGATCACCCCCAGCTGTCGATCGCGCGCTCGTCCTTCTACTACACGCCCAAGGGCGAGACCGAGCAGAACCTCGACCTGATGCGTCAAATCGACGAGCAGTTGCCTGAAACGCCGTTCTTCGGTGTCCGGCAGATGACCTGGCATCTGCGCAACGATGGCCATCTGGTGAACGAGAAACGGATACGCCGGTTGATGCGCCTGATGGGGTTGATGCCGATCTATCAGAAACCCAATACCAGCAGGCCGGCGAAAGGGCACAAGACCTATCCCTACCTGCTGAAAGGACTGCGCGTGGATCGACCGAACCAAGTCTGGTGCTCGGACATCACCTACCTGCCCATGCGGCGTGGCTTTCTCTACCTCGTCGCCATCATGGACTGGCACACCCGTAAGGTTCTGGCCTGGCGCGTCTCGAATACGCTGGAGGCCGACTTCTGTGTCGAGGCGCTGAATGAGGCCATCGACAAGTTCGGCCAGCCGGAGATCATGAATACGGACCAGGGCAGCCAGTTCACATCCTTAGCCTGGACGGGCCGCTTGCGCCGGACCGGCGTGCGCATCTCGATGGATGGAAAGGGCCGGTTCCTCGACAATATCTTCATCGAGCGCCTGTGGCGGACGCTGAAATATGAATGTGTCTACCTGCATGCCTGGGAGACCGGATCAGAAGCGAAGGCGGGCATCCGCAAATGGATGACGTTCTACAACCACCAACGCCCACACTCAGCCCTTGGTGGCAGACCACCTGCCGTGGTCTATTGGCTGAGAAAAGACGAAACCCAACCCGATCAGCAGGTGCGAAGAGTAGCTTAATTTACGCCAGAATACTGTCCAAGGGATGGGGAGTAGCTCAAACGCCTGTCTTCTGGTGTTTGATTGGTGAGGCCATTCTGAGAACCATGTGTACCACCTCTGTGTACCACAAAGGTGAGTTCAACCGGTTGATTTCCCGTAGCTATTTGGAATTGTTGCAGGAAATCTGGTGCTGCCGGAGAGATTCGAACTCTCGACCTCTCCCTTACCAAGGGAGTGCTCTACCCCTGAGCTACGGCAGCCCTTTGCTTCAGTGCGGGTTTGGCGGCCAGATCAGAGAATGTCTCCGTCAGCCGCTGTTTGCGCCGCGCTTTCGTCATTCCTGAAAGGCTGTAAACGACTGAAGCGGCCCGCTATTGCCACAGCTTGGGCATGAGTGCAAGCACAAACGGGCGATTGCCGGAGCAAGCCTGAAAATGGCTGTGCGGCGTTGCGACGACCCGGTGTAGAACGCTGGTTTTCCGGGAAAACGAGAGACGTTGGGCCGCCCGAGGATCAACCGGATGGCCGGGTACGCGCTTCACCTCAAGCGAGTTTTAGGCTATCGAGGCGCGGTCATGAGCGAAAAAACTTCAACGGAACACAAGAGCCCGGAATTCAGAAGCGAGGCTGAGCGCCAGGCGGCGAAGCGGGCCGAACGCAGCGCCGAGCAATTGCGCGCCAATCTGCAGCGCCGCAAGGCGCAAACGCGGGCGCGGCGCGAGGGGCGCGCGGATGAGGCCGAAGGTCTGCCGGCCGCCGGCCATGGCCCCGGAGACGGAGACGCAAATCAGGACGGCTGATCCGGGGGTCTGACCGGAACAGTTGGTCCTCATCCGGCGGCATCGCACCACGGGGATTGTCCTCGTGTTGCCGCATTCGGCGTGATGGTCTAAACACCGCCGCAGATTTCTTTCATGGCCCGCTCGCCCAAGGACAGGCGCAGGTCAAAAATTTCAAGAGGACAGCATGGATCGCATCAGGATCGTTGGCGGAAACCCGCTCAATGGCGTCATTCCGATTTCAGGCGCGAAAAACGCAGCGCTGCCGCTGATGATCGCGTCGCTGCTTACCGATGGCACGCTGACGCTCGAGAACCTGCCGCATCTGGCCGATGTCGAGCAGTTGCAGCGCATTCTGGGCAATCATGGCGCTGATATCGCGGTGGAAGGCCGCCGCGAGCGCCAGGACGGGCCTTATGCCCGCACCGTGCATTTCACCGCCCGCACCATCGTCGACACCACCGCGCCCTACGAGCTTGTCTCGAAGATGCGCGCCAGCTTCTGGGTCATCGGTCCGCTTCTGGCGCGCATGGGCGAGGCCAAGGTCTCGCTGCCCGGCGGCTGCGCCATCGGCACGCGGCCCGTGGACCTGTTCATCGACGGGCTCGAACATCTGGGCGCCGAAATCACCATCGAAAACGGCTACGTCAACGCCCGCGCGCCCAAGGGCCTGATCGGCGGACGCTATGTGTTCCCGAAGGTCTCCGTCGGCGCCACCCACGTCATGCTGATGGCGGCGACGCTGGCCAGAGGCCAGACCGTGATCGAGAACGCCGCGCGCGAGCCCGAAGTGGCGGATCTCGCCAAGTGCCTGATCGCCATGGGTGCGAAGATCTCCGGCGCCGGCACCTCCACCATCACCATCGACGGCGTGGCCTCGCTGTCGGGCGCGCGTCACCAGGTGCTGCCCGATCGCATCGAGACCGGCACCTACGCCATGGCGGTGGCCATGACCGGGGGCGACGTGCTGCTGGAAAACACCTCCGAAGACCTTCTCCAAAACGCGTTGCTTGCCATTCGTCGCACAGGGGCCGAGGTGATTCCGGAAGCGGGCGGCATTCGCGTCCGCCGCAACGGCGGGGACATTCTGCCGGTGGATGTGACAACGGATCCGTTTCCGGGGTTTCCGACCGATCTGCAGGCGCAGTTCATGGGGCTGATGACCCGCGCCAACGGGGTCTCGCACATCACCGAGACGATCTTTGAAAACCGCTTCATGCATGTTCAGGAGCTGGCGCGGCTCGGCGCAAAGATTTCGTTGTCGGGTCAGACCGCGACGGTCACCGGCGTGCCGGTGCTCCGCGGCGCGCCGGTGATGGCGACCGATCTGCGCGCATCAGTGTCGCTGGTCATCGCCGGGCTCGCCGCCGAGGGCGAGACTGTGGTCAACCGGGTCTACCACCTGGACCGCGGATTCGAGCGTCTGGAAGAAAAGCTCACCAATTGCGGCGCGGTGGTCGAACGCATCAGCGATTGAGGCGTCCGCGCCGCCTGCGAAACGGCAACCGCCACCATCGGCGCATTGCGCTTTGGCCCCACCGCACCTACCTTGCGGTGCAGCACACTGCTTGCGGCCAACCGTGCCCTGACCGAGAAAACCGAGGAAGACCATGGACAGTCTGAAACTGATCGCGCTTGACGAAACGGATCTGGCTGTTATTTCCGCCTGTCTGCAGGATGCCGTATTCAAGACCGGCGACACCGCCTTTCTGGGCAAGGACAGGACCTTCACGCTGGAAGGCAACCGCTTTGTCTGGGAAGAGGGAAAGGCCAGAAAGGCGTTCGAACGCCGCAGGGCGGTCCTTGCGGTCAAGCAGGTCCAGGCCGTCAGATCCCGCGGAATCGACCTCAAGGATACCGGCGCTGTGCATTCGCTGCTGGCGCTGACCTTTGTGCCGGGCGAGGAAGCCCCGGCGGGCGCGATAGAACTGGTCCTGTCGGGCGATGCGGTGATCCGCCTCGACGTCGACTGCATCGAAGTCCAGGTCACCGATATCGGCGGCGGCTGGGAAACCAAATTCAAGCCGCGCCATCCGGTCGCGAGCTGAACCGAAGAAGCGCAATGATGATGGGGGCAGGGCAGTGGTACTGAGGCTTGATTACCGGCAGCCGGATTTCGAGAACCGTTTCGCCGCCTTCCTGACCACCAAGCGCGAGGTCTCCGAAGACGTCGAGAACGATGTGCGCGCCATCATCCGCGAGGTCCGCGAGCGCGGCGATGCGGCGCTGCACGATTTCAGCCAGCGCTTTGACAAGATCGACACGCGCGAACTGGGCCTTGCCGTCGCCGCGGAGGACATCGAGGCGGCCTATCTGGCGACTGACCCCAGTATCCTGGCCGCCCTTGAACTCGCCCATGACCGCATCGTCAGCCATCATCAGCGGCAGATGCCGAAGGACGACAGCTATGTCGATAGCCTCGGCGTCGAACTGGGATCGCGCTGGACGGCGATCGAGGCGGTCGGGCTCTATGTTCCCGGCGGCACCGCGAGCTATCCGAGCTCGGTGCTGATGAACGCGGTGCCTGCCAAGGTGGCGGGCGTCGAGCGGATCGTCATGGTGGTGCCCGCGCGGGACGGAGCGCTCAACCCGGTGGTGCTCGCGGCCGCCCGTGTCGCAGGCGTCACCGAAATCTACCGCATCGGCGGCGCCCAGGCGATCGCGGCCCTTGCCTATGGTACCGAATCCATCAAGCCGGTGGCCAAGATCATGGGACCCGGCAATGCCTGGGTGGCGGCGGCCAAGCGCGAAGTGTTTGGCACAGTCGGCATCGACATGATCGCCGGACCCTCGGAAGTGCTGGTGATCGCCGATCCCGACAATGATCCCGACTGGATTGCCGCCGATCTCCTGGCCCAGGCAGAGCATGATCCAGGCGCGCAGTCGATTCTGATCACCCGTGACGAGGCTTTTGGCGAAGCCGTGATCGCTGCGGTCGAGCGCCAGCTTTCAACCCTTGGCCGCTCCGAGACGGCCCGCAAGAGCTGGGCCGATTTCGGCGCAGTCATTCTCGTGCCGGACTGGGACGCGGCAGTGCCGCTCGCCAACCGGATTGCCGCAGAACATCTGGAAATTGCCACCGATGATTCCGATGCGCTGGCCGCCCGGATCCACAATGCGGGCGCCATTTTCCTCGGCCGTCATACGCCCGAAGTGATCGGCGATTATGTCGGCGGCTCCAACCACGTCCTGCCCACGGCGCGCTCGGCCCGGTTTTCCTCCGGCCTGTCGGTGCTCGACTATGTCAAGCGCACCTCGATCCTCAGGCTCGGCCCGGAACAGTTGCAGTCGCTCGGCCCTGCTGCCATAACCTTGGCAAGAGCGGAGGGACTGGATGCCCATGCGCGCTCGGTATCGATCCGGATGAACCTCCGGGAACCGGGCCCCGAGGAGGGACGTGAGCGGGAATGACGGCGGCGGCGGACACAAAACGGCTCTCGGATGTGGTCCTGGATGAAACCATCGGCCGCGCCACGCCTGATGTGGAGCACGAACGCGCGGTCGCCATCTTCGACCTGATCGAGGAAAACAGTTTCGAACCGGTCGGCCATGACAAGGGACCGTACAAGCTCAAGCTGTCGCTGATCGAAGCCAAGCTGGTGTTTTCCATTTCCACGCAAGGCGACGAAGCGGTCGCCACCCACATTCTCTCGCTGACGCCGTTTCGCCGCATCGTGAAAGACTATTTCATGATCTGCGAGAGCTACTACGAGGCCATCCGCTCCTCCACGCCGAGCCAGATCGAGGCCATCGACATGGGCCGGCGCGGTATCCACAATGAAGGCTCGCAGACGCTGATGGACAGGCTTGAGGGCAAGATCAAGATGGATTTTGATACCGCCCGGCGGCTGTTCACGCTCGTCTGCGTGCTGCACTGGCGCGGATAGGGACCGCCATGGCGGACATGAGCCCGGCCCCCGCGGTTACCACGCCCGGCGCGCTTCTGTTCGTCTGCGGCATGAACTCGATCCGCTCGCCGATGGCCGAGATCATTGCCCGCTCGATCCTGCCGGCGGGCACCTACATAGCCTCCGCAGGCGTCCGTCCGGGCGAACGCGATCCCTTCGTCGACACGGTTTTGGCCGAGATCGGCCTCGATCTCGGACAGCGGCAGCCGCAGAGGCTGGATGAGCTCGAGGATGACTATTTCGATGTCATCGTCACCCTGGCACCGGAAGCCCATCACCGGGCGCTGGACCTGACCCGCAGCAATGCGGTGGAGGTGATCTACTGGCCGACGCCGGACCCGACGGTGGCCACCGGAACCCGCGAACGCATTCTCGACGCCTATCGCGAGGTCCGCGACATGCTCAAACAGCGGATCAGCTCGGGCAAGGGCTGGCCGCGACCCCATGCGGGCGATTGAATCAATTTGGTTCACAAATCGCTTGTCATTGTGTAGGTTCCGGCCAAATTTCGGGCCAGCGCATTTTGCGCCGCCCTTTTCAACTGGAAAGACAGACACTGAATGGCGAAAGAAGAAGTCCTCGAATTCCCTGGCGTAGTCACCGAACTGCTGCCGAACGCAACCTTCCGGGTGAAGCTCGAAAACGAGCATGAGATCATTGCGCACACCGCGGGCCGCATGCGCAAGAACCGCATCCGCGTTCTCGCAGGCGACAAGGTGCTGGTCGAGATGACGCCTTACGATCTGACAAAGGGCCGCATCACCTATCGCTTCAAGTGAGCGAAGGGTGAGGCCGTCCGATGACGCGTTCGCAAAAACTGATCCTTGCATCCGGTTCGCCGCGCAGGCTTGAACTGCTCGCCCAGGGCGGAATTGCGCCTGACAGGCTGATGCCGATGGATCTTGACGAGACGCCCCAGCGCGCCGAACACCCGCGCTCGCTGGCGCGGCGGCTGTCGCGCGAGAAGGCCGATGCCGCGCTCAAGCAAACACGGCTCGACCCGGCCTGGAAGAATGCCTACATCCTGGCGGCCGATACCGTGGTCGCCGTCGGTCGCCGCATCCTGCCCAAGGCCGAGCAGATCGACGAGGCCTCGAACGCGCTCTATCTCCTGTCGGGCCGCAGCCACCGCGTCTTCACAGGCATCTGCCTGGTAACGCCGGATCACACCATTCGTCAGAAGATCGTCGAGACAAGGGTGCGCTTCAAGCGGCTCTCCAAGGTCGAGATCGAAAGCTATCTGGCCTCGGGCCAGTGGCGCGGCAAGGCCGGCGGATATGCCATTCAGGGCCTGGCGGGAACCTTTGTGGTCAAGCTGGTGGGCTCCTACACCAATGTTGTCGGACTGCCGCTCTACGAGGCGGTTGGCCTTCTGACCGGCGAAGGCTATGATGTCCACTTCAAATGGCTTGAGGGCTGATCCCATGACCGACAGCAAGGTGACCCCGCTGCGCAAGGCGCAGCCATGTCCGGAATGCGGACGTCCGTCGACCCGCGACAGCTATCCTTTCTGCTCCGAGCGATGCCGCGCCGTCGACCTCAATCGCTGGCTGGTGGGCGGCTACGCCATTCCGGTGACAGAGGTCGAGGACAATCAGGACGAGGATTTCGACGACCGGGGCTGATGCCGATGGCTGATCGGGCCGCATGGCAGTCGCGCAGCGCATGGGGAGCCGTTTCCTGCGTCCGGATGTCGTGAAGATCCGGCCTTCGCAATCCTGATTGCCCAGCCCCTCCTTCAGTTTCTTCCTCATGTGGTGAAAAAGCCTGAAAAGGGTGCTGGACAGGGCCTTTCAAGATGTTATAACCCGCTCGCTTTCGGCAGTCGAAAACGCCTTCGCCGGCAAGCGTCTGGAACATGGGCAAACCCCTCGTTCCGGTGAGATGCCCGGATAGCTCAGTTGGTAGAGCAGCGGATTGAAAATCCGCGTGTCGGTGGTTCAAATCCGCCTCCGGGCACCATTCACCCTCAGTGTATTCAATACCTTACGGCGTCGGTGTCAACCGATTGGCGTCAGTCATGTCGCGTTCCGATGGTCTCTACCGTTGGCCTACCGTTCTCCTGGAAACCGAGGGAGTAAGGGCTGGTCAACTTTTTAGCGTCGGCCTTTGTTTTTGCCTCTACCGTATCCGTCGATGATCCTACCGGTTGCCGGACTTCTACACGGTAGAGAAGCCTCGGCAAATCGTTCTGTGCAGTATCCAGCAGTTCGCCTTCGTTCGGATCTGACGGTGCGCTGTCCACCAGATGGTGTCCCACCGAGTGGTGTCGCTGGCAGCATTGATCGCCGCGCTTTCCGGCATGGCCGAGTCGATCAGCGCGCCACTGCTGGCAGGCTGATGAGCGGATCATCGCTCAATTGGCCGACGCTTTCTAGTGTCATGTAACGGGCGCGCTGGACGGCCCATTCGTAGTTCTGCTCCAGCAGCAGGGCGCCAACCAATCGGACGATAGCGTCATCGTTGGGGAATATGCCGACGACGTCGGTGCGCCGCCTGATCTCGCCATTGAGGCGCTCGATCGGGGTCGTAACCGGTATGAAGATCCTGGTGCCAATGTCTGGCTCTGATTTTCGGATCAGGGTGTATGCTGCGAGCATCCGGGACAGAGGCACCGGGAGCACGAAGGTGCGGGCAGGCCGATGCACATGATGAGCTGCGAGCTCGTGTTAGTAGCTGGCCGCCTCTGCGACTCGCCCGGTTGCGCCGAGAGCGCGAATCCGTAGTTGGCGTGTCGCCCGCCGCTCCCGTTGTTTTCAACTGATGATGGAGGCGCGCATGCGACGCGTAATCGGAATCGACATTCACCGGACCTTCGGGGAAGTGGTGATCTGGGAGAATGGGTTGACCAGGCATGAGGGACGGGTCGAGATGACCCGAACGGCACTGGAGGGGTTAGGAAGACAACTTCAAAGAACAGACAAGGTGGTGATCGAGGTGACCGGAAACTGCATGGCGGTTTCCCGAGTTCTATCGCCACATGTGAAGCGGGTGGTGATCGCCAATCCCCTTCAGGTAAAGGCGATCGCCCATGCCCATGTGAAGACTGACAAGGTCGATGCGGCGACGTTGGCGAGCTTGTATGCCGCCGGGTACCTTCCGGAGATATGGACCCCAGATCCGGCGACGGAGCGGATGCGCAGATTGGTGGCGCGTCGCTACCAGGTCGTTCGGCACCGTACCAGGATCAAGAACGAGGTGCATGCGATCCTCAATGCGCATCTGATCCCCAAGTGCCCCCATGCAGACCTTTTCAACCAGCGCGGCCGTGAGTGGCTGACGCGCCAGCCAATGCCGGACGACGAACGTGCCGCAATCACACGCCATATCCGTGAACTGGACCGCCTTGCGGAGGATCTTGCCGTACTCGACTGTGACATTGCCAAGGACGCGCTGGATGACGAAGCGATCCAGCGGCTGCTCACCATTACCGGCGTCAACCTGACTGTGGCGGCGGGACTGATGGCCGCGATCGGCAGCATCGACAGGTTCAAAAGCCCCCAGAAGCTCGTGAGCTATTTTGGGCTGAACCCGCGCGTGCGCCAATCCGGCCTCGGACCTGCCCATCATGGTCGGATCAGCAAGGCCGGCCGCAGCCATGCCCGCGCGATGCTGGTCGAGGCGGCGTGGGCCGCTGCAAAAGCACCGGGACCTCTGCGTGCCTTCTTCATCCGAACCCGGACGCGCCGGGGTCATCAAATTGCTGCTTTTGCCGTGGCGCGTAAGCATACCACACTGTGCTGGCATATGTTGACGAAGGGTGAGGATTACCGTTGGGAAAGGCCCAGTCTCCTGGCACACAAGCGACGCGCATGGAACTGGCCGCCGGACAACCACAGAAGAAAGGTAACAAGCGCGGCGCGAGCTATGCTTACAACGTGAAGGAATTGCGCCAGCAGGAGGCGCGGATCGCAGAGCACGCAGAAAAGAGCTACGAACACTTCGCTGCTGCGTGGCGGCCCCGCCCACCAAAAAGAACCCGCGGGAGTGCGGCCGCCTCAAACCGGCAGGGACTGATTGGGCTGCCCGATGGCGCTTCCAGCCGACGCGCCACGCTTCGCCACGAGGTCGACCGCACGTCGCAAGAATAGCGCAAATCGGCACAAAAGTCTTGTCGATCTCATCCGTCGAGTGCAGCTTCGCCCGATGCTCCTTCGGAAAAGGCATGTAGGCGAGCACGTCCGGCTCGGCGTCGTCGAGGATGGCAGCGAGCTTTGGCACTTGGGCCGGATCTGGTCGGCGACGGCCCTCCACTGGGTGCTGGCGGCTTCCGGCGTCTCCTGGGCGAAGGCAGTGGCGATGAAGGCCGAGACAACCCGGCGGCCGCTCTTGCCCGCATGCGCCAGCACGTTCCTCATGAAGTGCACCCGACAGCGTTGCCATGTCGCTGAGAGCACCTTGGTGACGGCCGCCTTCAGGCCCTCATGCGCATCGGAGACGACGAGCTTCACGCCGCGCAAGCCGCGTCGGGGGAGCTTGCGCAGGAGCTCGGTCCAGATGGGTTCGGCCTCCGATGTGCCGATCTCCATGCCCAGAACCTTGCGCCGGCTGTCACTGTTAACGCTGACGGCGACGATGACGGCGACCGAAACGATGCGCCCGCCGCGGCGCACCTTCAGGTAGGTCGCATCGATCCACAGATACGGCCAGTCACCTTTCGATCGGCAGTTCGAGGAAGGCCTTCACCTTGCCGGCGATCTCCGCGCAGAGCCGAGGGACCTGGCTCTTCGAGATGCCCGACATGCCCATCGCCTTGACGCGATCGTCGACCGAGCGCGTCGAGATGCCTTGGACATAGGCTTCCTGGATGACGGCCGTCAGTGCCTTCTCGGCCATGCGGCGCGGCGCCAGTAAGCCCGGGAAGTAGGAGCCCTTCCTGAGCTTGGGAATGCGCAGCTCGACCGTCCCCGCCCGTGTCTCCCAGTCCCGGTCGCGATAGCCGTTGCGCTGGGCCGTCCGGAGCGGCGACTTCTCGCTATAGGCGGCGCCGGCGGCCGCGCCCACCTCCATCTTCATCAGCTTCTCGGCGGCAAAGCCGATCATCTCGCGCAGCAGATCGGCATCAGGTGTCTTCTCGACAAGCGCGCGCAGGTTCATCATGTCGTCGATCATCGGTGGTTCTTTCGGAGAGGGGTTGGTGTCGACAACCAGACCCTACCGGAAAAGCGCCGATGACCACCGCGCTACCCAGCTACACCACGCCGCGGGGCACGATCGTCCACCAAGCTAGGGAAGCCTGATTTTTCGCCCGGGCAACGGGCTTCTTGGTCGCGAAAAGCACTGTAAGGGTGATCGGGCTTAGCCGGTGACTACCATATTGACACCTCCTCGGTGTCGTATGCGGCAATTTCGGCAACCGTCCATCCGGCAATGTGCAGGTTTACGCGGGATCCGACAGACTCAGGATTGGCGGCGGCATGACGGAAAGGAATGAGGGTCTCATCCCTTGCTGCGGTCTCGGTGCTTCTAGCGACCCAGGCCGTTACCTCGTTCGTGACCCCCGTGCCCCAGAGCACATCGTCGATATACTCCTCGGTGCGCTCGGAAAGGTGCCGCAGGAAGGCATGCGCGGCGGCCTCGGTTAATCCTCGACTAAGGATGGGAAGGCATTTTTTAGGCATCTGAACTCCTTACAATATGTGATGCCTACTTTAACTAGAGAATTCCTATGGCAGATTTCAAGCTAACTAAAAAATAAAATTTAGGTTTCACGATTTTTCCTTGGTGTTCAGCAGGATTGGACAGATGTCGTTTCCCTATTTGATAGGGATTGCGGCGAAGAGATTGTGGGCCTCAACAGCTTGTTCACAAAGGTAATCATTGCATCCGGACACTGCCGTAAGGCCTCCGCGCTCTGATTCGATCGGAAACCTCCTATCTTGTCATCCGCGCTTGCCGAGCGGGTCGTGACGGCTTGGCCACTTGGACTTTGTTCAAGATTTCGGCTGTGCCACCGATCAGCAGCACAGCAATTCGGCTCATGCGACTATGAGCGTTTCAGATTCTTGGCGTACTCCAGTGTCGAAAAAAGACGCGAAAA